>JAFQTD010000024.1 GCA_017409215.1 Alphaproteobacteria bacterium
AAGGAGAAGTAAAATGAATATAAATATTAATAAGCAATTTACAGAAGAAAATATTTTTGGAAACCCTTACAATTATTCTCTTAATGAAATGATTACTGTAATGGGAGAAGAGCGAGCAAAGAGTTTTTTTAAAACATTATATAAAGCTCCGCCTAAGTCTCAAAATCAAACGATTAAGATTAAGGATATTTATAGCGGTGGAGATACTCGCAAGTATGTTTTTCAACTGAAAGACAACTATTGTATTGAAACTGTATGTATAAAACGAAAAACAGGGACAACCGTGTGTGTAAGCACGATGGTTGGATGTCCAGTTGGCTGTGTATTTTGCGAATCTGGAAGTAATGGTTTCATTAGAAATCTAACTCCTGCCGAAATTGTTCAACAAATCGTGCTGTTAAAAGAAAAAGTCAATAGAATCGTTTTTATGGGAATGGGCGAGCCTCTATTGAATTATGACAATTTAATAAAATCAATACACATACTACGGGATAGAAATGGACTTAATTTTCCTACAGATGGCATCACAGTATCTACTGTTGGACCGCTAAATCAATTAAAAAAGCTTCGTGAGGAACATCTAAAAATTCAATTGACACTTTCATTGCATGCAACTGATCAAAGAACGAGAGATGCTGTTATTCCGCATATGAAGGGGCAAGGAGTTAACGAAGTAGTTGAATCTGTTTTATCGTATGCAGAACGTCATAATCGCAAAATAACAATTGCATATTTGTTGATCCCTGGGTTCAATGATAGAAATTGTGATGTTCGCCAACTTGGTCGGTGGTTTAGAGGAAAGAATGTTTTAATAAATGTGTTGCAATATAACGAAACAAAGTGCGGCAAGATTCAACGTCCTAATAAGCAACAACTTGTTGCTTTTAAAGCAAGATTAGAGGAGGCCGGCTTAGAAGTTAAATTGAGAGAATCTCGAGGCAACAACATTAAAGCTGCTTGCGGTCAGTTGGTTAGCGAACACAACAAAAAAAGTATTGATGAACTATCGAATGTTAATTTGCACAATGGTCGTCCCTCCAACTCTATTACTGGAAAACGTCCAACCACAAATAAACAAAGAAATTCGTTTTGAAGGTAAGCCTCAAAAACGACACCCGTTCGCAAAGAGGAAGAAAAAGATGGGTATGGTGATACATCGTTCTTGTTTACAGGTGACGCAGGGTCGGAAGCACAGCATGATGTTATTGGCGCAAAAAATGATATTTCTTCAACATTGTATAAAGTTGGACATCACGGAAGTGAAACTGGAACATCAGAGTTATTCTTAAATAAAGTCCGTCCGCAATATGCTGTTATAAGCGTTGGCAAGGAAAATACTTATGGCCATCCGTATGAACAAGTTATAAACAGCCTACTCAATATCGGAGCAACAGTTTATAGAACAGACGAGTGTGGTCATATAATATGTTATTCTGATGGTGAAACGCTCTCATTCTGCACAGAAAAACAGCCATCTATTCGTATACCCACAGAACTGGTCGTAAATGTGTCAACAGCAACGTATATAGGCAACAGTAA
>JAFQTD010000025.1 GCA_017409215.1 Alphaproteobacteria bacterium
AATCTCGCCTACCATAGCCGTAGCAATCGCCATCGCAGCCCCAATAGAAGGATATTTATTCGACTTATCTTCTGCGGACATACCATTCAATTCATCTGCAGTTAAATTGCCAGATACCTTATTCGCAACATCTTCTTTCTTGTCCAATTCATCCTGTACAGTTGTACCATCTGGAATTTCACCAAGAACATTCGTAATATTTGTAATTTCATTTGTGACGTTTGTAATCGCATCCGCAACAGAAACATCTTGTCCACCAATCTGAACATTTTTCGTATCAATGGTTGTCACACCATCAACCGTATCAATCGTAACGCCAGTACCCGCGGTCAACTTATCTTGTTTCTTTTCAATCGCAGTATCAATATCTGTAATCTTTGTATCGACATAGTCTTTGGATGCCAAGTTATACGTGGCCGCATCTGCCCCCCCGATTACGCCTGCAAACATCGCAGCCGCAAAGCCCGAGAACATTAAATTTTTTACTTTCATTTTTTCCTTCCTTTGTTTTTATTTTTGTCTTCTTTTTTATCTCTTATTTATCAACCGTCACAGATACCCAGTTATGTGCACCATCCGCACCAACAATCAACATTGCCATTTCACCCGTTGACACATCACCAGTATCAAGTTTATCCGCCGTCACAGTCCCAGGTTTGATAACACTGCCATCAAGACTTTTAATTTGACTGGCATCAATTTCCAGCTCTGACATATCCTTATATGCCAAATCACCCAACGCATCCGCATTCACTTTCTTATCTATCAACGCGGTTAATGCAGTTTCCATTTCTGTCAAAGCCGCAGTCGTTGCATAGCCATCTAAACTAACCTGACCATTCGTAACCGCATCAGTAATCTTTTTATCAATTTCTGCCTTGGTATAAGAATCAGCTTTCAAAGCAGCCAATTCATCAGAAACAACGCGCAACGCTTCTGCAGTTATATATTCGCCCGCCTGCTGCTTTTTTGAGATTTTATCCTCTAAATCCGTACGAAGATCCAACAAGTCATCTTGGTTAACCAGTACATCCGCACCAGCCAATTCAGAAATACTAGATGGAATTGTTGGCTTATCAATCAAACTCTTATAAGATCCTGTTGTTGCAACCGTCGCAAAATCAGCAGACTTTGCATACGGCGCCAAAGCCGCGTCTGTAATATAGCCCGCATCTTGCAATTCTTTGATATCAGCCGCATTCAAGTTCGCCATATTCTGCGCATCAGTTGCCGCCTGAGTATTCGACGCAACCGTTTCCGCCAATTCAGAAACATCCGTCTTTGTTGCAAATTTCTGGTCCGCTTGTGCAATGGTATAATAATTCGTCAAATCCACATCGCCTGCAGTAATACCATCAATTTCGCTGCGCAAATTTTCCAAATCTTCCTTGGTTGCAACATTTTCAAACTTTTGGTCCATCGCCAAAATCAAACCATCCAGACGCGTGTCCGCCTGGCCCAATGTTGCCACAGAATTATTCAAAGCATCAATCGCGCTATCAAATGCAGAACTATCGACCTTGGAATTTTCAATCTCTTTAATTGCAGATTCTAAATTCGAATCCACCGCCCGCAATTGCCCCGCCAAGGCATTAACAAATTCTTCGGTTGCAAAAGAACCATCTGACGGAACCTTTGTTTTCAAATCATCAATCGCCGCCCGCAACGCAACATCCGCCGCCTGCAAATCCGCAACTTTGTTTTGCAATTCTTCCCCAACCAATGTGCCACCTTGCAACTTTTCAATCGCAGCATTCATTTTTTCAGACACAGATTGCAAGGCCTTTATCTCTTCCTGCGCTTTTACCAATTGCTCGGTCGTGATAAAGCCAGCCGAACCCAACATTTGTTCAACATCAATCGTTTTGGCATAACCATCCAAACTGGGGATAACGATTGAATCAATCGCCGCCTGCAAATCCGCCGCCGTTGCTAATTCAACATCCGTCACCGTCTCGCCATTTTGTACGATTGTCAAAAATCCGTCTTTATACGAAACCTCGGTCACCTTGCCAGTAATCGCATCCAAATCAGCCCGCAAAGATTCCACGTCCAACTTCAATGAATTACCCGTTTCAGAAAAACCAACAAATTGTTCCAGCGCATCAACACGTTCTTGCAACTTGCCATTATCACCACTGACAGCGCCACCACCTGTACCGCCCGATTGCCCCGGTCGCAAAGACGAACCACCATTAAGCACACTGGCACCGCCCAGATACTTACCAATTGACAAACGTGGCGCACTGGCCCCACGTGTAGACGACGTACGCGTACCACCAGTCGCCCCACCAACACGCAACGACCCCGCACGCGCTGTATTTTCCACACCAGATGCCTTGGCACTGGCGGCGCTGGATGCACCATTATACGTACCAGTCCCACCCAATGCACGCACAGATGACGCCGCACACAATGGCGCAGAAACCATAACACACAAAACCGTCACAATCGACAAAATTGATGTATTATTTCCTATTTTCATATCTTCTCTCTACACTTTACAAGTATATCACAAACCGCGAATCGGGGTCAATACCATTTTTCCTATTTTTTTATTAAAATTCGTACCTAATTCCCAACGAAACAGAATTATCAAGAACTAACCCGATTTCGTTTTTCAGATAATACCCATCAAATCCCGACACATAATCACTAAACACACGTTCCTGTGTCGTACCACCAAACACAGCCAAACGATAGCGTAAATCCAAGGCCAAATTAGAATCCAGCTCATACGTCCACCCAGCCATCAAAGCACCCATTGGCGATATCGCGCGCTTGCTACGATTACCAGTATCAAAACCAGCCCAATCTAATTCCGTCTTTGGAACCGCAACACCAACACCGGCACCCAAATATAACCCGTTTACAAAATCATAATACCCATTCAACATTACATACGGAACAGTTAACTTAAATTCAATACCCATATCTTTATCAGCAAACTGACCAATCAAGCCGGCCTCTACCTCTGCACGCCAAAAATAATTAAATGTACGACCTGCAAACAATGAACCACCAAATACGGGCTCAAACGAATATTTATCTGAACCAAACTCATCGACAACTGTTGGCAAATCAGACGAATATTTATTTTCCCAATTTAACAGACTTAATTCAGCACGTCCACCGACATACCAACCAGTTTTTTCTTTCTGTGTATAATCATACGTGACCTGATAACCACCATCATTGGTGCGCTTTAAAAGACTAGGCGCCGCATCTGCAACCGTTGCTGTAAGTGCCACCAAGACCGCAAAAGATACAATTTTCTTCATGATAACAATCCTCCATTTCTACAAATAGTATATCACAAATTGACACCCAAAAAAAACAAAAAAAGATACTTATTGACAAGTTTAAATTTTTTTTGCTAAGTTATAATAAAAAGGAAAGAAGCCATGAAAAAATTCATTATATTCACAGCATTACTTACACTTGGCGCATGCGTTAATACCCCCAAAGAACTTGACGGACAACAGGCTTTCTTTGCGTTTGACTCCGCCGAAATTTCCGACGCAGCACGCGAAAATCTAAAGGGCCAAGCCTTGTATATGAAAAAGAATCCTAATGTAAACATAACACTCCAAGGTCGTTGTGACGAACGTGGCTCAACTGATTACAACTTGGCACTTGGTGCATTACGTGCCGGCAATGCAGCACACGTAATTATGCGCGAAGGCATTGAATCAGAACGCATCAAAACAATTTCTTATGGCAAAGAAAATCCAATTTATCCTGGCACAGGTGAAAAAGTTTGGGCATTGAACCGCAACACGACAACAGTGGCCACAGAAACACCAACCCAAGAATAAAAATTTGCCCCATGCGGGCATTTTTATTTGACCATCTGTTTTTTTTCTACTATATTTCCATTATGGAAGAAAAGACAGCTATATCATTTGCAAATGTTGCTGCAAAATATGACAGCAGCCCTGAAATATTAACCGATGTATCATTCAACATCAGCAACGGTGGTTTTTATTTTTTATCTGGCGCATCTGGTGCCGGCAAAACAACGTTATTGCGCTTAATCTATCAACTGCACAAACCATCACGCGGTCAAATAAAATTGTTTGGCAAAATTACAAATGATATGTCCAGGGATGAAATTAACAAACTGCGTCAAAAAATGGCAATTGTATTCCAAGAATACTCGCTGCTATCACATTTAACAGTATTTGACAACGTTGCATTACCACTACGCGTTCGCCATATCCCCGAGGCTAAAATAAAAAAACTTGTCGCCAAGGTTCTTGATTGGGTTGGTCTTGGGAAATATGCTAACTCAAACCCTATGGAATTATCAGGTGGTCAACAACAACGCGTATCTGTTGCACGCGCAATTATTATTCAGCCATCTATTTTACTGGCCGACGAACCAACTGGTAATCTGGACGAAGAAAACGCATCCAGATTAATGGAATTGTTTATCCAAATGAACAAGACCTTTGGCACAACAATCATATTGGCAACACACAGTAAAAAGATAATGGAAACATATAAGTATCCAGTCATAACCGTTGAAAACCATCACATCAGTTTCAGTGGCACACAACCGACCCCAGATACCAAACACACAAGCAAAAGCCCCAAAGGCCAAAATTATTTCACAGAATTAACCAAACAATTTGACGACATCGGGAATATATAATTATGAAGCGTCCAACCGTATTTTCACTGGTACACGAACAATCTGTATTTATGACAGTAATTGTTTCCTTGCTAACCTTTCTATCTGTTTTAGCACTGGGGATTTCGCTATCCATTGGCACCGGTGTTATACGTTGGAACTCTCAATGGGACAGATATGCCACAATACAATTAATGGACAGCGCAAAGACAAAACAAGTCCAAGAAACCATTACAAAAAATTCTGACAAAATAAAAACCGTTAAACAAATTACAACCGCACAAATGCAGGAATTAATGTCACCTTGGATTTCAGGCAACAGCGTTCTAAAAAACTATCTTCCACAAATGTGGGAAATTGAATTTACCACCAAATCTGACCTTGAAACAGTTGGCCCTGAATTTTCACAACACGCACGTTTCTTGCCCCATGCACGCGCCCTAAAAACATCGACCAGCGCGGGCTGGAAGATGATTGCGATGTCCAGCCTAATCTTGATATTAACACTTGGCGCAATTGGTTTTTGCATATCATATATTGCACACAACACCGCAATGTTGCACCGGCGCGAACTTGAAATATTAAATCAAGTCGGCGCATCTGACAACTTCATCGCCCGCCAGATGCAAATTATCGTTGGCAAAATTTGTCTAAGCGCATGCAGCATTGGCTATTTATGCGCCCTGCCGATAATATTAGTAATACTTTCGACTGCGCACAGTGCCCGCATTGGTTTGATGGCAATGCTTGGTCTTTCCAGCACTGGCTGGATATTATTAACAATACTGCCAATTACTATAATTATTTTTTCTATTTGGATAACTAAACGCACAACAATTAACATATTAAAGAACAGTTAAATGTATCGCATATTAACCCCATCATTTTTAATACTATGTATATTTGTTATTGGCGGCATGATATTTAAAGCCACCACCCCTATTCAATGCGGTACAATACTGCCAAACGACAGCATATTTGTGCTGACTGGCGACGAACGCAGAATACCATTTGCCCTGCGTAAAGTCCAAGAATACCCGAACACAGACTTATACATTATTGGTGCTGGGGCGCACCAAAAAATCAACACACCACAACCTGCGATAATTGAATCAGAATCAAAATCCACATATCAAAACGCATTGGCAATCAAAAAAATCACAACCGAAAAACAGTTAAATCGTATTGTTATAATCACAACCGAAGACCACATACATCGCGCCCGATACCTGATTCACAGCGAATTACCAAACACAGAAATCATATCTTGCCCTGCAACACTGTATGGAATGCCGCCACAGAAAAGACTTGAACGATGGGCAACAGAATATATAAAATACATCGTGACAATGTTCGGAATAAAAGAAAGTTAAACACAAAGGAACGAACAAAATGATAAGAACATATTTATTCAAGATTATACTTGGAATTTATTTTGTACTATGGTCACCATTTTTACTGATTGGTTTAATTTCAAAAAAACTGTCCCGCAAACTGGTATTTACTGATGCGGCTGGTGTTTTAGTACTGGCCCGCCTGATAGCAGGAATAAAATACACCGTACACTATCCACACAGCGACAGCGCAGACATACCTGCAATGCCCGATGGGAACAAACGTCTTGACGGCAAATCCATTGTCGCCGCCAAACATATGTCAATTCTTGAAATTGCCATAATATCCAAAGTAATGCCAAACACATTCTTTATTTTAAAACATGAATTATTATGGATACCAATTTACGGCTGGGCATTTTGGCGCGCTGGGATGCTGGGGGTAAACCGCAATCGCGGAAAAACAAATATGAAGAAACTGGCCAGCGATGTTGAACAACGTGTTCTGGACGGTTATACACTGGTAATTTTCCCCGAAGGCACCCGCGCAAAGCCAGGTCAACAAATCCCATTAAAACGCGGATTATTACTGTTGGCGCACACATTAAAATTACCAATTTTACCAGTTGGCACAGATGCAGGTCTTTATTGGCCAAAACGTGGTAAAATGAAACCAGGTATGGCCAATGTATGGTTTGAGCCATTATTGCCATGCAACGCATCACTGGATGAAATATCCGCGGCCATCAACCGCCACAGCGCATAAGCCCACCGCCCCCTGCAGTAAAATTAAATAGAATGATTTAGATAAAATCAATCCCGACAACGCAGTGTACAGAAGTTACATAAGTTGGCGGGATTGGTTTTAGATAGATTATTATGATTAATTTTATAAAATTAAATAGAATGGTTTAGATAAAGTCAATGGGGGTGGCGTAGTGTACAAACGCTACATGAGCCACCCCACCGCCCCTTGCAATGCGGTAAAATTAAATAGAATGGTTTAGATAAACGCAGTGCCGGAAACGATGTGTACAAAAGATACATGAGTTTCCGGCACCGCGTTTAGATAGACCATTATATTTAATTTTTACACCAGCCATAGCGTTTACCACCGCTATACTTGCGTGCCAACCCCTTTTGAACCAAAACATTGCCTAAATCGCGCCCATCGGGCATGATAACATTCGCATCAATACGCCCCAAATACTTGTCATCCTTGATGTTTTGTAAATCCACAACTGTGCCAGACGGCAACAGATTTTTAACCATTTGTTTTGCTTGATTTGCCAACTCAATTTCCGCCGTACATTCACCAGATAATTCTGGGGTATCAACATTAATCAAGCGCACACGAACAGTGATTGAAATATCTGGGGCAACATTTACTGCGGCAGCAAAAGTATCACCATCCAGAACATAATCAACGACTGCTGGCACCGCACAAAGCGGCATCGTCCACAAGAAAAACAACAACCCAAATAACCTATTCACTTATAAATCCGTCTGTTTGCATATCCCACAATTTTCTGTAAACGCCATCTGATTTTAACAAATCCTTATGCGTTCCACTTTCGACAATTTTTCCTTTTTCCAGAACGATAATTCTATCCATATTACGCAACGTAGACAACCTGTGCGCAATCGCAACAGTCGTTTTTCCTGTCATAACATTTTGCAGCGCAGACTGAATCTGCAATTCGTTTTCAGAATCCAATGCAGAAGTCGCCTCGTCCAGCACTAATATCGGTGAATTTTTCAATATCGCGCGTGCAATCGCGATACGCTGGCGTTGCCCACCAGATAATTTAACCCCACGATTACCAACGATAGTATCATAACCATTTGGCAACCCCATAATAAAATCGTGAATATTTGCTTTTTTTGCCGCCGCAATAACTTGTTTATGTGTTGCTTTTGGATTTGCATACAAAATATTATCAAACAAGGTCCTGTTAAACAAATCGGTTTCCTGTGGCACCAATGCGATTTGCTGTCTCAAGGAATCTTGGGTCACATCACGCACATCCGTTCCATCAAGATACAAGGTCCCAGAATCCACATCATACGCACGCAACAACAGATTAACCAAAGTTGATTTTCCTGCGCCAGACAAACCAACCACCCCTATTTTTTCACAAGCCTTGATATTCAAACTAAAATCTTTCAAGACTTGTTTTGCACCGTATGCAAACGAAACGTTATTAAAATCAATTTTACCACTTACTTTTTTCATCTTTTTTGCATTTGGTTTATCTTGCACCGCTGGCTTTATAACAACATCCGCAAACGCATATTTAGCAGCAGCTTTTTTCTCGCTAAAATCGACTAATAATTTGACCAATCCATCAAACTGAGTTAACAACAAACGACCTGCAGAAAAAACAAACACCGCATCAGCAACTGTAATCTTTCCCTGTCTTAACAAATAGCAACTAACAAATATCAACGACAGATTTATCAAATACCACAACAGCATAGTCGGTCTATCTTGCACACGCCTGAGACTGCCGATACTTTGTTCCAACGAAACCTGTTCTTCTTGTTTACCCCAAATAAATTGGTTTTCTTGATCTACGGCGCTAAAGAATTTTACCGTTACTGCATTTCCAAGGCTATCAGTACGAACACCATTAATATCCGCAGACACTTTTTGCAATTTTTCGATTTTTTTGTTAATTTTTCTTTGCCAAACAAAACGCCAACCTGTACGCAACACCACCCCCAAGGCAACCAACAACACCAAGCGCCAATCTAACAAGAAAATCCCCACCGACATTAACAACATACCCAAAACACGACTAATTAAGCCCGTCCAAAAATCCAAAGTCAACGCCTTGAAATTTCCAGCCATCGTAGATAACTGTTTTGTAATCTGTCCAGACGGCCGACTAATAAAGAAATCGATATCATTTTTATATGCGCGCGAAAAGAACAAATAATCTGTAAAACGCGAAATTTGCGGCCAAACTTTTTGAGACAAATACTGCCCAACAGAACCAACAAAAAACAGCCCAGCATACACCATTACAATCCACCAAATTTTGGTGGAAAATCCACCTGCCACAACACTTTCGTATATTTCAATCGCCCATTTACTGGTCCATGGAAACGCAACCGTATCTAACAGATATTTCACAACAACAACAAAAAACATTACAACAAAGTAAACTGGAAATTTTTTTATAATACGCCAATAAGTTCCCCACAAACCACTTGAACATTCACAAGCAGTATTTTCAAATTTAGATTTTTTGTTTAACTGTTTTTTTGTTGACACAACATCATCCTTTCAATTTTTTCCTGTATTATAACACAAAAACTTTTAAAAAAAAAATAAGTGCGCATTATTTGCGCACTTTTTTAGAAATAAATTATTTACAACAACTTAGGCGACCATGTTGGCTCAACACCATTTACACCATCTGGCAATTCAATATCATAGATATTTTGACCTGTAATATCAACACTGCGAATATGACTGATGCGTTCGATATCATCTATTGCGCGTTCTGTTTCATAATAGACCAAGCGACGCGACCCCGGGGCCCAGGACGGCGCCTCCATAAACCAGCCACCCGCCAATATCTTTTCATTTTTACCCTGTGGATTCATAATACCGATATAGAATGTGTCATCTGCAATTTTTGTAAATGCAATAAATTGTCCATCTGGCGACCACGCAGGTGTTGCATAACGCCCTGCCCCGTATGTAATACGTTCCAGTTCCCCTGTTTCCAAATCCAGCACATAAATCTGCTGCCGTCCTGATCGGTCTGAATTCAATGCCATTTTTTTACCATCTGGCGAATACGACGGACTGGTATTAATTGAATTCCCAAATGTCAACTGACGCAATTCTTTGGTTTCGATATTATATTCATAAATATGTGTAATTCCATTTTTCACCAGTGATATTGCAACCTTTGTTCCATCTGGCGAAAATCGTGGTGCAAAATTCATTCCCCCAAACTGTCCCAATCTGCGTTGTTCACCGGTATCCAAATCCAACGTCCAAACCATTGGGTCGTCATTATAATAAGACAAGAAAACAATTGTCTGCATATTTGGTGAAAAGTGTGGCGACATCACGAATGCGTTTTCATCTGATAAATAACGCATTCCATAACCATCCTGGTCCATAATTGCCATACGTTTTACGCGGTTATCAATTGGCCCAGATTCTGCAATAAATACAATCTGGGTATCAAAATATCCGACTTCACCCGTCAAACGTTCATAAATCGCATCTGCCATAATGTGTGCCAACCTGCGTACCGAAGACTTAGCCGCCACTAACGATTGCGCTTCTATCTGTTCACGACCTGTAATATCCCAAACAAAGAAATCTAATTTATACCTATTATCAGCCCCCACAGACATCTCTGCCTGAACCAAGACCTGCGTTTTTATTGCCCCCCAAGACTGAAAATTTGGCAATTCATTCATTTTGACATATTCAGGAAACGCATCGTGATTTACAATTCTAAATAATCCCGTACGTTTCAAATCATCTTCGACCACCTGACGAATTGTCGCGGCATCTTTTTTTCGAACAACATCTGTGGTTTCAAATTTTTGAACAGCAATTGCGATTGGCTCCGCCGCACCCGCAACAATATCGACTTTTAATTCGGCACGAACAGGTTGTGCCACAGTCAGCAATAAAATAAAAACACCGAAAATCCTTTTCATCATTATAAAATCCTTTCGTTTACCACTAATTCTATATGCAAGAAATCTAAAAATCAAATCCAAATAACAACAACACAAACGCCCACACCATCGCCATCACACAAGTATCTACACGTGTAAACATATTTGTATTGACAATTGTATTTACATTGGTATAGTTCATTGTAATGACCGCAGTATTGTACAAAGTATAGGAGTTTGCATATGCCAAACGTAATGCAGCAATTATTCATAATGAATATCGAAACCTTGCTAAAAGAATATGCCGCATATAAGGCATTTAATAAATCCGATTGCGTAATCAATATGCGAATCCCCCGCCCTATTCTGGACAAGATAAAAGAACTTGCCGACACCCAACATGTACCCTATCAATCACTAATATCATCGGTACTATTTTCACTGGCAAACATCGAAGACAACAAATAACCCCACACACCAAAAAAGGATAATAAATGAAACGTCTTGAAAATTTAGAAACCTTTAATTCACTAAACAACAACAAACATCACATTATTCAAGACGGACAATTCAGTCTATTTCCAGAAATACAATCCAACACCCCGAAACAAGATTCTGAATTTTGGTATTTTTCTGACATATATAACATATACAACGACGAATACGCACCAACATATAATCTTGATATGAATAAAATGGTACAACAAAATCTTGTAAAACCAAAAATAGCATCAGCTAAAAAAATCGAACTTACACCATGCACCCCAGACCTCTTTAACAACCATACAGTCCAAGTAAAACATACATTTAAAATGGGCGCAACCGAATACAAAAAGGCAAACGACTTGCAATTATCCCGTTATGCATGCTGGTGTCTGGCCAAAACAATCCAAGACAATATGTTTTCATACACATACTTTATGTCACCTATAATCCAAGAAAACATCACATTCAAAGACCTTGGATACATTTCATACCAATTCGCACGCGTACAACAGCGCGCAATTCTTACAAAGCTAAACCAACGATTTAATGGCACCATTAAAACTTTCAACGGAACCCCAGCCGCACTTAACACAAAAAAATTACAATCGTTTTTTGACAATCTGTACCCACAATCATTGAAATACACACATGGAATCAATGACACAAAATCGTCCATCCTTGACTATATGGGCGCCAATTCTATGGGGTATCTAATCGATGGGCTTTACACCACACTATTCACTGCCAACCAGCCCAACAAATGTCGCAACATATACCAATTCGAACAATTAATGCACAACAACCTAACCAATGCACGACGCGAAATGATAAACACAACCGGAACCAAACCAGAAAACGATATACACAAAACAAACATTGCAACTGTGCAATCAGAATTAAATCGTATTGAAACAGAATTTATAAAAAAATACGCAAACACAAAATTACGTCAATAAAAAAACGTGGGAAATTCCCACGTTTTTTATTTCCACATATCTACCAATTCTTGTTCACAATTCGCATCACCCATACCCAAGAAAATTTCAATCAAAACACCCAAACCAAATAATACACCAAAGCCAACCAACAAACCAATTCCCTTATCTTTCAAATCTTTAGTGACTTCAGGACCTTTACCTGCCGAAATCCAACCCCACGCCCATCCGGCAATCGTAAATCCTGCACCAACAAATGCCAACGTACGCAAAATCCTGAACACACTACCAAATTCCAACAATAAATCACACACCACATCATCCATAACACCACCAAAACCACCAGATGATTCCGACGCCAACACAGGAACAACAACCAACATAGACAATAAAATTACACCGACTTTCTTCATACAAAATCTCCTTTTACTTTTTATACATTATAACACAACAAACAACACCAAACAATAAAAAAATCCGCCACTTGGCGGACTAAAACTATTTTACAAAAACATATCTTTTTTTCACAACTTTATTGCAAGTTGGTTTTACCACAACATCATCTGCCGCAGGTGCCAAAATCTGACGTGCATTACGTGACACAACATTTGCATTATCACGAACATACAAATCACGACAATCTGTATTGCGATAAACTATCTTTTTATCTGCATCCAAAGAACGAATATCATCAGAATATCTGCGACCACTTTCCGCGGAATAAAACACACAATCTTCACCATCCTGGGTATAGCGAACACCACCCTTGTAGTAATCATAATAACCTGCGCAACCGCCCAGAACAACCAAACCAAACAACGCAATCAAAGTATTTTTCATTATTTTACCTTTTGTGTAAAAAATTTTTTTCTCTATCGCGCCCCCGATTCGTAATAATTGTTGCAAAAAAACACAATATGTCAAGAATTTCACCTAAAAAAATTTTACACACAATAAAAACAAAATCTGCTATAATCTAAATCAAAGGACAACATACTATGAAATATTCTGAACTTGGACTCGTAAACACAAATCAGCTTTTTGCAGATGCACTTACAAACAATTACGCGATACCCGCATTTAACATATACAATATGGAAACTCTTACCGCCGTAATTGATGCCGCCCGCATCGCGCACAGCCCTGTAATAATCGCCGTTTCAGAATCTGCATTAAAATATATGGGCTCTGATATGCTAATTGGTATGATACGCGGCGCCAAAATTTCCCCCACCGAAGGATTCGCATTACATCTGGACCATGGCAAGGATTTCAACATCTGCAAACACGCAATCGAAATCGGTTTTTCATCTGTAATGATTGATGCCAGTAAATTAAGCCTGACTGATAATATCAACGCAACAAAGCACGTCGTTGACTTTGCCCACCAATACGATGTTTCTGTCGAAGCCGAACTGGGCACACTTGCCGGAATCGAAGACGAAAACACATTCGGCACAACATCAACATACACAAACCCAGACGATGTCGAAACGTTTGTGAACGCAACCGATATTGATTCACTTGCCATCGCTATCGGCACCAGTCATGGCGCATACAAGCGCAAACGCGACGACGAAGAACTGCAATTCGACATATTGTCAGAAATTGCGCGTCGCCTGCCACAATTCCCATTGGTATTACATGGCGCATCCAGCATTCCACAAAAACTAATAACAACAATAAATGAATTTGGCGGAAAAATATCAGGCGCACGTGGTATTGACGACACACAACTACGTCGCGCAACACAGATGAACATTTGCAAAATAAATGTAGACAGCGACCTGCGCCTTGCATTTACTGCAGCAATCAGAAAATCCCTAAGTGAAAAACCAGACAATTTCAATCCGCGCGAATTCTTATCATCGGCACGCGCAGAAATGACCCAAACCTGCCTAAATGAAATAAAAAATATAATGGGTTCAAACGACAAGATAAACACGCACCCTTAAAGTTTTAACAAAGTGTCGTCATTCCCGCATCGCGCCCCGCCCCACACTCGTCATTCCTGCGCAGACAGGAATCCATTGCCCCGCAGGGACTTATTCCCCCTACACACACACCAATACGCCTGTCCTACCCGCATCGCGCCCCGCAAAAATTGCAAATTAAACCTTTGTCATCCTGTGGCTTGACCACAGGACCCAGGTAGTGCCGATAATAAGGAATACATAACCTAGGTTCCATGGTCAAGCCATGGAATGACAATTTTTTTTACAAAAAATTGTTAAAACAAAGAAAACAAAACCAACAACACACATCACCCACACCCCGAACTTTTAACAAAACCCGCCTGCAACAAGAAGTTTTAACGAAGTGTTGTCATTCCCACGTATAG
>JAFQTD010000026.1 GCA_017409215.1 Alphaproteobacteria bacterium
AGTTGCCAATTGCATACCGCCGATACCCATTGTTGCCATACCCGTTGCGCCCAACATACGGTTTTCGAAAGAATTTTCAATTTCTTTCATATTTTCATAGTTTTCTTGCAGTTCGGCAACCTTTTTCTCTTGCGCTTCCTTTATTTTGCTTATGTCCGTTGTATCTTCATCATCTTCTTCATCGTCTTCATCAGCATCTTCTTGGTCATTAGAGGTGTTTGAACCTGATGCATTATTTTGGGCTGTGACGTTGACCTCGCTAGCGATTTCAGTGAATCCGTTTTGTTCTAGCACACTGGAAAGACTGATCTTAAACCCTTCTAAAATTGACGATACGTCGTCGGCATTTGCCACAATCGGGAAAAGTAAGAGAAATAATAAAAATTTGTATCTGTGTTTCATTTGATGTCTTTTAATTTTTCAAGTGCCTTATCCTGTGCTTCGTTGATAGCTTTTATTGTTTCGTCTTGTTTATCGCAAACGTCTTTATTTTCTTCTTCTTTGCAGTATTCCTTTATTTTGTCTATTGTTTCTTGGGTCAGTTTTTTTATTTCTGATTCTATTTGTTCAACTTCGACTGTTGGTTCTTGCTCTTTTTCATCTGCTTGTTGTTTCTTTGTTTCCTTTTCTTCCGTACCTTTCCTTTTAAAAATTCCTTTTATGAATCGCTTTTTTTCTTTTGGGTTATCTGTTTGATTAGACTTAGATTTTCCCCCCCCCCCCCTGGGCCGTTTTCAATTCTACTTAAATTTTCTTCTAGTTGTTTATTAATGTCCGACCTGTTCAGTGCAGTATTAATACCAGCAGCCAATAGAGTGGTTGGTAGAGTTAGTATAAATAGAAGTGCGAATACTTTTTTCATTTTTTTATTTCTTTTTATTATATCAGTTATACTGTTCTTTTCCAAGATCTTTTAATTTCTCTAGTGTCTCTTTGGCTAATTCTTCGATTTTTTGAATTAGGTCATCTTTTTTGTCACACGGTGCATCAGTTTTGTCGTCTGGACATTGTGTTTTTATTTTGCTGGCTGTGTCTGCGACAGTGTCGTTGATTTCTGATTCAGCTTGTTTGTAGTTATCCATAGTTATTTTTGGTTGTATGCATTTATTTTCTGTTGCGCTGTATATATATCCAGATTCTGTGCATTCACATAATCCAGATTGCGTATTGTATTTTTGATCAGCTTGACATTTACAAACGTATGAATCTGCAATATCTTTATTGATTTGGTCGTAGCTGCCACCAGAGTTTTTGCACGCATCGCGTAATCTGTCGATTCTGTTCCGACGGTCGAATTCATTTTCTATGGCAATGTCTTGCGCTGTCTTTGTGCATTTTTTTGATTTTGTGTTGTATTTATATGTTGTGTTGGTGCATTCGCAAATGCCTGTGTCTTTGTTCCTGGTTAGACCTTTATTTTTGTCGCATTTACATTTTTTGCCATTCCAATCGCCACCAGATTGTTTGCATATTTCTTCTGCGTTGGTATCTTCGCATTTTCGTGTGTTCGGATTATAATTTTTGTTTTTAGGGCAATCACAGGTTGCTTTGTTCTTTTTCCATTTTCCGCCAGAATCAGTGCATAATTCATCGCTGGTCTTTAATTCTTCGCATAACCCATTGTTATAGTTAAATACATGTGCTGTGTTTGGGCATATGCATTCTGTGCCATCCCAAGTTGGTTTGGGGGTTGATTTTGAATTGTTGCAGGCATATTGATTGTCAAATTCTGTTTGCTCTGCTATAAGGGCTTCGTTTTCTTCCTGCATGGATGTTTTTGTTAGCTTTACATTGCTGGTTGTGTCGATTTTTTTGTCTTTTGCAGACAGTTTCGCAATTGGTTCGCATTTGTTATCTACGTTTGTATAGTCGGATGCGCAACGAAGAATTTCATAGTCTTTTTTACCACGTACATAACATGCGGTTGCATTTGGTACGTTTTTCAAATCTTTATCTGTGCATAATTTTTTGCACTTTACGACAAAGTCAAAGGAAGTGTTATCTGCAGGTATTTTATTTTTTTGTTTTTGTTGATAGCCTTCGGAACCCATTATTAAATTGTCTAAACCCAGGTTCATACTGTCGGATGTATTAATGGGTTTGTCGCAATGATAACCAGAGGAGTCTTTTACACTTATTTTCGGGCTGATTTTCTCGGTGGCAAGGTGATTATGCGTAAATGTTATTGTGCCTGTTTTTGTTGTCGTTTTACAAGATTCTATGTTTTCATAACAAATTTCAATGTCTTTGATTTTTTGGTTGGAATCATAATGGTCGACGACAGATACGGAAATTAATGTGGTTGCATCATTCATTTTGATTTCTGGAACTTCTCTTTTTTGTGGTGCGACGTAGTCTGGTTTTAATTGTGGTGCAGAACGTTTTTCAAGAGATGGTATGTCAGTGTGTTCGCAACGAAGTTTTTGTTTATTGTATTCCATGCCATATTTTTCACAATTGCATGTGTTTTTTTCCCAGTCGCCACCAGATTTTTCACATAAATCAATTGTTTGATTGGCTGGTTCTTCAATTTGTTCTTTGTATTGTCGCTGTATTTCTTGGTCTGTAGACATCATTGATGGTGTGTTGGAAAAGTCAGATGTGGAATTTGCACTATTAAAAACGGGGGCGCTGATTGATTCTGGGGAATAGGCTTGCTTTGTCGGTGTTGATTTTTTTGTTGATACACTAAATATTTCATTGCAAGCCGTTTCTAGAATGTTTTCTTTGTTAGCTTGGCATAATTCCGTATATTTATCTTTGAAATCAAGAAACTTATCTAGATAGGCAGAACTGGCGGCGCATGGCATACATTTGCTTAATGTATCGCCGACTTTGCATTCAAATGGTTCCCTGTTGCAATCGCCTTTGATTGGTTCCTTTACGGGGCCGTCTTTGTCGACATAGGCGATTATTTTTGCCTGACAGTTTTTGCTGAGATAGATAAATTCTGCTGGGATATCTTCGGCGGCTTTAAAGAAACAATTGCTGTCAAAACCAAAACATATGTTTGGTATTAATAATAGATTAATTGAAAGTATTGTTAATAGTTTGTTCATTTGTTCGTATTGTTAAAGTTTCTTAATAAATCTATTCCTGTTGTTGCGTTGAGTATATTCCTTGTCCTTTCCAGGTTGCTTTTAGGTTGTGTATTTTTTGTATCGTCGTCATTTTTGTTAGTCACTTTTGTCTCAGTTACCTTTTCGTTTTGTTGCGATGTCGCTTTTGTAGAAGTATATGTGACGCCTCTCATTGCTTCGTTGAAGGCAGGGGTGTTTCTAACCTTTTCTGTTATTGACTCTCCTGAGGCGGGTTGGTTTCCGCTTCCAGATTCGGAGGAGGCGGCGGTCCCATTGTTTCCGTTTCCAGATTTATTGTTGGATTCACCCCCCCCCATTTGACGAATTGTTATTATTGTCAACTGATGTGTTAGCATTATTATTTTTCGTTTCCTTTTCTTTGGTTTTGGTTTTGTTAAATAGTTTCCCAAAAAATGTTTCGCCATCATCGTCGACACATTCGCCTTTCTTCCATTTGCCACCTTCGGCTGCGCATTCTGCTTTGTTTAATTTTTTCAATTTCTTTTCTTCTTTTTTCAATGCTTTCTTGGCCTTGTGTGTGTCGACCGCGCGGTCAATCGCGCCAGATGTGATTGCGCCAGTCGCCATACCCAAACCAGAACCCAACATCGCAGATGATGCAGATGTCTGTTCGCGGGTCAGACGCATTGCATTCTCCATAAATGTGGTGACGTCAATGCCAAACCAGTTCGGTGTGCAATCAAAGGTCGAACCTGCATAACGTTTTTTCGATGCGTATAGTGTGTTGTCTTCGCCTGCATAAAAGTTTACAGTATAGACACAGTCCAATGTGCGTTCGTCAAATGCCGCACCCAAACGATTGCAGGTTTCAGCCATCTTGTCACGTAATTCGTACAGGCGTTCTTCGTCGCGTTGTACCATAATTTCTGCATTTTCGCGCAGGGCACCAAATGCCTCCATCGCGCGGGCGGACAGGCCACTGTCTTGTTCGGTACAGGATTTTGCAATCTTGGCACATGCGGATATTGCCTTGTCCCCGGCGGATTTGCCCAGGCACTTTGTAAATGTTGTGCCGCATTGGCTTATAATGCAATCATTGTATTTGTTGCCACAATCAATAATTGAATTATACAATGATAATTGTGCGTTGATATCGCGGTCAGCCTTGATTTCAGCCGCCAACAGTTGATATTCGTGACCAGTGCAGGGCAGGTCGCGACGGCATGAATCCATCTTGTCCCCCCAGATTGTGTCGCCGTCGCCGGCACATTTTGAAAAATCGTCACCGCATTTCTTTTTCATACATGTGCGCAGGCCCGAATCGCATGCGTTCGCACCGCCAGCCAAGGCACGTTGGGTCTGGGTCTTTGCGTTGTTTATTTCGTCTGCGGAATCCAATGCTGCGCGCTGGGCACGAATTTGTTCGGCCAGTGTATTGTCGGCAGATGAATTTTCTGAAAGTGTTTCTGAAAATATGTCGTCAAATTGTGATGTTTTGTCTTCTATCGTTTCTGCGTGTGATGCGCAGGTTTGAAATACTATGCACAGTATACAGGCGACAAAGCACTGAATTGTGAAATGACGATTTGATTTGTTGATAATGTTTTGTTTCAGTGTATCCATTTTGTCGTTTTTCCTTGTTAGTCAACAGTTGCGCATGCAGTGTCATAGAATTTGCATAATGCAGTCGCTGCAACGCGTTCGTCAGCGCCAAATTCACCATCGCATTTGTTTGGCATATTGCGCCCGCATACTGTATTGATACAGTTGTCGCGCGCACTGTTGTCGGCACAGCCAGATTTTGCATTGGCTAATTTTTTCGCGCGGGCAGATTGGTACGATTCGGTAAGTGTAGTCAAGGCCGCGTCTGTGTTCTTGACCGCGTTGTCGCGATTCGAAAGAAGTTTTGCACGAATCGGTGAGACATAATCGTCACAACCGGCGGCATCAACACTGCATCCAGAAAAGAATTTATCAAAATCCGAATCGGATTTGCAATTGCGGTAATCAGCACCGCAATGTGTGTTAGATATTAGGCATGACTGAATTGTTGTTGTACATGATGCCTCTGATTTCTTCTTACTGGTTTCTTTTAACGTTTTGCTAAGTTGTGATGATACACCGGCGGCCTTGCACGATTGTTCGATAAGAGAATCGTATGCGTCGGTGACGTCGTCAGCAGTACAACCAGCAACCTTTTTTATGCATTGTTGCGTCGCCCAGGCATAACGTTTGCCAGGATCAGATGGTGCTTTCTTAAGGTCTTTTTCGGAAATGTTGTATTTTGCAGATGCGCCGGCAGATACACTGCGCATTTTGCTTTTGGGTGGTGTACCCGCGTTTGATGTGCCGCAATACTGACAACGTGCAGCAGGATTTGATGATACGTTCAGCGCACATACAGAATCAAGGCACTTGGTCAGGTTTGCACGTGAACATTTTGTGGCGCCATACGCGTCATATGCAAGCAGTATCGCAGGAATTAAAATAATATTGCGTAATTTCATATTCTCTCTGTTTTTGAAAATTATAACAAAAAAATAATAATTAAGCAAAAGGTATTTTTAATAAAATGCTTGACAAAATGCATTCTTTTGTCTATATTTGGAATAAATCGTAAAAAAAGGAGTCTTTTTATGGCAAAGTTTGATAAAAAATGGTGGTTTGTTCATGTTCCTGCGACAGTTGTTGTGGCGGGGCTGATTGCGTTTGGGGTGACTAAGTGCAATCGTCTGGAAAATTTGAAACAGCAAACCACAGATAGTGTTGAAAATATGGCGAACGCAACTGAAAAGTTAAATCAGGCGGCTGCTAAAATTGATAGTTTGTTCGTTGTTGATAAAGCAAAGTCTGATACAATTCGCCAACTGAAGGTGGTTGTTGAAAAACAACATGATTCAATTGTTGGATTGAATAAGTCTTTGAGTGCGACAACTAAAAAGTTGAAAGTCGTAAAAGCGCAATTGGAAGATTGTGAAAATAATAAGAAGGCGCAACAGCAACAAGCAAAGAAGTCTTCTAAGCCAAAAGCTAAAAAGCCAGCAGTGGCCAAGAAACCTGAGGCCAAGAAACCTGAGGCAAAACCAGTCCAACAGGTTGTTGTGCAGGCGGTGGATACATGTTCAAATGGAAATGCAACTGTTCGTGTCAGCGCATCAGAAAATTCTGGGAATATCGTTGTGACTGGCAGAAATAATGCCACTGTGATTTTGGAAAATTCTTCTGCAAATAGTGGTAATATTATCGTTGGTGATAATAATGTTGTGCAAATAAATGGAAATAATTCGGTTCGTGTTAACGATACTGTTCGTGCGGTTGATACTGTTCCGGCTGCAGAAGTGCGCGAACCAGTCACATGTACTTTTCGTATTGTGACGGTCTATGGAAACACTCGTTAATTTGTATGGTGTTATAGACTTGATAAAACAAGCCCCAATAATTTGTGGGCTTGTTTTTTTTGTCTGGACATAATAATATATGCTGTGCTAATATTTATTTATATAGAGAGAGTATAAATGAAATTTGTCAGATTTTTATTGTTCGTTCTTATGCTTGTGCCAATGACTCTAAGGGCATCTACAAGTGATTTTACAATGGCGGCGCAATTGCTGGCGGCGGCAAAAAGTGCCGATATTCAGCAGGTGCAGGCGCTGGTGAATAATGGGGCAAATATTAACTTTGTCGATTCAACAGGGTTGTCAATTGTTTGTACTGCGTTGATGAATAATGACTTGCGCGCAGCGCAGATTCTGCAAATGTACGGTGCAGATGCATCAAGGTGTGATATCCAGATTAAGAGGTATAATAACAGAAATAGACCCAAGAGTACCGGTGGCTTGTTTAGTGGACTGTCGTCCGCACAATCTTTGACTTTGGCGGCGGCGGGTGCCGCCGTTGTTGCAGGTGGCTTGTTTTTGTTGACAGATGTGCTGGACCCAGGAAATGAAAATTCTAATTCCGGTGGAACGGGTGGTGATAGACCAAACCAAGGTGGCGATGGTGGATCAGGTGGTGGTACAGGCGGTGCAAGTATGTTGTTTTCTGTTCCGTATGGACCGGCGTATCTGGAAGATGGCGATAAGATTAATCCAAACAGTACTGTGTTCGCAGAAAATTTAGACGGATGGAATCCAAGTGCAGGCGGAATAAGAGAGCTGGATTTTAATTTTTTTAGACCAACAATGGAAACAGAAACAGGAATAAATAAAAATTCTTTCCTGGCTGATGGTATTGATTTGCCAGTGCAGAATTATTTGCTGATGATGCATGGGTATTCTGCGTTTGCAAACGAATATATGGGACAGAAAATTTTTCGTGTAAGTGCAACTAAAAATCCAATGGATATGCAAAATGATGCAGGTGGTGGTTTGCCAGTGTCGGTAAGAATTGTCACAGATAATGGATTAAATCCAACAGGGTCGGCGACGCGTGCAGATGGTATTAGCTATGCATTAAGTACAGCCGCAAATTCGGAAATATTTACATTGGATAAATATTTGAACTATAACAATCCTGTTAATGGGGTTTTGGGAAGTGAAAAAACGGGTTTTGATTTGTCAGGGGCGGGAACTGCAATGAATCCGTATGCCAATGCCTATGATAGTGCGTTGGGAAAAATTATCGCAGGTTGGGCTGCAGGGGAACGTGCGTATGGGGACTTTTTTGGGTTTGTGCCGTATGGACAGTTGGGGGTTTATAGAACTGGGGCAGGTAAAGAATGGGCTGCAGTTGAAAATCCAACATCAGAAGCCGCCATCGGAACGATTGAGAATGGACAAGATGGAAAAACAAATGCAATAGATGTGGGTGATAAAATTGTTTTAGATGATATAACTTATGAAATATCGTCTGCATTAACGAATACAGAAATAACTGAGCCGACGATTACTGTTAATGGTGTCGAATTTGCCGTTGCAGATGATAGTTCATTGTTAAAGGGGGTGTGCACGTCTGAGAATCCAGATGACTGTGCAGAAATTTCAGATATCGCAATTTATTCTGATGCAAATGGAAATTTTTATGTAAATAAAACAGGCGGTAATAATGCAGATATGGTCTTGATGGTTGATGGTGGTAATTTGTATGCATCAAAGACTTTGCAAGATGCAGATTATAAGAATTTTCAGGCACTGTACAAGGCGCGTAGCGATTCGGCCTCTAATTATGGTGTGATTGCAAATTTGTCAGTTCTGGATGTTGCGCGTAATCGTGATTATAAGACGGTTGCTGATATGCCGGCTTTGATTGCGCTGGGGACGGGTAATTCAACAGATGTGTATGCAAATCAAATCGATTTGATTTATGATAAAAATAATAATGACCTGACCAGTCAGGGTGGTTATGCAAATACATTGTTTACGTCATATAATGGACAGTCGCCAATTCTGGTTATGCCAGCAGGGGATTTTAAATTTGGTACGGGGCAGGGGGTCAAAGATGCGACATTTGAAAATTATGCGCCTTTGTTATATGGAACGAATTTGGAACATAATTTTATGACAGTTGTCGCCGTTATGCATTCCAAAGGAACATCTGCAGCGGATTCAATTGAAGATTATGGCAATGGCACAGCAGACGAGTATGGAAAATTATATTTATCGATATATCAAGATGGTGAAGATGTTTATTCTTCACGTCAGTGCGGGGTCGCTGGGACAGGACAGGGAAATATTGATCCATGGTGTTTTGCGTCGGCCGGTGCAACGGCAGAGATGGCAACAGCATCCGCGGCAGGGGCGGTGGCATCGGTAAAAGCAGCATTCGATTATATGTCAAACAAAGATGTCTTTTATCTGTTGGCATTGACGGCAGATGGGCATTTGTTGGGGACTAATTCTGATGGTACGCCATTTACACAAGAAAGTTTGGCTGCGTATTTGCGTAATATGTATTCGTTGCCACCAGAATATTATGATGCAAATAATGCATTGACTGCATCAGAGTATTTAGATGCGTTTGCAAAAGTATATGGATATGGGTTGATTAATTTAGACAGGGCAATGAAGCCAAATCATACTATTTATTATTATGATGGAAATGCAATTGTGTCGGCAAGTGGAAATGCATATTGGCGAAATGCCAGCAGTACTATGTTTAGGCCATCGAACGTTCTAAATTTACGTGGGGCAAGTGTAAGGGCGCCATTCTTTGATGTTGTGGAAAGTCTTGATGGACAGTTGACTATGCCACGTGTTTGGGGGAATGAATTTGTATTTGGTGTGGCGGATAAGCGCGGTTTGTATATGGGGGATGTTCTGGGGGAATTGAAAACAGTTGAAAGGGATGATGTATTTCAGCTTGGTGATTTTACATTGTCTATGGCATTTTCTGAAAAGCCTTATTTTGATGCATTGAATGGATTGGACAGGTTTAATATATCCTATGATTATGATGATTGGAAATTTGCGGCGACATATCAAAAAAATCTGACAGATAATTTGTCGAGATTTGATGCGATGGTTAATCCGATACTGGGGTTGGCATCCGATGCAATTACAGCAGATGTAAATTATGGTTTTGGAAACTTTACTGTTGGAACACGTTTGTTTTCAGGGGTAATTACGGATGAAGAATTGTTGGAAAATGATCCGACTGTTTCAGCGCAGTATATGCCAACAAAATTGGGGTTGGCACAGGGTGGGGTGTTTGATTTTAGCTGGGCAGATTATGGATTAAATCTTAAGACATCGGTTGGGTTTCTTGCTGAAACAGATACTTTGTTGGGGGCGTATTCAGATGGTTTATTGGATTTGGGAAATGGTAATACAACGTTTGTTGATTTTATCGCAGGGTATGATTTTGCAGATAATTATAATTTAAAGTTGCGTACAACATTTGCGAAAACATCATCAGATGCTTTGGGGGATTTTGTGATGGGGCTGTCTGATGTTGTGTCCAATTCTTTTGCAATTTCAGCGAAATTGGGGAATTTTGAGTTTAGCGCGTCGCAACCACTGGCGATTACAAGTGGACAGATGAAATATGCTTATGCAGATTATTCTGTGGATGAACAAGATGGGAAGTATGTTTTGAATATTAATGATACGCATATCGAGACTTTGGGACTTAGGCCACAGAAACGTGAATTTAGATTGTCTGGAACATATAGACATAAATTTGGAACATTTACAGATGGGGTGTTTGGATTCATATATCGTGTGAATCCAAATCATACAGACGATTTTGGTGATGAATCAATATTTATGTTGAAATTAACACATAGGTTGGGGATTTAAATTATGCCGTCCGTTTGGGCGGTTTTTTTATTGTTTTTTTATTTATATATATTATTATTGTGCCTTGCAAAAAGGGTGTGATAAAATGAAATATGTGGTTGAATATATGAAAAATCTGGCGCCAGTGTTTGTACGGTCTGGTGATATACAAATATCAGAAAATGATGTTGAGTTCTTGGCAGATATTGCGAATGATATGGATTATCTGATTGCAAAAAATGGTATTATGTATTGGTATTATTTTATTGATGAAGCTTCTGTAAGTGTTGCAAGGGATATCTTTCGTAAAAATGGGATAAATCCAAAATTTCATTATAGTAAATATTATATGGGGGGTGTGCCAGTTCTTAGAATCCGTAAGGCAAAGTTGGATAAAAACAAGGCTGCAAGGAATTTTGTAAATTTATTGATGAAAGCAAAAAGACAACGTTAGTTTGTTTTGTATAAAAAAGGAGTCGCAATTTTGCGACCCTTTTTTAATTAGCAAAATATTTCGATTTTTGTTCTTTGGAATTTTGGAACATATTGTTAAATATTTTTTCTGCGGCACTTTTTGTAGTTGGTGCACCGTTCAGCGGTGTGTTGTAATCTGCACCGTTAAGAACAATAAAGCGTGTTGGTGTTTCGCCACTGCCACATTCGATGAAATATTGGCTTGGGTCGTAATATTTTCCATAGCAATTACCGTTCAAAACGGTTGCAAAGTTGTTTTGTGCCAATGTTCTGCATGTTGGTTGTGGACCGTATGTTATTTCACCGTTTTCAAGTATTTCATTAGGGTTATCAAGTATACCATTGCACCATACGTTGACTAATTTGCCGTCTACATATACTTTGGTGCCATCGGTTGTTGCCTTGCGTACACCAAAACAATCACGTGTGTCAGACAAGCTGTTAATATCATAGTCAGGTTTGATTTTATTGCTGTTTTCTATTTCTTTGCGTTTCATAGCCTGGGGTGCATTTTCACCAGATGTCAGTGCATCAGGACATATTATCTTTAAGCCCCAGCAATTACTGATGTCGTCCCACGATTCTGGGTCACCCATTATATTTAAATAACCATTGGTCATATTTGAATAACAGTTCGTCGGATTAATTTTACAAACAGTGGATTGTTGCCACCATGGTATACTTGCGGCGGTTGCTGGCATAATATTCATAATCATAAATAAAAGGTATATAGATGTTTTTTTCATTTCCTGTCCCTGTTATAGTTTTACATTATTTTATCACAAAATATTGCGTAATGCAATACTGCTTATTGTGCAACGCATGTCCCCCATTTTTCGTGTGCGGGTGTTTGTGAGTAAAATTTCATATTCTTATCGTGGCTTTTTTTGGGATTTATGTCGTATTGTAACCATATTCCGTCATATTTTTCGCATTCGCTGGCTAGCAATGAATGCATTTTTACATGAATGTCTGATATTACCTCGCTTACGTCTTGGAGTACAGATGCGGGAAGTCCGTTTGAAGATTCTGATGGGCGTACGCAGTTTTCAAGTGCGTGTTGTGCAAGCTTTTGATATAGGCTGCCGTTGTAATCTTCGCAATTAACTTTATCGTCTGTATAGTTTGTTTTGGTTGCGCATATTTCGTTGCCGGGGGCATAGGCGCGGCATTCAAAAGGATAGGAGTGTAACACGTCGTATTGTGGTGGACTGCATAGTGTTTTTGCAAACTTTTCAAGTGCGCTTTTACAATTGTTTGCGATTTGTTCGCTGACAATATCGTGCATTGCGGATAATAGTTCTTGCATGCCATGTGCGCCACCACCGTATAAATTACTGCATGCGTTTAGTTTGTCTTGGCACATGGATTCAGAAAGCTCAAGCCGCATTCCAAGTAAATTTTGTGTGTCGATATCAGAGTAGTTAGCTAATTGATCGGCCTGATATTCGTAGCAGGATACAACAGTGGCCAGGCATTCGTTCTTTACCTGACGAACACGTTTTTGTTGTTCTTGGTGTATCTCTGCAATGGCCTGTCTTAAAAATTCGTCCCAGATATAGTCGGATAGGTCACGACAGGTATCAAGGCTTTGTTTGGCAAAAATTTTCTTGTCGTTTAATTGTGCGATTAAGGAGTTGTTTACGTTGTTTTCTAAAATTTCACCAGTTAGAGATGTGGCGGTTGCGAGTTCATAAAAATCAGGTGTATAGATTGGGTCACCTGTTTGATAATTTAAGTATTTGCCCGTTATATCAAGACAGTGAATGTAATCTGGACCGCAAGCGGTTTCAGCAGTTATGTCTTGGCGGATTAGCGCAAGGCATTCGTTGATTCCAGAAGAATTGTGGGTGTTGTAGTTATCAAGTCGTGCAGTGCCCATTTCGCGTTCTGTTTTGCGGATTTCTGAATTGGCGGTTTTCTTTTTCGAATCAAGATTGCTGATTAGTAAGGAACAATCATTTTCAATATACATACCGTATGCCGCAGTCACCATTTGAACGGTTGTTTGGTTGGGGCAGATACTGGATATCATTTCAAGACATTGCGCGTTAACTGTGTTATAGAGTGCTTCGCCAGTTAGGTTTGATATATTGTTATTGCCAATCAGATCAGATGTGTTCCATGATGTGTTGATATTTGTTGAAAAATTCAAAGAGTCGTTGTTGTTTGATTGACTTTTTGATAATATTTCACCAATTGAGCTAAGGGTTGCGGCGCTGTCTGATTTGTCAGGCGTTGTTTCCTGGGCGATTTCACCAGCAGATGCATTTACCATTGCGCTTACTTCTGCGGCAGATTTGTCAATTGTGTACATATTAAATGTTTTGAAATCCTGGATTTGGTCGGATGTTTGGGATAGTGCACGTTCCCTGGATTGAACCTCTGATATTTTAGACGAACAAATACATCTGCGGTATGTGTCATCCAGATTACCGCAAAATTGGTCCATACAGGTAAAATAAGCTTCGCGACATGTGGCATAGCCAGCATTAAACGTGTTTGAAGCAGGTGTGGTAAGTGTGCTTGCTGCGCGCGATTTTATTTCAATAGTTGGTTTATTGATTGGTTTGCGTGATGTTATTTCGTTTTGTATGCTTTGTGGACGTGTAGAAATTTTACGGTTGTCGTCTGGTGTTGTGACCGCGGTTCGTGTCTGAACGGATTTTGTGACAGCGCTGCGGGCGGGGGCGGAACGTGCCACTCGTGTTGTTTGTCGTGCTTGGTTTGCTTGTTGTAAGGGGCGTTTTGGTGAATTTGCGTCACGAACAGCAGCATTGGCCAAGCCGATGCCGCAAATTATCGTAGCGATAAGAAATAAGGTCCTTTTCATTCCTTTTGGTAGTTTTTATTTTATCAAATTATTTACAGGGAGACAAGAAAAAGAATAAAAATAAAAAACGCAAATCGTTTTAATTTGCGTTTTCTGTTGGGGTGTGGTTGCGTTCTACGAATGTAATGCGTCCCTTGTTTAGATCGTACGGTGTCATTTCAACACGAACGCGTTCGCCAACGTTTACCCAGATGTGTGCCTTGCGCATTTTGCCACATACAGTTGCCAATATTTCATGACCGTTTTCAAGTTTTACGCGGAACATGGTGTTTGGTAATTTGTCTTCAACTGTGCCAGCAAAAACAATAACGTCGTCTTTTGCCATAAAAAAATCCTTTTTTTCTGTATTACGATGTGTGTATTTTATTGGTGTGGTCTGAAAATTGCAAGTTTTTTTTAAGTGCTTGCGCAGTAATGTTTTTTTTGATATAATCAAGACCAGACGTAATGTAGGTGGAAGATATGAATTTAAGAATTTTTGCTTTGTTATTAGCTATTATGCCTGGGATTTCAGATGCAGCGGTGCGCAGTGAAGCGGCACGTGTGGGCATGCAACGTGCAGGTGGTGCGGGTGTAAGGGCACCAACAATGGTTAAAAATTTGAAAAAGTCAGATACAAAATCTACAAAAACTTCAAAGACATCACAACCCAAGAAAGCAGAGGTTGTGGAGGAAGAGTATGAAGAGGAATACAGTGAAGAGTATGAGGAAGAATACGATGATACAGATGTTGAGTATTCTGATGATGAAGAATATGTAGAAGAAGAGGTTGAAGAGGAAGTTGAAGAAAAGCCTGCGCCAAAAAGCGCGAATTGTCGTGATGCATATCGTGAATGTATGGATGAGTTTTGTTTGTTGGATGAATCTGAGGGCTATAGATGTGCGTGTTCTTCTAATATAAATAAGTCGAAATCCTTAATTCAGGAAATTCAAAAAATTCAGGAAGAGGCTGATAAATTATATACCGAAGGTGTTGAACGCGAACAACTGGGTGCAAAGGCTAGATTAGTGTTCGGAGAGAGTGAGGCGGCGCAAAAAAGTTCGCGTGCATCGGGGTTGAGTTTTGCGGAATGGCTAAACAGCGATTCGTCAGATGATGAAGATGAGCTGGATGCAGATGATATGATTGGTGATGGGCTGTATAGTATGGCTGCAGAATTCTGTGCATCAGAATTAGAGGCCTGTGGTGCAAAGGCGGAAATGGAAGAAATGTTGTATACACGACAGATTACTGCTGACTGTAAGGCATTTAGTTCTTATTTGACAGAACAGAAAACAAATGCACAGGCAAATAAACGTACCGCAGAGGCGGCTGTTCGTCAGGCGCGTTTGTCTATGTTGGATACAACGAATAAGTATAATCGTGGTGAATGTTTGTTGGCATATCGTGCCTGTATCGCGGACAAGGGTGGCTGTGGTGCGAATTTTGAAAATTGCTTGGATGCAGATTTGTTGGGACGTCGTGCAAATGCATGTGAAAATGTTTTAGACCAATGTATGTCTGTACGAAATATTGTGTTAGAGGATTGGGAGGCCGAATCGGAAGCGATACTGGTTGATGCAGCAAAATATGCAGATAAATATCGTCGTCAAACTTGCTTTGCACAGGTGCAGGTTTGTTTAGAAGACGGTTGTTCAACAGGCAGCAATCCTGCGTGTTTGACAAATGTTAATGTCGCAGCAGGTGTGTGTCCGATAATTGATGAATGTAATGATATTATCCCTGGATTCAAAGATAGTGTTAATGATAAATTAGGTTTCTTGCGTACCCAGTTTTGTCAGAATGATATTGATTCTTGTTTGCGTGATAAGTGTGGTGAAAACTTTACAGCGCCAGAATGTGTAGGGAAAAGAGTTGATGAAATTGTCGCACTTTGTCCACAAAATATGTTCCCATCATGCAAGAATGAAACGCAGTTTGATATAATTGTGTCTGCAGCAGTTCTGCAGATGGATTATCAGATGATGCAGGGTTGTATTAATTATTTCAGCGATCAGCTGGGCAAGGTTTGTGGAACAGATATGGCCTGTTTGCCATCTGATGATTTGGTAGCTTCGTTGACTGAGGTTCCTGAAACAACCGAAGAATTACAAAAATTGCGTATGACGGTTGTTGATAATTCTAAGGCAGCGGTTGCAGATTTCTTTAAGGATTTTGAGGCGGATAAAACAGTGGCGGCCTGTCAGGATGCGGAAAAGCCAGAGGGAAAAGCTAGCCTGGGACAAAATATATTTAATTCAGCAAAGATTATTGCTGAAATAAGCGCAGAAAATAGAGCGTTACGTGATTTAGAAACGAAAATTGCGGAATTGTCTAGAAAACAAGACCTGAAGAAGGCAGAGGAAAATTGTTATAATACCTATAAGGTTGAGACACCAGATGATGAAGCAGAAAATAAAAATTATTCTTATATACGTAGTGTTTCGTTTGAACCAAGTCTGCGTAATTGTCATGTATGTCGTATGCAGCAGGTTTGTGAAACTGGTGGTGAAACCAAGGGCAGTGCCGCATTAAAGGCGGCCGCTGGGGGCCTGACGGCAGGTGCATCAGCAGGTACAATGGTTAGCCCAGGTTGGGGGACCGCAATCGGTGGTATCGTTGGTGCAGTTGGTGCAGGTGTAATGGGGGCGAATGCAGCAGGTGAACAAGAATTCTGTCAACAAATTGAATCTTGTGAAGATATCAATATGTAGTTAGGTGGAGGAGAGAGGTGAAAAAAAGTTTCGTTTTGTTTTTGGTTCTTCTTGGTGCTGTTGCGCCGGATGCGTTTGCTGCAGTAAAAAAAACTTCTAAGCAGTCGGCAATTCAAAGTGGTACTTCGGTACGTTCAAAAACCGAGGCCAAGGGCTTGTATGATCAGGAATGTTATGATTTGTATTATGGTTGTATGGACCAGTTTTGTATTTCAGAAAACGAAAATGGCGGCAGTTGCGCGTGCAGTGATTTAAGTATTGAATATGAAAAGCAATTTGCAGAAATTCAGTCTATCTTTGCAGAGGCAGAACGCATCGCAACAGAAGAAGTTGAAAAGGTTAAATTGGGCGCTCAGGCAGATATCGTCTTTACGGGTAAACGCGAATATGATGAAGATGGAAATCTGGTTGATGTTGATAATATTGGAAAAAATGATAAAAAGTCAGCACGCGAGGATTTGTTGTCTTTGTGGGATGAAGAGTCAGATGAGGAAGTTTTTGAGGACGATGTTGATTTTTCTGATTTAGTGGGCGATGCGTTGTATAGATCCGCAGAAGAACTTTGTTTGGAACAGATTCCAGATGAGTGTTCTGGGGATTTGCCTTTGATTCAGAAAATGTATACCCGTCAAATTACGTCTGATTGCAAGGCCTTTGAAAATAGTATCGCAAAGAAAAAAACGGAGGCAGAAAATGCATTGGCAAGTGCAAATTCAGATGTTCGCAAGGCCTTGAAAGAAAGTTTTGATGAATCTAATAAATATGATTTGGGCCAGTGTATGGTTGAATTTAAGAAGTGTATGCTGACCAAAGATGCATGTGGTGATAATTGGGAAAATTGTGTTTCAATTGTGGCTGCGGAAAATATGCAGAACAATGAAACAGTTAGTACAGCAGGAACAAAAGCAGAATCTGTAGAAACTTTTGATATTACAGAATCTACGATGGATGTTCTTAATTCAAAACGTATGATTTGTGAGAATGTTTTGGGTAAATGTATGGCGGTGCGTAATATGGTTTGGCCTGCATTCCTGAAAGAAGCTGCGCCAACAATTCGCTTGGCGGAATCACAGGCAGAATCAAAATTCCGTCAATCTTGCCTTTCTACGATTTCAAATTGTATTCATACGGCATGTAAGGATGATATCGCTGGCAAGGGTGTAGATACTATGGATGCATGCTTGTCAAGACCAGAAATGGCACGTAGTTTTTGTAAGGTTGAAATTGACCCTTGTGAACGGATGGAACCTTTGATTTGGGGGTATGTCGTTGATAAGTTGGCAGCGATGCGTGTCGATGCCTGTACACAGGAAGTGAAGGATTGTTTTACCGCAGATACGCGTTGTGGTGAAAACTTCCAGAATTGCATTGGTATGGATTATGATTATATTCACGATATTTGTCCGATTGATAGTTTGGTCGTGTGCAAGGCAAATAATCCAGATTTTAAAATGGAAGATTTGGATTCTATGCTGATGGGATTGTATCTGAATGTTGATAATGCAGCACTTGATCAATGTCAGGAATTGATTGATAAAAAAATGACAGAGGTTTGTGGTAGTACAACAGATTGTAATCGATTTGCAGCGGATGATACAATTGGTGGTGGCAGTGTGCGTACACAAAAGGATGGTGCAAAATATCGTGTGACAGGTATGATTTCGTTTGGCTCAATTAAAATGGGTGATGCGTCAGGACGGACAAGCGATGTTGGTGATGAAAAAACAGTGCGTTTGGGGCCAGGTGAAATCGGTGTTCAAGAGTATATTGCACAAATTCGTGAGAAAAATGCAAATGTTCCAGATGCTGATGCCATAATCGCGACAATTGAAGAGGAATTAAATAATATCGCAGGTACTATTAATCGTACAATTGAAATGATTGAACAAGACCCTGAAATTCAATTCTGTGTCAGTGGACGTGATTTATCGCAAATTACCGGTGATAAAGGTGCAAAGACAGAGGCAAGGTTTCCAAATCTGTTGAATCAGGTCAAAATGCAAATTGCTGTTTCCGCTTTGCGTAAGGCGCAGGATAATTATAACAAAAAGTATAATGAAGCAGTGGCAGAAGCAATGAGGGATGCAGAGGTTGATATTGCGCAATATATGTGCCAAATGTTGCCGGCAAGAAATGGTGCAGGATTTGAGGGGCCAAGTACGACGGATGTTGATTTATCAGAACCGTTTGCGATTAGTTATGATGTTTCAAGTGGTTTGAAGGCCAAAGATTTAGCAAAGGGTGGTCGTTCATCTTCTGCTGTATCGGGTTCTGGTGCTTTGGGTGTTGGAAACAGAATTAAATTAAAGGTTTCAGGTGGAACACGCGAAATGTGGTCTACGTTTAATCGTGAAACTCGTATTTGTCATTTGTGTTCTTCAACAGTCACCAAGAATTGTACATCGACGTATAAGAATGGTTTCTTGGGGATTATTGGATCAAAGACAGAAAATAAATGTACTGAATCAAAGCCGGTTGAAAAGTGTGAAGACATACCAATGTAAAATTAAAAGCCCCAAATGGGGCTTTTAAATCAGTAAAATAGGAGATGTTTCTTATGAATGTTTCTGAAAAATTAGAAATAGAAATTAGTTCTTTGGAGGCTATTTTTTCTTCCTTGGGCGAAAAGGCTGTCGCGTTTGGTTTAAAGTTGATTGCGGCAGTGGCAATTTTAATTTTTGGAATTTGGCTATCAAACAGATTGATGCGTTCATTGCGAAAATTAATGGAACACAAAAAGTTTGATGCTTCGTTGTCGTCTTTCTTATTATCCTTTTTGAATATTGCATTCAAGGTGTTTGTTGTTGTTATTTGTTTAACGACAGTTGGTGTTCAGATGACGTCTATTGTGGCTGTTTTAGGTGCGGCTTCGTTGGCAATAGGTATGGCACTGTCGGGAACATTACAGAACTTTGCGGGTGGAATTGTCTTGTTGGTCTTTAAACCGTTCAAGGTCGGTGATGCCATCGAAACGCAAAGTGGGAAATCGGGAACTGTAAAGAAGATAATGATTTTTACAACTGAATTGCATACATTTGATAATAAGGTTATTTTCTTGCCGAATGGCGCATTGGCAAATGGTGAAATTACTAATTTGTCACAGGCAAGGAATCGCAGGTCTGATATAAAAATAACTGTTTCGTATGGCGATGATATTGCATTAGTGCGCAGGGTTGTTTTGGGAATTTTAGACAAGGATACGCGTGTCTTGAAAAATCCAGAACCACTGGTTTTTATTAGTTCTTTGGCGGAAAAAGGGGTCGAGATTATTGTTCGGTATTGGGCAGATTATGGTGATGTTTATGACACTAATATTGAATTAATCGAAGAAATTTATAAGGCATTGCCAAAGAAAAAAATAAGTTTCTCTTTTCCACAAATGGATGTTAGATTGGTGAAATGATTTAAAAAATACCCCAAGATTAAACGTCTTGGGGTGTTTTTTAATTTACCTTTTTTAGAACAAGGCTGGCATTTGTGCCACCAAAACCAAATGAATTGCTTAACGCGACATCGACTTTGCGTTTCTTGGCAGTGTGCGGAACCAGGTCTGTATTGCCAACCGCTTCTTCGGGGTCGTCCAGATTTATGGTTGGTGGAACAATGCTGTCACGAATTGATAAAGCGCAGAATATTGCCTCTATCGCGCCAGCTGCCCCCAACAGGTGCCCCGTCATTGATTTTGTGGATGACATAGAGACAGGATTGTCCGTAAACAATGTTTGGACAGCCGCCAATTCACCAACATCGCCCAAACCCGTTGATGTGCCATGGGCATTGATATAATCTACATTTTCAGGTGAAAGTTTTGCGTCATTCAGTGCCGCCTGCATTGCGCGCATACCACCGGTGCCATTTGGGGCAGGGGCGGTGATGTGATATGCGTCGCCTGACATACCATAACCTGCAACCTCGGCATAAATTTTTGCACCACGTGCAATGGCGTGTTCGTATTCTTCAAGAACCAATATACCTGCGCCTTCGGCCATAACAAAACCATCACGATTCTTGTCCCATGGACGTGATGCACGTTCTGGTTCATCGTTGCGTGTGCTTAGTGCCTTCATCGCAGAAAATCCGGCAAGTCCAATGCGACCAACAGCCCCTTCGGTACCACCACAAATCATAATGTCTGCATCACCATGTTTTATAAGACGTGCCGCTTCGCCAATAGAATGTGCGCCAGTTGCACATGCGGTGACAGTTGAAATGTTTGGGCCGCCAAAGCCATATTTGATTGATACGTGACCCGCTGTCATATTAATAATTCCCTTGGGAATAAAGAATGGGCTGACACGACGTGGACCACCATCATGTAATTCAATACAATTTTCATATATTGTGTTTAGGCCACCAATGCCACTGCCGATTGAAACGCCAATACGATTTTTGTCGCCTGTGTAATCAATCAGATTTGCATCGCGAATTGCTTCGTCTGCAGCGACCATGCCGTACATAATTGATTTATCCATTTTGCGTTGTTCACGTGGTTCAATTACACTGTCTGGGTTATATTCACCGGCACCTGTGCCATGTGTTGGAATGCCTGCAATTTGGGATGCGATATCTGATACATCAAATGAATCAATTTTGCGTATGCCAGATTTGCCATCCAATATGTTTTTCCATGCGTATTCAATTCCTGTGCCAACTGGTGATACGATTCCCATGCCAGTTATAACGACTCTTTTCATTTTTATATTCCTTTGACTAGATTAATATACGTATATAATAAATGTTTTTTTGAATAAAATACAGAAAAAAACGTTGGAACAAAATATTCCAACGTTTTGATTTTATAAAATACCAAACAATTAATTCTTTTTGTTTTCGTCGATGTATTTTACAGCATCGCCAACTTTTTCAAGTTTTGCGGCAGCTTCGTCAGGAATTGTGATATCGAATTCCTTTTCAACTTCCATAACGAATTCAACAACGTCCAGTGAATCTGCGCCCAAGTCGTTTACAAATGCAGCTGATTCAGTGACTTTTTCTTCTGGAACACCTAACTTTTCTGCTACGATTTTCTTTACTTTTTCAAAAGTTGTCATTTTTTTTCCTTTGTTTTTGTTAATCTATTTGGTCTGTACCATGACCGTCATTATGTACTAAGCTATCATTTTATCGTGTTGGTGTCAAGGAATTATAACAAATAATAACAAGTTTGGATGTTTATAGCATAGATTCTGTATATAATAATTCGTCAAGCAAGGTATTAAGGTTTGACCTAAAATCTTCACGATCTGACGCCCAAGTCACGCGACGCATCAAAAATTTGTGCACGTCGTCCATTGTTAAATTCGGAATGCCCGCAAGGGTTGCAATACGATGCCAGGTTGTTCGTGGGTCAGATAAGTGTATCCCACCACGCCCTGGGAATACCCATTGACCGTCCTGGGGCAGGTCTTGTAATAATAATACAGCCCTGTCTGTTAAAGGTTTATCATTCCATAGGTAATGATTAAAATCCAAATCTTGCCAGGACATAGAAAATATCTTGGAACGTGGTGCGAACCCATATATCAACATAAAAAATGCAGCACGTAATATCGGGTCTGCGATGGTGTCAATTGCGTGAACCAGACGTAGTAGACCAGATTTATTCAGTGGGCGTATGCGACGTGTTTGTGGTACTTTGTCCAGCGTCATAACAGGATTTGTTTTGACATAACCCATTTCAATTGCGTAATTAAATATGCTTTGTAGCAATTCTTGTACGCGACCTGCGATTGCATTGCCAGAAATATTTTTTATTGTCGTGTCCAGGTCCGATGTCGTTATTGATGATATCGGCATAGAGAATAATCCAGATAAATGGCGATTAATTGTGCGTACTAATTTTGTATAAGAATCTTCGTTGCGACGGACTTTGTTCGAAAGGTATATTTTTAGAAAATCAGAAAATGTAATTTTTTTACGACGAACCGGTGGTTTCTTTGTCGCATTCTCAAGAATATTGGGAACTGCACTGCGGGCATCTTCGATGTCAATTGCAGGATAGTTGCCGATTAAAATTCGTTTGTCTTTGCCACGAACACGTTTGCGTACAAAAAAAGTTTTGATACCACGACTGGTAATGTACATTCTTAATCTGGGTTCAGATATATCTTGGACAACGTCAAAACCCTTGGTGGGGGCTGGCAGATTGTCCAAAATGTACGGGTTAAAATAAAATTGATGTGCCATGTGCGTTTCCAAATTTTATTATGATACTTTTAATGCGTTGATAAATGCAGATTGTGGAATTTCTACATTTCCAAATGAACGCATACGTTTTTTTCCTTCTTTCTGTTTTTCCAGCAATTTGCGTTTGCGGGTGATGTCGCCGCCATAGCATTTTGCAGTGACGTCTTTGCGATAGGCCGCAATAGTTTCGCGGGCAATAATCTTGCCGCCAATCGCAGCCTGTAATGGGATTTTAAATTGATGACGTGGTATCAAATCTTTTAGTTTTTCGACAATTTGACGGCCGCGTTTTTCTGCAAAGGAACGATGGCACATAAATGATAGTGGTTCAACGTTCTCTTCGTTTACAAGAATGTTTACCTTGACCAAATCAGATGCCTGATAGCCATATACGACATAGTCAAATGATGCGTATCCAGATGAAATAGATTTAACGCGATCGTAAAAATCAAATACAATTTCAGCCAATGGCAGTTGGTATACCAAGACTGCGCGATTACCAACATAGGATATGTTTTCTTGGACACCACGTCGTTCTGCGCACAGTGACATAATGCCACCCATATATTTATCAGGCATCATAATTGTTGCGCGTACCCATGGTTCTTCGATAGATGCTATTTTTGTTGCCTCTGGCATATCAGCAGGATTTTCAAGGTCGATAACTTCGCCATTGCGCAGATGAATCTTGTACAGCACACTGGGGACGGTGTTAATCAAGTTCAGATTAAATTCGCGCGACAGACGTTCGCTGATAATTTCCATGTGTAATAATCCCAAGAAACCACAGCGCAAACCAAAACCCAATGCAGATGATTTTTCAACAGTGAATGTAAATGAAGCATCGTTTAATGCCAGTTTTTCCGCGCTTTCGCGGAATGTGGGGTAATCGTCTGCTTCGACTGGGAAAAATGAAGAGAAAACAACCGGTACAGATGGTTTGAACCCAGGCAGGGCAGGTGTGTCGGGGGTGCGACTGTCTGTAATTGTGTCGCCAACTTTGCAATCGTGTATTGTCTTCATTCCGGTAATGATAAAGCCAATTTCGCCAGTGTGCAATTTATCGGTGTTAATCATTTTTGGTGTGAAATAGCCAATCTTGTCAATAGTATATTCGGCGCCTGTTGCGATGAATTTAATTTTTTGACCACGTGATAATTCGCCGTCAACAACACGTACCAGTATTACAACCCCAAGATATGAATCGTACCATGAATCGACCAATAATGCGCGTGTGGGGGCGTTTTCATCACCATGTGGGGCGGGTAATTTTGTGACGATTTCTTCAAGTAATTCTGGAATTCCATCGCCTGTTTTTCCAGACACTGCCAGTGCCTCATTAGCGTCCAGACCGATAACGTCTGCGATTTGTTCACGTGTGGCGGCAACATCACTGGATGGTAAATCAATCTTGTTTAACACAGGCAGCATTTCAAGGTCGTTATCAAGTGCAAGGTATGCGTTGGCAAGTGTTTGTGCCTGAACCCCTTGGGTTGCGTCAACCAAAACCAGTGCGCCTTCGCATGCCGCCAATGAACGTGATACTTCGTATGAAAAGTCAACGTGCCCAGGGGTGTCCATTAAATTTAATTGGTATGTTTCGCCATTTTTTGCCTGATATGTCAGGCGGACAGTTTGGGCCTTAATCGTAATGCCACGTTCGCGTTCAATATCCATAGAGTCAAGTACCTGGGCCTTCATTTCGCGCGATTGCAGACCACCAGTGTATTCGATAAGCCTGTCTGATAACGTGGATTTGCCATGGTCAATATGGGCAACAATTGAAAAATTTCTGATATTTGATTGTTTCATACTAAAAACACCTATGTTATGCGACTTATACTAGTATACGATTGCCGCATTAGCAAGGTGAATTTTTAATTGTATATCTTTTTATAAATTGTTTAGTAATTCGTCAATTCGGGCGGCTTTTTCCAGTGTGTCATCGTATGCGAATTTGATGTCGGGAACATATTTTTGATTCATACGGGATGCCAATTCGAATCGAACAGTACGTGTAATTTCGTCTAGTTTTCTTTGTACTGTGTCAATGTTATCGTTGCGGGTATAATAAAACAGGCGTACAAATTGTAATCCCCCATGTGCCACACTGCCAACCAAAGATACACCGCTGATTACAGGGTCGTCGTTATAATTGTCGCGCAGAATTTCTGCGACAAGTGTTTGAACCTTGCTGGCGATTCGTTCGCCACGATTAGAATTAAAATGTTTCTTTTGCATTTGTTTTATTTTCTTTATTGTTGTTATTATGATTGTAAAATATAAAATATTAAATTACAATCAAGTAAAATTTAATAGGTGTAGGAATGAGATTTTCAGAATTTATATTAAAAAAATCAGAGTCACCAGCATATTCTTGGATTGTTTTTTTGTTGACTGTGTGCGAATCGATATTCTTGTTTATTCCACCAGAAGTTTTTATGACACCACCAATTATTGCAAATAAAAAGCGTGCGTTGCCAATTACAATGGCGGCTGCGCTGGGGTCGTTGGTTGGGGGTGCAATTGCTTATATGATTGGTATGTGGCTGTATGATTCTGTTGGTATATGGTTGATTGAGACTTTTTCAAATCCAGACTTAATAGAAACCGCAATAAAGCCGATGTTTACAAAATATGGCATTTTGATTATCGTATTGACCGCGGTGACACCGATACCATATAAGTTATTGGCAATATGGCTGGGATTTATTGGTTATCCAATTTGGTTGTTTTTGCTGGTATCTGCGATATTTAGAACAGGTCGATTCGCAATTGTGGGGTTGTTGTTGTATTTGTTTCAAGAACGCGCAAATCAAATTGTAAAGAAGTATTTTTGGCCTTTGACAATATTTGCAATTGTTGCGGCGGTGTTGGGGATTGGTTTGATTAGTTTGTTCTGATAGATTTAGGTGATATAAATAATGCGTATATGTAAATTGCCTTGGTCAAGAAAAGTTTTTGTACGAATGGTGTTGGCACCCGTTGTTGCATTGGGGTGTTTATTGTTTTATGTGTTTTGTATCAGTTCAGTGGTGGAAAAATCGGTTGTCTTTACCGTTGCGCGTGGGGATTCTGTTTCTGGGGTTGCAAACAGGCTGATGAAAAAAGGCCTGATTGATTCGGTACAGACCTTTAAGATGCTTATTCGCGCCAATGGCGGAACAGTGCAGGCGGGACATTACGAAATTAATCGTGGTGCCAGTGTGTGGCGTGTTGCAGATATGCTGGCAAACGGTAAAGTGGCACAAACAACGATTTTGATTCCCGAAGGCCTGACGATAAGGCAGATAAAAAATAAATTGTTGCAAGAAAAAGGTTTGACTGGTGCTGTGGATTGCGTGACCGGTGACAGCAGAGAGATTTGTAATTTGCAAGATGGTCAAATTTTTCCAGATACTTATACCGTTGCGCGTGGAACCCCCAGATTGGCTGTGCTGGACTTGGCACGAAAAAAAATGAAGTCAGTCGAAGAAAAGTGGACCAAAACAAATATGTGGCCAAAGCCATTGAAAAACTGGAACGAAGTAATCACTTTGGCATCAATTGTTCAGAAAGAAACACCGCTGATTCGTGAAATGCCAGTTGTTGCAAGTGTGTATCTGAACAGATTAAACAAGGGTATGCGATTACAGGCAGATCCAACAGTGGTTTATGCGCTGACCAATAAGTTGGGTGATATGCAGGGCGCGCCTTTGTTGCGCAGTCACTTGCAGATTGATAGCCCGTATAATACATATAAAAACAAAGGCTTGCCACCGGCGCCAATCGCAAATGTTGGATTGGCTGCGATTGGGGCGGTGCTGAATCCGGCTGAAACCAAGTATTTGTTTTTTGTAGCGGATGGTCGTGGGGGGCACAGGTTTGCAAATGACTATGAAACGCATAAAAAAAATCATAATGACTGGCGCAAAATAAAAAAAATTAAAAATAAAAATTAGAAAATCGTCAGTTGCTTATTTTTGATAATTATTAAAAAATATAACGAATTATAACAAAAACAATAAACGCCCAGAAATTAGGGCGTTTTATGAATGTTTGTCTGTGTAAATCGAATCGAAAGCGATATATAAAATATCATATTTTTGATGAAAAAGCAAAAATCTTTGTCCTTGCGAATAGGTTTTAAAGCCTGATAAAATTGTATTAACTAGACATAAATCTAGTCTGATTAATCTTAACGAAAGGATATATTATGAAAAAATTGACTTTGACTTCTTTGTTGACTGTTTTGGCTGTTAGTGGTGCAAATGCGGCAAATGTTATTGATGGTAATCCGTTGTATCGTCCTGGCGAAGGTCGCTTTTATAGCAACTTTGCAATTGAATCACATACCGATGCAATCGAGGACTGGAAAGTCGCTGAAGAATTTGGTTATGGTATCACAGATAGATTGGCTGTCTTTATGAAAACAGGCCTTTCAGAAACAGATGGCTTTGATTATATGTCTTGGAATGATTTCACAGTTGGCTTGAATTATCGCTTGTTAGATATGGGCAACTGGAAGGGTGATGTTTATGGTGTTTATTCTTTGAATCCTGTCTGGGGTGACCATATGCCATTCCTGGATGAAGCATCAACGATGTATACATGGACATTAGGTATGCGTGCCGGTTATGTTGGTGCGGGATGGACAGTTGCAGGACACGTTGATTTTGACTATTTGAACACAGAATCATTTAATTGGGGTGATGATGGCGCACATAGTCTGAGTGCAGGATTGGATGCTCAATTGGTATTGTGTCCACAGTGGAACTTGATTGCTGGGGTTGAATACACTGGTGTTCTGGATGATTCTGCCCATAATGCAGGCACATGGGATGCAAAGTTTGGTGTCAACTATAATCTGGATGAAACCAAATACATTGGTGCATACATCATGGGTGAAATGGAACATTCCACAGGCGACTGGGAAGTTGTTGATGGAATGGGATTTGGTGTGAACTTTGGCATCGACTTCTAAAAAATAAATTATAATAGTGCATCTATGCGTAAATCCGTTGGCTCATGTAGCGTTATGTACACTACGCCAACGGATTTTTCGCATATCTACACCATTATAATTTATTTTTTATACTGCAAGGGGTGGGGGGGCTCATGTCTGTACACTACACCAACCCCAATCCGTTTATCTATACTGTTATCTTTTATTTTTTCGCTAAGCAAGGGGTTGTACACTACGCCAACGGATTTTTCGCATATCTGCACCATTCTAATTTATTTTTTGCTACTGCAAGGGGTGGGGGGGGCTCATGTCTGTACACTACACCAACCCCAATCCGTTTATCTATACTGTTATCTTTTATTTTGTTGGTTAGTAATTTTTGGTTGCGGAAAATTATATTTTCAGTATAATTTGTGTTGAACCAGATGGGAATTTGGTTCGGGGCTGTCGAAAGCCTGTTCCATTCGGTGCAAATATATGATTACATGTATAAGATGTGTCGTAATCCGGCATGATGTTTTCCTTATTTGCATCGTTATTCTATTCGCCCTGACGAATTGTCGGGGGGCTGTCCGTTATACAACAGGTGTCTGTACATCAAAGGCGAACAGAATCAGTAATGGAATGATTTTCGAACTCCCCGACCGCAATAAAGTTCTGTTGCGGTTTTGTTTTTAGAAAGAAAAAAAGGGAGAAGGTATGAGGAAATTTTTAGTCGGTGCGATTTTAGGTGCGCTGGTTGCGGGCAATGCGAACGCATCGATTATATCACGCAGTTTTCTGGACGAGGCACTAACCAACTATGCCACCAACACCGCCCTTGATTTAAAAGCGGATAAAGCTGACGTGACCGATTTGTCAGATAAAATCGGTGACGCATGGCCTTATGGTGGCGA
>JAFQTD010000027.1 GCA_017409215.1 Alphaproteobacteria bacterium
GGACTTATACTGTCAGCGGAACATTTAATGTGCCAACACCAACATTGCCAACGGCAGAATAATTATGGGGGTAAATATGCGACGTATATTATTTGCTGTGATTGGATGTTTTACGGTTTTCTGTGCGCATGCGGCACAGATTGTAAATGTGGATTATGTGCATAAATTAATTGCCCAAGAATGGGATATCTCTATACCGATTAAGGCCGACAGTCCAATGCAGGCTGCGAATATGAAATATCTGCTGACAGCGGTGGATGTCGCGAATGAAATTTTAAACGGTGAAAAGACCACCGACTATGGCAACGGCGAATTTGCAACATTACACGCCGCCGACACAGTCGCCACAAATCAGGCGGTGCAGACATTGGTAAAGAAAGAGCAAAAACATGAATTTACCCTGACAACCACCCCAACCAACCGTTTTGAATTTTCAATCAGTGCTGCTGGTACATTCTATATCGATTGGGGCGATGGTAAAACAGAAACCATAACAAAACCCGACACAACAAACACAACATATTCGCATAATTACGCCACCGCCAAAACATACACAATCGGGCTTAGCGGTCAGGCAACAGGTTACTATCGTAGCGATCCAGAGCTTGACCTCTATGCTGCTGCAATAAGTTTTTATTCAAGTGCTTCAAAAATCGCCTCAATTGATGGCTCACTGGGGGCAATATTTGGGACACTCAGCAGTGATACAAATAACCAACCTCTATTTTATTCGACTTTTTCAGATGCATCCAATATGACCGGTTCAATCCCATCTGACCTATTCGCGGGGATATCTGGCATACCAGCAAGTTATATGTTCACCGGCACCTTTGCTGGTTGCAGTGGGTTGACATCAATTCCAGAAAACCTATTCGCGGGAACATCTGGCGCACCAGCAAGTTATAATATGTTCGCCTTCACCTTTTCTGGTTGCAGTGGTTTAACATCAATCCCCGCGGGGTTGTTCGCGGGTATATCTGGTGAACCTGCAGAGGGTATGTTCAGCGGCACCTTTCGTGATTGCAGTAAATTAACATCAATCCCCGCGGGGTTGTTCGCGGGTATATCTGGTGAACCTGCAGAATCTATGTTCGACGGTACCTTTTCTGGTTGCAGTGGTTTGACATCAATACCAGAAAACCTATTCGCAGGTATATCTGGCAAACCAGCAATTTCTATGTTCGACGGTACCTTTTCTGGTTGCAGTGGTTTGACATCAATACCAGAAAACCTATTCGCAGGTATATCTGGCAAACCAGCAATTTCTATGTTCGACAGCACCTTTTCTGAATGCAGTGGTTTAACATCAATCCCCGCGGGGTTGTTCGCGGGTATATCTGGTGAACCTGCAGAGGGTATGTTCAGCGGCACCTTTTATGGTTGCAGTGGTTTAACATCAATCCCAGAAAACCTGTTTGGTAATATTTCTGGTACGGCACAGAGTAGTATGTTCATGGGCACATTCTTTAACTGCACATCCTTAACTGGTTCATCTGCACGTATAAATGGACAATACCTGTATGAAATATGGCCAGATGCAACATCAGACCAAGTTGGTGGTATGTACTATAACGCAACCAAATTGGATGATTACAGATGTATCCCAACCGTATGGGGTGGCGGTGGCGAAGATTGTTCTGCGACACCGGCTGAATTCACCCTGACAACAACATCGGACACGACTAGTTTTAGTTTTTCAATCAGTGCGGCGGGTGAATTTGTGGTTGACTGGGGTGACGGCACAGTTGAAACAATTACAAAAGCAAACACAACAGATACAACATATACGCATAATTACGCCACCGCTGACGAATACACAATCGGCATCGGCGGTCAGGCAACGGCATATAATACCAGCACATCCACCGCCGCGATAAGTTTTTATGTAAATTCATCACAAACAAAAATCGCATCTATTGATGGCTCGCTGGGGGCGATATTTGGGACATTGCCAGACGCAACAGAAAAACAACCACGATTTTATGAGACTTTTTATTATGCAACTAATATGACAGGTTCAATCCCATCTGACTTATTTGCGGGTATATCTGGCGCACCAGCAAGTAATATGTTCGAAAGCACCTTTTCTGGTTGCAGTGGTTTGACCGGTGCAATTCCTGATGGTTTATTTGCAGGTATCTCTGGCGCACCTGCATATGCTATGTTCTACAGCACCTTTTCTGGTTGCAGTGGTTTGACTGGCGCAATCCCCGCGGGATTATTTGCAGGTATATCTGGCGCACCAGCAAGTTCTATGTTCCAAAGCACCTTTTATGGTTGCAGTAGATTGACCGCAATCCCCGAAAACCTGTTTGGTAATATTTCTGGTACGGCACAGGGTAATATGTTCATGTACACATTCTATAACTGTACATCCTTAACCGGTCCATCTGTGCGTATAAATGGAAAATATTTATATGAAATCTGGAATGCTAGCCTGTGGGCTACATACAAAGGGTGTACAGGATTGTCAGATTATAGCTCTATCCCCTATGGTTGGTTAGATGATTAAGGGCTAGCACCAGTTTCTGTGTCAAAGCACAGAAAAAACACCGGCACCTGTCTTCCCCGCCGGTGTTTTTGTTGTCCCTGCGGGGCAATGGATTCCCGCCTGGAATCACCCACAAAAATTTATAATTTTTGCGGGGCCCGATGCGCGGGAATAACGAGAGTGTGAGTGGGGCCTGAAAAAGCCACAGGATGACAACACTTCGTTAAAACTTCGTGTTGCAGGCAGGTTTTGTTAAAAATTCGGGGTGTGGTTTGGTGTGGGTGGTTTTGATTTCTTTGTTTTAACAATTTTTTTGTAAAAAAAATTGTCATTCCATGGCTTGACCATGGAACCTAGGTTATGTATTCCTTATTA
>JAFQTD010000028.1 GCA_017409215.1 Alphaproteobacteria bacterium
AACATCCACCGCCGTCAGCAAGTATTTCATATTTGCGGCCGCCATTATATTATCTGTCTTAATCGGCACACTAATATCCCATTCTTGGGCAATTAATTTATGCACATAATCCACATTTACAATCTGTGCCGCATGCGCACAAAAAACCGTAAAACATCCAATCACAGCAAATAATATACGTCGCATATTTACCCCCATAATTATTCTGCCGTTGGCAATGTTGGTGTTGGCACATTAAATGTTCCGCTGACAGTATAAGTTCCTGCCATTGTTTGGGTCGCAGTTGCTGATGTGTCGACCTTGGTTGAAACAGAATCGGCAATTTGATTTGCAACCTGTTGTTGAACATATGCGGTTGACGGGATGCTGGCAGATGCCATTAATGGCATAAATAACAATATAAATATTAAAAATCGCATATCTTACCGCCCCCTACGTTAATAAAAAAACCGCCACAGGAATAGCGGTCAGGGGGTTCGAAAATCATGACTTTAATGACTCTGTTCGCCTTTGGTGGATGAAATCCACCTGTTTTATAGCGAACAGCCCCCCGACATATTTTATCAGGGTGTATTTAGATTACGATGCAAACATGGAAAATCATGTCAGATTACGACACAAAATTTAGAACTAAACATATTTGCACCGAAAGTCAAGAGCCTTCGACAGCCCTGAACCCAATTCCCACTGAGTTCAAATCAATTATATCATTTTTTAACTGAAACGCAATTAGAATTAATTTTCCTTGAATAATCTGGCGGGGTCAACAGCCTTGTTGCCACGACGTACTTCTAAATACATTTCTGACTTTTCTGGATTCATACGACCAACAGGTTCACCGGCTAAAACCTCTTGCCCCAGCGCCACATTAATATCCCCCAAATTTGTCATCACAGTATTATAACCATTTTTATGTGACATAATTACAACACGACCAAATCCACGAAACGAATCCGCAAACTTAACCACCCCATCTGCTGGTGCCATAACCAGTGCATCGCCACGCGTACGCACCCGCCAACCATCAGACACCAATCCCAACGCAGTTTTTTCACCAAACCTAACCACAATCCGCCCCCTTACAGGCAAATTTAATTTGCGTCTTGAAAATTTTGCATCTGCTGACATTTCCGAACTGCCAACCCCAGCTGCTAATTCAGAAATCGTTTTGGCGCGCGCAGACAATTCACGTAATTTTTTCTGCAACGCAGACTGTTCTGTTTTTAACTTTTCATTTTGCGCATTACGTTTTCGCAATAATTTATCCAAGTCAGATTTTTCACGCGCATATTTTTTTGCGCTTCTATCAAGTTTTTCTTTTTCTTTTGCGCGCGCATCACGAATTTCTTCCAACTTTTCCACCTGCGCACTTGCCTTTTCTATTTCTGCATCCAATCTGTCTGCAACCCCTGTTAATAATGCAGACGTTAATACAAAATCCCGCATATTTTCCGAATCAAAGCTTGGGTGCGATGCGATAAATAACAGACTGGATGCCGAATCAGCGATTCGCCCTTGATTTTTTGTCATTTCTGCAACAACATCCGCGCGTTCTGTGTCCAAATCTGCAATTTTTTTTGCCATTTCTGCGCGCAGTTCTTCCAATTCACTAACTTTATCAGCCGCCTTGACCAAATCCTTTTTTGTTTTTGCGATATTACGTTCAGAATTTTCGACCTGTTGTTCCAGTTTTTTATTTTGCTGTTCAGTTTGCTTTATTTGCGCATTAATCTGCGACAATTCGCTGGCGGCATATACGCGTCCTGCACAGCATAATAACAAAGAAAAGACAATCAGAAATTTCTTCATTATTTCTTAATCACTTTCAAGAATGTTTTTTTACCTTTTTGCACCATAAATTCATCAGAAACCGACACCAACATTTTGACATCTGTTATTTTATTTCCGTCGATTTGAATTCCGCCCTGCTCCAACATACGGCGCGCTTCTGATTTTGAAGGGAACAATCCGGTCGCCACCAAGAAATCTAAAATCGGCATATCTGTATTCATTTCAATTTCAACAGATGGAACATTTGACAAATCGGCCCCACCTGCGAACAATGCGGTTGCAGCCTGTTCTGCGGCGACTGCGGCATCACGTCCATGTGCAATTTCTGTTGCCGCAAACGCCAAGCGTTTTTTTGCCTGATTAATATCTGCCCCCTGCAAAGATGCCAGTTGTGCAATCTCGTCCAATGGGATTTCTGTAAATATTTTCAAGAACTTTTCGACCAAATCATCGGAAACATTACGGAAATATTGATAATAATCATATGGGCTTGTTTTTTCTTCATTAACCCAAACCGCATTACCCGCAGACTTTCCGATTTTATTACCATTTGCATCTGTTATCAGCGCCGTAGACAAGACAAAAACTTCCTTGCCTAATTTTTTGCGCACTAATTCAATACCCATAACAGAATTTCCCCATTGGTCTGCGCCACAGAATTGCAAGATACAATTATGTTTTTTATACAATTCCAAGAAATCAACCGCCTGAAAAGTCATATAATTAAATTCCAAGAACGTCATTCCATTATCAAGTCTGCGCTTAACAGAATCCATTGACAGCATACGTGGAATTGTAAAATCCATACCAAAATCGCGCAAGAAATCTAAATGTCCATACCCCTTCATCCAATCATAGTTATCAACCATAATGGCCTGATTATCATCAAAATTGATAAATTTCGATATAGATTTACGCAACCCCGCACAATTTTTTTCAATCTGTTCATTAGTCAACATTGGCCGCCCCTTGTCACGACCAGACGGGTCACCAATTCGTCCTGTTGCGCCACCGACCAAAGTAATCGGACGATGTCCATATTTTTGAAACCAACGCATTAACATCAACGAAGCCAAATGCCCTACATGCAACGAATCGCCAGTTGGGTCAGTTCCCCAATATGCCGTTATTTTCCCTGCATTCAATGCATCATTAATACCATCAAAATTTGATGTCTGATTGATAAAACCACGTGCTTCTAATTCTTGCAACAATTCATTTTTCATAATAAAAATCCTTATATACTTTTGTATATAATAACACGCAACACCAATGCTTGCAAGGACGTGCTAACAAATTTTTCTTTTATCTATCCATAACACGATAAAACAATCGCAGATTATCTTTTCTGCTTAACGCAGCCACAAACCCATTTGCTTTTAATGCCTGACGAATATCACAACTTAGTCTGCACCCATCGGCAAATGATAAATTTTTATAAAAACAAATCACAGACGGCCGCCTAACCAAATCAACAACACGCTTACCATTTATTTTATACGAATATGCAAACATAGAATTTATTATTCCCTTGTTATCATAATAAACATTAATAACAGTCCCCCTTTTCACTGGCAAATACGAACGCAAAGAAAACAGTTTCTCATATCCATCTTTGTTTTTAGCAATAACACATTTTCCAAACGGAATTTTATAATCTAATGTTCTTTCAACTATATACTTTTCCATATACGCACACCCTTCTTATGAAAGATAAGATATCACAACGCAGGCAATACACAATAAAAAAATCCCCCAAACGGGGGATTTCACAGAAAGGAAACTTTACTTAATCGTCTTCCAATTCTTCATCATCAGAATCGACTGCATTCAAATCAATTTCCTTTGGCACACCCAAAATATCTTCGATTTTATCGGATGCCTCGTCCAAATCGATTTTATGCAACACTGCAAATTCCTGTGCCATACGTTCCAAGGCACGCAAATACAACTGACGTGCTGAAAAAGTCATCGTATCACTAGCACTACGACGTTGCAGGTCACGTACCACCTCTGCCAATTTCATTGGATCGCCTGAATTGATATTTTCTTCGTATTGTGCTGCACGACGCGCCCAAATCATACGCTTTGCGCCCGCTTTTCCCTTGGCAGAAGCAATTGCTTCATCCATCTTCTTTGCTGTTGACAACGGACGCAATCCTGATATTTCTGCCCGTTCCATCGGAACACGCAACGTCATATGATTTCTTTCAAAATCAATAACCAGCAGTTTTATCTTTTGTCCTGCAATCGTTTGTTCTTCGATTCGCAACAGCTTACCCACACCCTGTGTTGGATAAACAACGTATTGACCTGCTTTAAAATCTAATTTTTTACTTGGCATATACTTACCTTTATACGGTTGCCATTCTCTCTATTACATACCATTATATCACAAAAAACGCGAAAAACAAATAAATGAAATAAAAAAAACCTTGGGAATAATCCCAAGGCAAATCTACTGACGAATACCACGTAATGATGATCCCCTGCGCACCCCAGACGCACGTCCACCTTCTGCGGTTCCAGACGACACAGCACAAACCCACTTACCATTCTCTAGGATAGCTGTCTTGCCCTTTTCACAGTCTGGTTTCTCTAAACGCCACACAAAACACCCCCCCTTTTGATAAGATTCATAGGTTGCATTATCCCCACCACGTGTATACGCACCATATTCAGGATTCCATTCACCCCGCGCTTCGCCACTGCACCATCTGCGTTCACCCCAACACAGCACGCAGTTATCTTCCGAATCGCACAATTCCTGTGGGAAAGATGTTGACTGATAACCACTATTCGGCTTATCTTCATTTCCCATAACCTTGCCAGTTTCTAAATCCCGACACCACAGCTTTTGACATTCTGCAACTGGAATACCATCGATTTTACGACGCGTTTCAACCAAAACATATGCAGGACCACAAGATTCAAATTCCGCATACGCAAACGAACAGAAAAAAACCGACATTAATGGTAAAAATAATTTCTTCATTCTCATACCACTTATTATAATATTTTTTATACTATCAAGCAAGCTATTTTATTGTCCCAATCCCGCTGGACTAAACCGTCCGATGTTATTAAACAGTTCCTCTATTGCATTTAATTCTATGGCCGCAGGTATTTTTGTCTCGCCATCTGCGACCTTTACATCTGGCAGGTCTGCATCATGCAACACCTTTGCATCCAAGACGCGCCCACCCTTGACCCAAACCAACAAAACAGTTTCATTAGTATACGTCTGTGCCAACGGTCCACGATAATTTTCATCTGCCCCAAAATATATCCAAACTTCATCACCGTATATTGTTTTGACCTGTGGCATTCCAATTTTTTCGACCAGCGCATCGGTTGTCTTTATATTTTGAATTTTCGTTTCAACATTTATTGGAAAAACGAACCCCCTGTGTTTTGTTTGAAACGTACACCCCATCAACACAGACATCAAGACAAACACAACACCTAACTTCACTTGTTTCGGAATCATTTTATCCTTCTCCATTTTCTTTCTCTACAGGTCTAGTTTGCATTACAAATTGTGCGATATGCTTTTTCAATTCGCTTTTATAAGCATTATTAGCCTTGGCCAAATCAACCAATTTATTAAACTGTGGATTAACCGAACGCGCTGCCGCAAAACGACTTTCTGTTTTCAAGAAATCTTCTAAAGATACGGTTGCATCAACACTGGAATCCATAATCAAAGGATTTTGTCCATCAGCTATTAAATCTGGATTAAACCTGAACAGTGGCCATGCACCTGTATTAACCATTTGCATTTGATGTTCCACACCATTTTGCAACGCAAATCCATGCGCAATACATGGCGCATACGCCAAGATTATTGATGGCCCTTTATGTGCTGCTGCCTCTCTAAAAGCGCGAATTGCCTGTGCTTGATTTGCCCCCAATGCTATCTGCGCCACATACGCCCCAGACATCATTGCAATCATCCCCAAATCTTTTTTAGCGTGTTCCTTGCCACCGATTGCAAACTTCATACTTGCGCCAAATGGTGTAGATTTTGATTGTTGTCCCCCAGTATTTGAATAACCTTCGGTATCCAACACCAACACGTTAACATTTTCACCACTGTGCAATATATGGTCCAAACCACCGTATCCAATATCGTATGCCCATCCATCACCACCAACAATCCAGACAGATTTATCAACAATTTCACCAACCAATGTTTCTGCCAATCTTGCACGTGGCGAATCGATTTTTGCCAATTGCACACGCAAATCCGTTTCTATTTTTCGCTGTTTTTCTGGATTTTCTTCATCAAACAAAGCCTCTACATTATCCAGCCCCAACTCAAACAACAAGGCCTTTAAATTATCACGTTTTTGATTCAAAGATAATCGCATTCCCAAACCATATTCTGCATTATCCTCAAACAATGAATTAGACCACGCGGGTCCCCGCCCATTTGCATCCTTGGTCCATGGTGTTGTTGGCAGATTCGCCCCATAAATAGACGAACATCCCGTCGCATTTGCGACCACCATTCTGTCACCGAACAAATGCGCCAACAGTTTTATATATGGTGTTTCACCACACCCAGCGCATGCCCCAGGAAATTCAAAATAATGTGGCAACATTTCAACATGTTTTGGAATATTCAAATTCAACTTTTCACGTTCAATATCCGGCAGTGTCTCTGCAGCATTAAATTGTGCCTGCTGTGTTGCCATAACATCACGTGCTGATACCATAGATAACGCACCCACAGGACAATTTTTTACACACAACCCACACCCTGTGCAATCCGCAGGCGAAATATTCAGTGTAAAATACATATTCTGCCCCAATTCCGGTGTTTTCATTGGAACAACGATAACACCTTTATCACGCGCAATCTGCGCTTGTTCATCTGTCAATGCCTTGATACGAATTACGGCATGGGGACACAGCATTGAACATTTGCCACATTGGATACACTTTTCCAAATCGACTGTTGCAACCCTATCCGAGATTGCACGTTTTTCGTATTTTGCAGTTCCCACAGGATATTGCCCTGCCCCAAATTGTCCATCAACACGAAAACGCGACACAGGAATTGCGTCACCACGTTGCGCGGCCATTTCGCCCAAAGTCCCCGCAATTTCCACAGGCGTATCCAACGTCATTGCCGGCACAAAATCAGGTGCAAAATTTGACACAGACGACGGCAAATCGTACTTATGCAAATAATCCGCTGCTTTATCTACAGCCGCCCAATTTGCCTGTACAACATCCATACCTTTCTTTTTATACGTCTTTTCAATTGCAACCTTTGCGCTTTCTGCTGCCTGCTGTGGATCAATAACATGTGTCAAATTAAAGAAATTCAACATAATAAATGTATTTATACGATTCCCCAGTCCCAATTCCATTGCCGCCCGATTCGCATCCAAGAAATAGACATTTGCACGAATACGAATTAAATGTTCCTGAACATCCTTTGGCAGATTTGCAAACGCGACATCAGGCGCCATAGACGTATTAATCATCACAGTCCCGCCTGCGCGCAAACCACTGAACACATCAAAACGTTGTGCAATCATAAAATTAGAGACACTAATAAAGTCCGCGACCTCAATTAGATACTGACTTTTAATTGGCTCGTCAGAAAACCTGATATGCGATGCCGTTAAACCACCTGACTTCTTGGAATCATAGACCGCATACGATTGCGGATACAAATCAGAATTTTCCCCGACAATTTTTACAATATTTTTTACGGCCCCAACGGTACCATCACTGCCAATACCATATAAAATTGCGGTCTTAAAGTTTGGTGCTTCGACTGCAAACGCCATATCTGTTTTCAATGACTTGCCATTTAAATCATCATCTATCCCGACTGTAAAGTTATGAAACAATGTCCCCAGCATCATATTTTCATAAATTGCCTTAACGTCACGCGGTTTAAATTCTTTTGACCCCAACCCATAACGTCCACCATAAACTTCAATTCCATCTGGGACAACAGATTTCACATCCTGATACAACGGTTCACCGATACTGCCTGGTTCTTTGGTTCGGTCCAGAACCGCAATTCTCTTAACAGATTTTGGCAACGCACCCAAGAACGCCTGAACAGGAAACGGACGATATAAATGTACCTTTATCACCCCCAGACCGCGTGGCAAATATGGCAAAGTTTCTTCGATGGTTTCCAATGCACTGCCCATTGCGACAATAACATTTTCCGCATTTTCATCACCGACATAATCCACCAGATTATATTTTCGCCCTGTCAGTTCTGCGAATTTATCCATAACATCTTGAACAATTTCTGGTGTTTTTTCATACAATGGGTTTGCAGCCTCGCGTCCTTGGAAATAAACATCTGGGTTTTGCGCAGTCCCACGAATTGTTGGGTTATCAGGACTCATACCGCGCATCCGATTTTGGATTACCAAATCTTGCGGTATCAACTCTTTCAGCACATCATCATCGATTCGAATCAAGCGCGATTCTTCGTGACTGGTACGGAATCCATCAAAGAAATGCAAGAACGGCACACGCGCACGAATTGTTGCCGCATGTGCAATTGCCGCCATATCGTGTGCCTGTTGCACATTATGCGAAGACAACATTGCGAACCCAGTTGAACGCACAGACATAACATCACTGTGGTCGCCAAAGATAGATAACGCATGCGTTGCCAGTGCACGTGCCGCCACATGCATAACGAATGGCGTCTGTTCACCTGCAATTTTATACATATTTGGCACCATCAACAACAAACCTTGTGACGCAGTAAACGTTGTTGCCAAACTGCCCATTTGCAAGGCCCCATGCATTGCACCGGCCGCCCCTGCTTCTGACTGCATTTCGATTATTTGTGGGATTGCACCCCATATATTTTTTTTATGCTGAAACGACCATTCATCTGCCAATTCCCCCATAGTACTGCTGGGGGTAATTGGATAAATCGCTGCAAAATCCACACATCTGTATGCCACATCTGCTGCGGCCCAATTTCCATCAACAATAAAATCAGCCATCATATAATCCTTTACAATTTTTTGATATTTTATCTGCCCAATCATAGCCATAAAAACAAATTAAGGCAAGAAATTGTTGTACTTTTTTAGTTGACAAACAATATATTTGTGCTATATAAAAACGCGAAGAAATTAACCAAAGGCACAAATATGGCAAAAATCATAAGCAACAGTAAAGCTAAAAACTATATTATGGAAGATAACTCCATATATATACTGGACGATTTTGAACTAAATTCTACGAACGAATTAATTGGCAATATAAGTGCTATGATTCGCGAACTGCCTGTCGTGCCAATATACGAAAGCAAATCAACAATCATATCACCATACAACACAACCGACGAAAACCCAATTATCGATATTTTTATTGATTCCAATGGCGGTTCAACACGCGTGCTACGCGACATATCCACTTTGCTAAACTATGCCAAGGCCAAAGGCGCGATTATCCGCACAACAGTTCTATCGTGCGCATACAGTTGTGGCAGCCTGCTTGCAATTCAAGGCACCCCAGGTTTTCGTATTATGGCACATGATGCCGAACATATGATACACTTTGGCAGTTCCAGTATTTATGCAGAATCTCAACAGATGATGGAGCATTTAATGGAACGTTCCTTAAACAATAAAAAAATCGTAAACAAAAAATACGAAACATACACAAAACTGCCAAAGGACAAAATCGAAGAATTAACCACAACCGAAGGAAGATTCCTAACCGCCGAAGAGTGTCTTAAATACAACCTTTGCGACTGGATTCTGGGCGAAAATGGTCAATTAACTGGTCGCGGCACTCGATAAAAATCGCCAACAAAAAAACCTAATTATTTTGTGATTACACCAAGGACAACAGAAATAAAAGGAAATTCAAATGACAAAACAAGACATAATAAAACTAAAAGAATCAACAGTGCAAAAAGAAAAGCAACTAGCAAACGAACAGTTTTTAATAAGCCAGATTAAAATCGCTTACAATTCAATGAATGATAAACTGGCAACTTACCTGATTCAAAAACCCAAAAATATTAAACCATTACTTGGGAACAAAAAGAACAGTCTTCTGCTTTGCAAAACCGCAATGCATGCGCTGGCTATTTCTCTTTTTAACACAGAATGTCATGATGTTTTGAACGATATGACAAATGAAGACATAAAAGCATTAAGCGAATGTATTTCGATTGCAAAAAATTACAACACACCAGACATTACAAAGCTTCACGAAGCCCTGGAACAACGGCGCCAGAACACAGCAAATTCTTATGAAGCCCAAGAAACAAACAAAGCAATGATTTCTTCTCTTGAGTTGCAAGCACAACTTATCGAAAACAAAGATTGGGACAGCGCAGTCAAAGAATTGGATAAATGGTCTGATGCAATTCAGAACTTCGTTCGTACTCCTAAACAACAAAAAGAGGAAATAAAAATGTCATACAAAAGAGAAGAAGTTACATTCTTAACAATCGATGAACTAGCAAACAAAATGGGGATAACAAAAGCACAACTTTACACGTTTATAATACATTCAAAAAAGAGATTGGGTTTGGACTTTGAAAAATATTTTCACAAAACAAATAATCGCCTGTTTTTTAACGCGTGTTTATATAAAGAATTCAAAGCCATATACGAAAACCGCAACACAAAACCTGGCAGGAAACCCCAAAACAAACAAAATGGTTCCTTGTCCCAACCTGTCGCAACGAAAAAAACAGAAATAAAACAAACTGTTACCACGAATCAACAGGACACAAGCAATTTATTAGACATCAAAGCATTATCTGCATACGTCAATAAATTGGTTGAATTGTTGAACGTTGCAAACAACGAATTAGTTGCAGCCAAAACAAAGTCCCAAGAATTGCGTAATATGTTGGCAACAGAACAAGATGAAGAAAAAGTAACAAAATTGCTGTTGCAAGCAACAGAAACAAACGCCGATGTACAACAAAAGAAGCAAAATGTAAATGCTATTAACGAAAAGCACAATGTGGCACAAAAACTGTTGCAAGATTACAATTATGCAAAAAAACTTTTCATGGATGTACAACAAGAAATCAAAACATTTATGAAATCAACACAAAATCAGCATCAATAAAATAAAAAACGGGGCATTTGCCCCATTATTTTTATTTATTCATATCCTTGATTGCACCGATTGGTTCCAACACACCACGTGTCTTCATTTTTCCCATTGCGATAACCATTTCCATTGCACGTTGCAACTGATAATCGCGTGCATCTTTTTCTTCATCTGTCAATTCACTGAACGGGATATCTTCTTCGTCATCGTCATTATCATCCTTGTCATCTGATTTTTTAGACTTCTTCTTTTTTGACTTATCATTTTTCAAAGAATTTTTAAACGAAGCCTCAGAATACATACTTTCTTTTTTCTCTAAAACCTCTACCTTGGACTGCAAGACTTCTATATCCGGTGTAATACCTTCGTTTTGAATTGAATTTCCAGACGGCGTATAATAACGCGCAATTGTAATATGAATTGCAGTTCCATCCCCCAGTGGTTTTTGCTGTTGCACACTTCCCTTGCCAAAGGATTGTGACCCCATCACCAACCCACGTCCATTATCTTGCAATGCGCCGGCTACAATTTCTGATGCAGATGCAGACCCATGATTAATCAGCACGACCACAGGTTTTCCATTAACCAAATCCCCTGGTGTTGCGAATGTTCTGTCAATATCTGTTTTTTCTTTTCCACGTGTTGAAACAATTTCGCCACTGTCCAAGAATGCATCTGACACATCAATTGCAGCGGTCAAATAGCCACCTGGATTATTACGCACATCGACAACATAACCGACGACATTTTTCTTTTCCAATTTTTCCAACGCATCCTTTAAATCGCGCGCTGTTGTTGCCCCAAAATCAGAAATTCTGACATAGCCAACTTTTGGTGTATCTTTATCTTCTGGGTCTGCATCTGCCAGAACCTTGTCATCGAATTTGATTGACTTTACCTTGATAATATCGCGCTTCAAGGTCAAAGTCTTTGGTTCACCGTCGTCCGACACAACAGTTAATTTTACCTTGGTCCCTGGTCGACCTTTCATTTTTTTCACCGCCTGATTAAGGGTCAAATCAAAGACCTGTTCATCATCAATATGTGTGATATAATCCCCTGCCTTAATTCCGGCTTTGTCCGCAGGCGTATCATCAATTGGCGAAATAACCAACACTGCGCCCTTGTCGCTGGTAATCTGGATTCCCAATCCACCAAATTCACCATGTGACTTTTCGCTAAACTCCTTGAAATCATCGGCTGACAGATACGAAGAATGCGGGTCAAGTTCTGCCAGCATACCATTCATTGCAGCCTCTAGCATTTTTCTTTCGTCAACTTCATCGACAAAGTTTTCACGTGCAGTTTCAAAAATCAGGGCAAATTTTTTTAAATTTTCATAAATCTGTTCATCGGTCAGATGCACAATTGGCTCTTCCTTTTTTTTCTTTGGTGCCGCATCCGCAACCATTGGCAAAACCAGTGCCAAGGACAATAAAATACCTTTCATCATAATAAAATCCCTTTGTTATTGTACCCAGCATAATACAAACCCCTAAAATATTCAATACGAAAATTTCACAAAAAATATTGACAAATTACTTTTACGGACTACAATATAACATATAGAAACAAAGAAAAGAGTATGTCAAACAAACTGCAAAATCTTATTCATGGGCGCGAAACATACATTGCTGATTTTGGCCCAGATTTTGTTATGAAACGTCCGCTTCCGACCTTTGGTCCGGATGCGTGTGACGATTGGCTAAAAAAGCAACAGCGCACCAAGAAAATCATTGACGAAATTAATTCTGTTGGCAATCCGCGTTATAATATTCCACGCATGACCTTTATCAAGAAGGATGAATACCAATTACTAGAAGAACGTGCACCTGGCGAACATTTGACACCACAACTGTACAAGGGCCTTACACGCAGACAACAATATGAAATCATCGACAGTATCGCCGCCTTCTTAGTTGATATGAACGAGCTTAAGCCCATTGGTGAAATTGTTTCACACAAGATATCTGACGACATAAAATTCAGCCGTCTTAATTCATTTGTTAACAACAAAATGACATTATGGTTCAATCTGGACGAAGTTAAAACCCTGGGCCGCATACGTGATGAAATCGGCAAATTTGAATATGAAACACGTCTTGCCTGGTCGCATTGTGATTTAAATTCTGGCAATGTATTATACGACCCAAAAAGCAGCAAAATATCTTTTATTGACTTTGCAGAGGCAAATTATAACTTCATATATCGCGACATATTTGCACCGCTACAAATTGAACTGGACATTTGGACCCCTGTTTACGAAACGTATCTAAAAATGCACAACAAAGACAAATACAAAATGCCCAGCATACGCAATCCACAATTACGCAACATAATGAAGTATCGCTTGATATCGACTGTATTGCGCAGAATAATCAAGGCATCAGACGATTTACGTAAAAATCCAACGAATGAAAAAAGTATTAACAACAACAATGCCAAGGTTGCATTCATTCGCGAACAAATGAAAAAGATAGAATACGTTGAACAAATATTAAAAACCACCAGCAAATGAACAGCACAACGAATCTTAAACGCAAAATTGAAAACAATCGGACAATAATATCCGATATATTTGCCGACACAGAATCGACCAAGCGACTGAACAACCTAAATTGGTTGCGGCATGAAATTTCCTATACAGAACCGCGCACACTATTTTACATACCGACCAAGAATCAACAGCCCTATCTTGACTTTAACTGTATGCGCAACATTGGCACAGCCTATGATTACATAATAAAAAATCCAACCGAAACCATTGACTTATATTCGATTTGCCGAATTCACAGCATACTATGCACAGACACCCACATTGACGGTGGCCGATTTCGCGATTGTACCAAAATACTTGAAATCAAGATTAACGGCAACCGTATGTACGCCCCAGAATCAACAGAAATTCAAAATCGCCTGAATGAAATTGCATACAACTGCAACAATCCTGGCAACGAAGTACTATGCACCGCATTCAAGGCACATTATGACATAATTGCATTACAACCATTTGATGATTTTAACAAGCGCACATCACGTTTAATTATGAATTGGATATTGATAAAAAACGGCTATTCTCCGATTGCGTTCAATTCCCCTAAGGACAAGCAAAACTATATCGCATCGATTGCTGCGAACGCGAACGGCAATCACAAGGATTACAACAGATATATGTTATCCTGCATGGCGCGCACCCAAGACAAAGTCATTAATTTATTAAAGAAATCAAAAGTGTATTAAAATAATACATTACAATTTTTTCACAAATTCAATATAATAAAACATGAACCAGATGGGAATTTGGTTCAGGGCCCCAGCAGGCCCAGCACATAAGCTATTGAAATCACCAACAATGCCTATATAAAACATATGGCATAAACTTTATCTAAGCAAATTCTATACAGACACAAAAAACTCTGCACAAATTAAATTTTAAATAATAAATTACACTATTCTGCGACACATAAACCTATTGTTGCATTGCAGGTATCGCAAATACTTCATTATACATTGACAACAATCGATTTCCTGTTATGCAATAAAACATATTCAAAGAATCCTTGTATTCACGTTGCGCTGTATACAGGCGTTCTTCAATTTCAGACTGCGCGCCTTGATACGCAGTAAATGCCCCCAACCCGGCACCGGCACCGGCACCAACCAATGTTGATTTCATACGCGCCTTGTTATTAATGTCAATCAAAGAACCATCTTCGGCATCCAATGAAACCAATTGGAAATTAACTTGTTTAGCTTCTTCACCTTTTTTTACTTCCCCATACGTACCATATCCTTTAAAGTATTCACCAAATTCGTCCAATTCAACCACCGCACCGTTTGCATTACGACCGACAATTTTATAGTCTTTAACACCAGATTCCAACGCATCCTTAAAATCTTTAATCTTCCAACCGAATGCCTTATCCTCTACACCGACCAACATAACCGGTTTTCCATGTTCACGCCTGTTCGCCGATTTCAATTTAATCCAAGGACCGCTATCTTCAGTCTCGCCACAACTACTCCCATATGCTCTTTTAAATCTTTCTACACCGTCTTTTTCTTTTAAATAACAAAATTTATATTCACTGGCTATATTCTCAAAATTTTCATCCGCAGCCTTTTCAAAAGTGCAATTTGTGTCACCGTCATATTTATAATCATACAATTCAGGATTCAATAAACCGTTTTCAGGAACACATTTAAGATTAACTTCATCCCCATCACCCGTACAAACCAAGAATAATCCCGACTTCTCCTGATTTACATAAACACTACCTTCGGCCTTCGTCGCTACTGTATCCCCCACCTTACTTAACAATGCATAGGCACAGGTTGTTTCCTGACCATCAACAGTGCATTTTTCAATACGCAAGACACTATCGCCCTTGCCCGACATATTGCCGACCAACGCGCCCGCCGCCGCATTTACACCCGCCGACATAATCATATCACCGCCAACCTTGCCACCAAATGAAGATGCCGCCATCAACCCCGCACCCCCCAATGCACCAATCGCAGTTGACTTTAATTTAGACTTACTGGTTCCAAAAATTCCATCCTTGCCAACGTCATTTTCACCCATTGCATTACCTGCAACTGCTGCCACCAATCCGCCCGCTAAAATCTTTAATCCCGCATGTTGTTTTTGTTCTTCGTTCATAACCGCGATAACATCTTCGCGGGTTGGTTCTGTGTCTGATGGAAATTCCACCTTGGCGGCCTCTGGCAACCAACTGTGTTCTGGAAAGTCTGATATATTACAATTCATACTATCACCCGCCGCCAAATTAGTACGTGCGACAACCAAATCTTCGCCATTTGGGCCCGCCTGTGATGCACGCAATTCAACCACCGCAACACAGGTATTCGCACCACCTGCCCCACGTCCAGCCATTGGTTTAGACCACATAAATTCACCTGTTGGATAAATCATAGAACATTTATTCAGCTGTTCTGACGAAACATCAGAATTTACAGTTCCTGTCTGAACCTGTTGTGCCAAATCCTGTGATACAGCCTGTGCCGCCTGTTGATTTGCCAATTCCGCCTGATAACGCGTTTCATTAACCTGCTGATATGCCTGCGCCTTGTTTGCACGCGACAAATTACCAATTTTAACAGCCGCATCAGCCGCGTCGGGCGACACCGCCAAAACAAGCGAACTAAGTGACAAAAACCACGATTTCCAATTCATCTATACCCCCCATTGGGATTTAAAACACAATCCACTAAAACTGTAATCTTAACCTGACGCCCAAATCAACCATCCCCAGACGCCCACTTTCGTACCAATTTGTATAATGATAAACACTGTCGTATGGCGCCTGATATTCACCATCAACTGCCCCACTGCCATCGCCCAGCCATTCAATCTGCGACATAATAATACTGCCCGACGTTTTTACATTACCCAAATTAGAATAACGAACAAACATATCCAACTTTAATCCGCCCTGTAATTCTGTTGTCACACCACCTTCCAGCATAAATGCCAACTGTTCCACAGTACCACCATTATGATACGCAGTAATATCAGACACCGCCGTCAAATCTCCTGCCGCGGCATACTGTGGATCCTTCACAGAATAAAAAGTAGGATCATAAACGACATAGTCCGCAATCGTATTCAGCGAAATACCAACACCCACACCAACATACGGACGCAACGAACCGCCCGCCAAGTACCCTGTAAACGAATCGACATTATAATAAATATTCAGCATCGTTGTATTGGTTGTGATTGCACCACCATCGACCTGCGCCTCTACAAAACCGCCCACACCATTTGATGTATTAACTGTCTTGGGATACGACAAACCCGAATAACGCAAATAAGAAAAGTCAATTCGAACATCATTATTAATCGCCGCACCAACAGACAACTGTAACGGGATTACCGTATCTGACAAAAAGTCCGCCGCCTCAAATGCGCCAGGCACCGTAAAAGCATCTTCTTCTGCGGTATAATCTGCAGAAATACTGCCCATTGTTGAAACGCTATACCCAGCCGACAACCCAACATACAAACCACTGTCCGCCAATCTGTCATAATCAGCCGGCTGATAATATTGTCTGCCTGCAACTGTACGCGAAGAACCAACCTGGGGCAATGCACCTGTCACACGTGTTGGCTGTGCAGCAACAACAGAATTAAAACCATTTGGATTATACATAGCGGAACCCGCAGGATTATACATCACTGCGCCATTTTGCATCATCGGCACTCCACGCCCATTCATATTATTATAAACAGGATACGCCGCAGAAAGCACCGTTGGTACACCAAACAAAACAACTGCAAAAACCGCAGAAATGTCTGTTTTTCTCATTCCTTTCCTTATTCCTTTTAGTGCATTATATCATTTTCTGTACTTTTGTGCAAGCGATTGTATATAAATAAACAACAACAAAAAAAACACCCACACAATGTGTGGGCATTTTATCACATTCCAAAAAATCTATTATAAGTTTTTTCGTTAATTTCAATTGGGTATTCACGCTTCAAGAAAGAATTATAATCTTCTATCAAATTATTTTGCAACATACCCTGCATTTCTTCCTTTAATTTCGCTTTCTTTTGCCCGTCTTGTGATGGCGCAATCGCCCCCTTTACATCCAAGACATAAAACACATCTGCCCCTGGGACGATACTGTTCGTTCCCACCGCATCACGAAATGCTGCGACCAATACTTCAATTGGTGCACCATCCGTACGCGAAACTTTGGCTGATTTTTTTCCTTTTAAATCTTGATTATTGTTTAAACCAACCAGCAATTCATTTGCACGAACATACGCTTGTTTTTTCTGTTCTTCCTTTTTCCAATCCTGAATCAATGCACTTTTCACATTTTCGAAATCAGCCTTGTGTTCTGGATATATTTTGTCAACACGCACAAACAGAAATCCGTCCTTTAATTCAATCATCTCGCTTTCTACTGCTTCGTCCATGGCAAAGATTCTTGCAATCATCTTGTCCGTCAACACCGCATCAACTGGCCGCTTGTCACGTTCAAATTCAGACAACACAACATACTTTGCATTATGCTTTTTTGCAGCATCCGCCATTGTTTCACCCGCGATGATATCGTCTTCAACCTTAATCGCCGTTGCATACCCCGCATCATATTCATCCGGTTTGGTTGTATCTGCAGAAATCAAGACATACGAAACAGCACGTTTTTCCGGCACCATCTGTGGATTTTGATTATAGAACTGTTCCAACTGTTCATCTGTTGGATTTGCAACAGAAAAATCACTAAATTTCACCGTTGCATAATCAATATCACGCATGGCATATCTGGCATTATATGCCGCATCAACGACAAAGTCAGGCACCGCAATTGGCGCACCTGCGCCCCCCAAGACCATAGAACGCAAAATATTCCCACGCAACATATCTGCAAATTGCGCCTCAGAATATCCAGAACTGCCCAAAACCCTGTCAAACATAAAGGTTGAAAATTCACCATTTTCTTGAAAATCTGGGAACAAACGTATTTCCTGTGCGATTCGTTTATCACTGACCACAAACCCCAAATCGTCTGCGCGATTCAGCGCCATTTGTTGTCCTGCTAAATTCATCAAGACATTATTTGAAAAACGTGCTTGTTCGGCTGCATCTGCATAAATATCACGTTGTTGCTCACGCGACATTTGCGCCAATTCACGTGATTTTTCTGCATTAAACTGCTGGGCTGAAACCTCTGCCCCACCGACACGAACCAAAGTATTATCACCAACTGCGCCACCAAAAATCCATTCTGCAACGCCCCATCCAACAAACGAAAAAGCCAAAATACCGATTAAAATCTTTGCAATTGGTTTTTCTGATGCATTTCTTAAATATTCTAGCATTTAATCCCCTTTTGCGCTACCATAGCAAAACGAAACATATAAAATCAATGAAAAAAAGGAGATTTTTTATGAAAATTATTGCAGGCAACTGGAAAATGAACGGTTCACAATCTGCACTTGATAAAATCATATCAGATTTGTCAAATATCAACACACAAAATACTGTAATACTATGCGTTCCATACACTATGCTAAACACAAAATCTGACAAAATATCGATTGGCGCCCAAGACATCAGCAAACACACATCGGGCGCGTTCACAGGCGAAGTTTCTGCACAAATGATTGCAGACACAGGCGCAAAATACGTAATTGTTGGGCACAGCGAATGCCGCCAATATCATGGCGACACAAATTCAGACGTCCGCGAAAAAGCAACCCAGGCACTTAACAAGGGTCTAATACCAATTATTTGTGTTGGCGAAACCATGGACGAAAAGCAAGCAGGCAAAACAATGGCTGTGATTGAATCAGGGGTTCGCGAATGCGTTCCATCTGACACAAACACAAAAATCATAATTGCATACGAACCACGCTGGGCAATTGGTGCAGGTCTGACCCCAACCAGCGCAGAAATCGCAGATGCACATAATTTAATTGCAAAAACACTTGCCGATATGGGATTATCTGGCACACCTATATTATATGGTGCATCTGTCAAAGGCAACAACGCCGCAGAAATTATGTCTATTCCAAATGTTGACGGTGTACTTGTTGGTGGTGCATCCTTGAAAAGCGACGACTTCATACCTATAATAACCAGTGTAAAATAATTGTATATTATGAAAACAAAATGGAACAGAAAATGAACGAAGAAAACGATATCAAAATTGACGAAGTGTCTATTGACGACGCAAATGAAACATCTGACAATCCTGCCCCAGAATCAGACGAACTGTCCCAGCAGTTGTCTGAATTAAACGACAAATACCTGCGTTTGGCAGCGGAACTTGAAAATACCCGTCGTCGTGCAGCATTGGACGCAGAATCGCGCGCCCGCAATCGTGCCATATCTATCTCTGAAAAGATATTACCTGTAATGGACGCGATTAATGCAGCATTAAAATTGACCCCTGACGACCCAGGAATCCAATCTATGGCGCGGGCGATGGAATCTGCGTTTGAACAAATCGGCATCAAGAAAATAGAATCACTTGGACAACCACTAAATCCAACATATCACAACGCAATCCAGGTCATTGACACCCCCGACACAGCACCAAATACAATTGTTGAAGAAATGCAGGCGGGCTATATGCTGGGTGACACAGTTCTGCGAACCGCAATGGTTATTGTATCAAAATAAAAAATCCCCGTTTGGGGATTTTTTAACGGGTGTTTATCGCAACGAAATCCCGTTTTATCGCATCGCTTTTCAACAAATTTTTCACAAACGATTGAACAACAGACTGTGCCAAACCATATCTGGTCATTGATTTACCTGCCCCAATCCAAAATGGCGACACAGGCAAAATTTTCCCTGAATTCAAATCACGCACAACAATTGTTGCCACAGCAGCCTGTCCATTAAAACTGTACTGCCGCATACAAAACGACGGATTGGACAAGAAACCACCAAAACCAGGATATTTTTCTGATGCAATTGGCATAAAGACCAACGCCGCAACCTCTAAATTCTTAAATTCTGGACACTGCTCTATATTCGCCTTCAAGCTATTTGCCGCATCTATGTTATTCAACACCCCCAACATAGGTTTTTCTATAAACTTTTCCGCATTCCATTTTTTTGCATCAAAGTTATAAAACAACACTGCCTGATATTTCACCCCAAACAATTGACGCATTTTATCATCAGACAACCTTTCAAAATCACTTGCTTTCTGTTGCATATTTTTCCCGATATTATCCACCTTGGAATCTTTCATTACACCTTTCCTTCCTTTGATTTTACATTTCACAGCTACCACATCTTTTTGCAGGCACTACATAACGCTTAACCTCTGTACCAACAGGCTTATATACAGTCACCGGCTGCAATATTTGATAATGTTCGATAACCTCTGTATGAGTTTTCAATTTAATTGGTTCTGCCGCCTTCTGATGTCTTTTAACTGCGGGACGATATTTTTTTACGGGTCTATTAAAACGATTTTCATTTACAACGACATCGATTTGTTCTATCACAACAACAGTTTCGGTTTCTGTATACTTGCAATCTGCCACCGCAGCCCCAGCCGAAGCCAAGCCTGCCAACATTCCAAACAACAAAGTTTTTTTCATTTTCACACCTGTGTATTAAAAATTACACATTCTCTTATCCCGACTAAGTCTAAGAATAATAGCATATGTTTTCTATAAGTCCAGTAATTCATTTTTAATCGGACGCCCTTGTGTGCGGTGTTGTTAATCTTGAAAGATAAATAGATTCAAACACGAATTTATGGTATAATTATGGTGATACAAGGATTTAATATGGAATTTGAAGCATTCAGAAATAAAAAAATCAAAGTCGGCGAATACGTTCTTATGATTATTCCTGCAACTATGGAATATGCAAAAGAGATTTTTAAAATTGTATCCCAAGATGAAAAGAATATGATTTTCTGGATGCCAGACGGCTTATTCGAATCCCCGGAACATGTTTTGGTAAGTTATTACAAACGCAATCTTGGCACAAGAACAATGCTGTTTGGAATATTCAAAGATAATAAATTATTAGGTGAAATCGGGTTCTCTAACATTATGCAAAAATCTGGCAAGGTTGATATTGGTTATTGGTTAAGAAAATCTGCCAGGGGCAAAGGAATAATAAATAAACTGATGCCCAGAATTGAAAAAATGGCATTTGAACAAGATTGGTGTCATAAAATACAATTACATTGTGATGCTAAAAACATTGCTTCTAAGACCATAGCAGAACATAATGGCTATACTTTGGAAGGTGTTATTCGCCAAGACAGCAAATGGCCGAACGGTTCAATAAGAGATAAATTATATTTTGGTAAATTAAAATCAGAATGGAAGAAATAATTCGAAAGTGGTGATTTTTCACCACTTTTTTTGATTTTAACTTTCGAACTCGATGAATTTATTCGCGAGCTGAATTGATAAAAATCGGACAAGAGATTGATGAAGTTAAAAGATATATTAGAGTTAGCAGATTTGATTTAAATCGTTGTGTGTGATATACTTTTACAAGTATAGGGAGATTTTGTATGAAACAACAAAAATTCAAGAAACTTATTTCAACCAAAAGATTAAACCTAAAAACTATCGAACCTAGTTTTGATTTTGCAAAGTTGTTATACGATGAAATATCAAACAATCGTGATTTTTTTAAATTTATGCCGTTCGCGTTAGTAAAAAAGCCAGAAGAAGAGTATGATTTTTTAGTTTCTGGTAAACAAAATGCCGAAGCTGGTAAAGCTGTATCGTATGCCATGTTTAAAAAAGATACCAATGAATTTGTTGGCATGGTAAGTGTTCATAGTATTTCTTGGAAACGCGAATGTGGAGAATTTGGTGCTTGGGTTTGTAAAAAATTTGCACATAATGGTTTTGCAACCGAAGGTACAAAGGCGTTGGAAGCATACTTTTTCCAAATGGGATTTCATAAATTGTCAGCAAAGGCGAATGTAAAAAATAAAGCCAGTTGCGGGACACTTAAAAAGTTAGGTTTTAAAAAAGACGGTGTAGAAAGAGATGCTAATTTTAATAAACAGATGCAAGAATGGGAAGATTTTGCTGTGTTTTCTAAATTAGCAAGTGAATATAAAAAATAAAAATAGTTCAAAAGTGGCGTAAATCGTCACTTTTTTATTCCCAACTTTCGAACTCGGTGAATTTATTAGAAACCAAAATAAAAACCGCCCTGAAATGAACGGCTGAACATCTTGGTTGTGCAATCTGTGCAATTCGCGAGCCGAATTATTGGAAATCGGGCAAGAGATTGATAAAGTTAAAGATATATTATTAAACTAAATTTCGGCTTTGAACCCATGATAAATAATGATTTTTATTGTCCAATTTATAAGCATACTTTTTTAATGGCTTGAAAGTATCAATTATCTTTATAACTTCCTTCAACACGTTGTCTTTGCTTTTTCCTGCAACATCAACCATTACTTCATTTGGCAACAAATTACGATTTCTTATTACCGAATTTGACCGTTCTACATATTCAGGACGAAATAAACCGCCCTCATTATTTTTTCTGTGTTCCATTTGTTTCTTTATCTGCTTTGGGTCACTGGAAACAAGTCTGATTATTATAAATTTATATCCATGAAAAATCTTTGGTATTTCTCTTGCCCTTATATCATCAAAATCCAAGGCAACAATGTTCCGCAATCCCTTTTCATAAAAGAATTTTATTTGCGCCAAAGTGTTTTCCCAACACAACTTTTCTTCATACAGACCAATGTCTTTCACTTTCTTTGGAATAATAAACTCTGGAACCATATTTTGTTCAATATATACACCCTTATAATGCTGATATAATTCTTTTGCTAATGTTGTTTTACCAACAGCACTTGGGCCAATAACAAATATGAAATCCATTGTTTGCACACCTTTATTTCCTTAGATTATATCACAAAGAGTTCGAAAGTGGCAAATTTTTGCCACTTTTTTTGATTTTAACTTTCGAACTCGGTGAAAACATTAGAAAACAAAATAAAACCCGCCTTTATCGGCGGGTTTGTCAATCTTGGTTGTGCTATCTGTGCAATTCGCGAGCCAATTTACAAGGACTCTTATCCCTCGGTCAGAAAATTGAACAAGAGAAAGATAAAATATGTAAAACTGACAATTTAGGCGTTTTTTTATTTTAGTTTTTTCACTTCTTTGATATCAACGATATTTGGATAAACACCTATTCCACCAATACGCCAGCCATAAACTGTAGCAACATATTTTTTACCGACTTTTATTTTAGCTTGCAATTCGGTTGAACGCCATTTCCAAAACCATATGCTATTTACATTTTTTAATGCACGACCATCTTTGGTATAAATCATAAAGTTTGTCCATGTAGAACCTTGACCTTCATTAACTTGTCCATGTGTTAGTGTTCCTTTTTCTTTTACGACAAAAGTTGTTTTTCTTTTCGTTCTACGTGCATAAAGTCCATGCAGTAAAAATAAAACAAATGCCAGCCCCAAAATAATAAATAAACCTGACAAATCTTCTGCTATAAAATTATTAGTATTTTCCATATCATATCCCCTTCAATCAAAGATTCCTCGTGATTATACCACAAAATGTTCGAAAATACCAATTTTTCGATGACAAACTTTCGAACTCGGTGAAATACTTGTAATTCTAACAAAAACCCGCCTTTTTCGGCGGGTTTATCAATCTTGGTTGTGCTTGTCATGCAATTCGCGAACCGAATTGGCGGAGATTGGACAAGAAATTGATAATATGAAAGAGAAATTAAACTTGGCAGATTTACATTGATTTAATTTGAATATCTTTAATCAAATGTTTTGCAGCGTTCAACGCATTATCATATGTATCAAAAGCCGCACCAATACTATACACCTGAACACATCCAGGCATTTTAATATATTCCAACGGAATTTTATATGGTTCTACGGTTGTAATATTATATGTTCCACGATGAGATTTTTTTATAATATATTTAACTTTTGTCCCTTCAAATGCAGACCGGTCGACATCCGCGTCCAATGGCAAAGTTATAAAGTCTGAAACAGCCAATATTTGTGCCTGAATCTTGTCTTTTGTAAGTTTATATGAATTGTATATTGCCCGTTCCAAAGGTTTGCAATAATAATTAGCGGTTTCTGTAAAGATATTATTAGTTTCTTGGTTTGTGTATTTAGGGTCATTCATTGATGCTATTATTGACGACAAAGTATTTGGATATTTTTTTGTTCCAAAGTTATCAGATAAATCCATCGGTGTCACAAATTCAACATCAAATTTTTCTGTCGCATCAGTCGCGGTTTTTATATCTGTTTTGTATTTACCAGCGATATATTCCACACCAACTGCATTCCATAACAACCCAAATGTGGCATATTTATTTCCATTTGGACGCACGCGCGCATTATGTTGATGATGATCAAATTCACCGCCCCCTATATCAAAAGCCAAACCGTCAAAATCTTGTGGAACACGCCCAACACGTTGAATTACAGAAACATCAGGTATAACCCCAGAAATCTTTAACAATGCTGCAGACAAAACATCGTCTGCATGAAAACGACTAGAATGCGTGACGCATCCTTTTTGTGCAAGATTATACAAATTTTCTATATTTTTTGACATTCGACAAAATTATACAAGTTATATACAATTTGTCAAATTTTTATAAAAGTTCAAAAATGGTAAAAAATTGTTAATTTTCCGGTATTAACTTTCGAACTCATTGAAACCCTTGCATTTTCAATAAAAACCCGCCTTTATTGGCGGGGTTGTCAATCTTGGTTGGGGCAGCTGATTCCCTCGGCATTAAAATGCCTGCGGGGCATTCCTGACGATTTCGCAGCGTTTCACTTGCAAAATCTACTCATTGTCGAACCCAGTTGGTTCTCATCTCATTACCCCATAACCAATAATTAAACCCGCCTTTGTTGGCGGGTTTGTCAATCTTGGTTGGGGCAGCTGGATTCGAACCAACACTGACGGAGTCAGAGTCCGGAGTTCTACCATTAAACTATGCCCCAATGCGCCCCGGATTATAAGGCTTTTTTATTTTCAATGCAAGCAGAAAGTTAATCCCCATGTAAAAAACATGTAAAATTTTTTGCAAAATGAAAGCACTTTTATACATATAAAATATGTATCTACTACACCCCCAAACAACTGCCATCACCTTGATTTTACATTAAAATCGCCACTTTTCCAACACTTTTAATATTTCCAGACCATTGTTCCGCTAGTCCGCCGGTCTGGAAAACACTCAAAAGAACACTACTTTTTAATAAAAAAGACGACCAAAAGGTCGCCTTTCATATTGTTTTCTTATTATTTTTTTATCTGAACAAAATCCATATCAAGTACAATATCAGATGTCGCAAATTCAGGCGCATCTACATATTTTATACCCGATGGGACAACACTACCCACATTTATCAAATCTGTTTCGCCTGTACGTAAGATATCACAGATTTGTACTGGTGCAGATATTGTTATGGATAATACAGGTGTTTTCTGAGATTTGCCATTTTCAGATTTTGCACCACGAATATCTGAAACAACTTTTACTGTTGAATCATATAAAACACTATCATCTGCGGTTATGCCAACAAAGTCTTCTTCCATAATCCACGATTGGTTGTGTAAAGATTTTTCACTTGTTCCCCATGGTCTAGATTGAAAGATTTCTTCGGTAATAAACGGACAGAATGGTGCAAAATGCTTTACAAATACATCAATCGTGAACATCAGTGTCGCAATTGCAGAAGAACTATCATCTGAATACGCACGGGTCTTTACTATTTCTAAATAGTTATCACAAAAATTCCAAAAACGTGATTCCATTACATCCAACGCGGTTGCATAATCATAATCATTGAATGCACGTGTTGCCATTGCAGACGCATCCGCCACAGTATGCAACCAAGACTTATCCATTGGGTTTGTGATATATTTCTTATAGTCAGATTCTGCAACAACAGAACTATTGCCGACTATACCGAACACAAATCTACTGGCATTAAACAATTTGACGATAAACTTATGCCCCTGTGACATCATTTTTTCATCAAATGCAGTATCCATACCCAAACGCGCCTTGGCCGCCCAATACCGAACCGCATCTGCAGAATATTGGTCTATCAAGTGTGCAGGTGTCACCACATTGCCTTTGGACTTACTCATTTTCTTTCTATCTGGGTCCAAGATAAAGCCACTTATCAAAGCATTGTACCATGGCAATTTATTTTCATGTAATAGTGCTTTGGCTACGGTATAAAATGCCCACGTCCGGATAATTTCGTGCGCCTGTGGTCTGATATCCATTGGCAAAGACAAATCCGACCCCTTTGGCACAATAGACATTGCCAACTGTGGTGTCAATGAACTGGTTGCCCAAGTATCCATAACATCTGGGTCACCGATAAACCCACCATTTTTTCCGCGCATATCTTCTGTATAACCACGTGGTGCCATACTCATTGGGTCAACAGGCAACTGGTCTAAATCTGCAATAATTGGATTATCAAAATCTGGGTTGCCAGCATTATCTAACTTATACCAAACAGGGAACGGCACACCAAAAAATCTTTGACGACTGATACACCAATCTTGATTCAAATTCTTTGCCCAATCAACAAAACGCGCCTGCATAAAAGATGGTTTCCAGTTGATTTTCATACCTGCATCAACTAATTCATCTTTATGTTCCAACAGTTTTATAAACCATTGGCGCGAAGATACAAATTCTAATGGCAAATTGCCTTTTTCATAAAACTTTACAAAATGTTTGATTGGTCGTGGTTCGCCTAACAAAGCACCATCAGCACGTAATAACTCAACGATTTTACGTTTTGCATCTGCGGCAGACAATCCCGTCAACTGAGAATAATTTTTATTGGCTTTATCTTCGTTTAATGTTTCAAATGCATTTTCGCCAAATTTAACATCTATCAAATGACCATCTAGTCCAATAATTTATTTAATTGGCAAGCCAGATTGTTTCCACCACGCAACGTCTGCGGCATCACCAAATGTGCAGACCATCATAATACCTGTACCTTTATCTTTTTCTGCATGTTCAGATGGTACAATAGGAACAATCACATCAAACAATGGAACTATCGCATTTTTACCAAATAAATCCGCATATCTTTCATCATCTGGATGTGCAACAATTGCAATACAAGCAGGTAATAATTCTGGTCTTGTTGTTGCAATAACAAATGTTTTATCTGATCCTTGAACTTTGAATTCCAAGTCATGAAAAAAACCATCAACTTCGCGGTCTTCAACCTCTGCCTGTGCAATCGCAGACCTAAAGGTCACATCCCACATTGTTGGCGCATAAACAGAACGTGTATGTCCTTTATTAAACAAATCAATAAACGATGCCTGTGATAATTTAATTGCCTCGTCACTAATTGTTGAATATTTCAAGTTCCAATCATAAGAATGCCCAATTCTACGGAATAAATCTTCAAAAACCTTTTCATCTTGTTCGGTCAATATTTTACAAGCCTCTATAAAATTGCGGCGTGAAACCTCGCGACGTGGCGATTTATCATCTGGATTATGCGCTGGGGTAAAATCCGGGTCATAAGGCAGTTTTGGATTACATGCGATATTATAGTAATTTTGAACGCGTCTTTCTGTTGGCAAACCATTATCATCCCAACCGATTGGATAAAATACGGATTTGCCACACATGCGCTGAAAGCGCGCAATTAAATCTGTTTGTGTATAACTAAAAATATGCCCGACATGTAAAGAACCAGATACGGTTGGTGGTGGAGTATCGACGACAAAAGAATTGACGCGAGAAGCAGTTGCATCGTATGCATACGTGTTCGTATTCTCCCAGAAATTTGCGCATCTATTTTCAATTGCGCAAATATCTAGGCGGCTGTCTAATTCTTTTTGTGTTTTGTATTTCATTTTTTTCCACCTAGTTTTTTAATTGTTAAACTGCTTGTCTTTTATACCATATTTTTAGCAAAGGTCAATTGGTTGTTGATATAAAATAAAGTCCAAAATTTGTGTGTAAAAAATATGTAAAACTGAAACTATATACGGACCAGCTTAAACCAGCCTGTATGCAGTGATATGCACAAATGTTAAACGGCCATTTTTGCCCGAAATTCAGGCTGTATTATGCAGAAATCTGGGATTTTTTGTTGTGTAGCATATGTGGAGTCAGAGTCCGGAGTTCTACCATTAAACTATGCCCCAATGCGCCGCAGATTATAAGGCTTTTTTATTTTCAATGCAAGTAGAAAGTTTTGCCTGTATAAAAATTCTTCTAAAATACATACAGTTAGCCCCTTATCATCGGGGTAATTTTTAACATCAATTTTTCAATGAATTGACTCCTATGGCATACCGATTAGTAAATATAAATAATATAATCAGCAACCCAAAGGAGAAAAAATGCCAAAATTTAAATTTTTCATAACACTTGCTGCATGCATTGCGCTGGTTCAATCTGCTGATGCCTGCACAGGTATAACCCTAAAATCCAAAGATAACGCAACCATTGTTGCACGCACAATGGATTGGTCAGGCGCAGAAATGAACAATCTTTACACCGTTGTTCCACGCGGTCATTCCCAGCAATCATTATTACCGGACGGCACAATGAATGGCCTGTCGTTTATATCATTGTACGGCTATGCGGGTTTGGCAGTTGAACAACCAGAATTCGTAATTGACGGCACAAACGAAGCAGGCCTGTCCGCCGCCCTATTCTATTTTCCAAAATACGGCGAATACCAAGAATACAACGAAGCAGATAAAGATATATCACTGGCCGACTTTCAGGTTGTATCATGGATATTATCGCGATTTTCAACAATCGACCAAATCAAAACCGCAATTAACAACGTCCGAATAATAAATGTAGACCCATCTGCATCAACCGTTCACTGGCGCATAACAGAACCCAATGGTCGCCAGGTCGTTATGGAAATAGTGAATGGTGTTCCTAATTTTTACGAGAACGAGATTGGTGTCCTAACCAATTCCCCCGGCTTTGAATGGCAAACAACAAATTTGAACAATTATGTTAATCTGCACCCCGGCACAGCAGGACCAACCGCATTTGGTCCGGTAAACCTGCGTGCATTTGGTTCTGGTTCTGGTATGTTGGGTTTACCTGGTGATTTCACCCCACCATCCAGATTTGTCCGCGCGGCGTTTTTTAAAACATATTCACTGCAACAAGATAATGCAGATAAAACCATTGAACAGGCGTTTCACATCCTGAACAACTTTGACGTCCCGCTGGGGCTGCAATTTGCAGTTGGCGCAGCACCGAACGATATGCCATCTGCGACCCAATGGACCTGCGCAACAGATTTACAAAATCGTGTGATTTATTATCACACCATGTACAATCGCGCAATTCGCAGTATCGACTTAAAAGACATAGACTTTGCAACAGTCCCATTCCAGTATCATTCATTGGACACTGCGCAACGTCAAACGATTATCCCTGTCCAAATTAATTAACCCCAAAACATAAAATCCCCGATTGGGGATTTTTTTATTACATTATAATTTCTATATATGATATAATCACATATGAATCCAATGGGAATTGGGTTCGGGGCCGTCACAAGCCCATATTATCCGGTGCAAATATATCAATGCGTCGCAATCCAATCGATATATTCTATATTTGCATCGTTATCTTGATAAAACCCTGACAAAATGTCGGGGGGCTGTTCGATATACAACAGGTGTATTACACTAAAACCGAACAGGATCAATGATAATATGATTTGTGAACTCCCCGACCGCTAACAATTCCTGTAGCGGTTTTTTTATTCGAATTAAAAAAGGAAGAGACCAAAAAAATGGTTAAAATTTCATTTATAGCATCTGGTATTATATTGGGACTTGCAACAATTTCCAGCGCCAGCGCATCGATTATATCACGCAGTTTTCTGGACGAGGCACTAACCAACTATGCCACCAACACCGCCCTTGATTTAAAAGCGGATAAAGCTGACGTGACCGATTTGTCAGATAAAATCGGTGACGCATGGCCTTATGGTGGCGA
>JAFQTD010000029.1 GCA_017409215.1 Alphaproteobacteria bacterium
AAAAAAAGGAATACACCTGGGTCCTGTGGTCAAGCCACAGGATGACAAGAGCTTAATTTATAATTTTTGTGGGGTGTGAAAAATCACAAAAATAAGTCCCTGCGGGGCAATGGATACCTGCCTTCGCAGGTATGACGAGGGTGGGACGGGGCCCGATACGGGTATGACGACGAACGGGGGCGGGGCGCGATGTGTTGGGTGTGTGGTTTTGTTTTCTTTGTTTTAACAATTTTTTTGCAAAAAAAAATTGTCATTCCATGGCTTGACCATGGAACCTAGGTTATGTATTCCTTATTATCGGCACTACCTGGGTCCTGTGGGGCATTCACCCACAAAAATTTGCAATTTTTGCGGGGCCCGAAAAAGCCACAGGATGACAAAGAACCAAGGATTTATAATTTTTGTAGGGTGCTCACACACACGTCATTCCCGCGCAGGCGGGAATCTATTGCCCCGCAGGGACCTTTATTCATTGTTATAACCGTTTTCAGATAATACATCTGGGTATAAATCATTCCAATCTGGATTTTTTTGAATAATTAAGCGATATTTCCAGTTTCGTTGCCATTTTTTTAATTGGCGTTCGCGCAGAACCATTTCTTTTATTGAATCGTGCCATTCATAATAAACCAGATTGTTGATATTGTATTTAGAAGTAAAGCCTGGGATGATTTTATTTTTATGTTGCCAAATACGTCCAACTAAATCGGTGGTGGAACCAATGTACAATGTTCCCATTGGGCCGGAAGATAAGATATAAACATAACCGCCTGATTTCATAGTGCCTAATTATAATGCACAAAGAAAAAATATCAAGATGTCCCTGCGGGGCAATGGATTCCCGCCTGCGCGGGAATGACGACGAACGGGGGCGGGGGCCGATACGCGGGTATGACGAAGAGTGAGGGCGGGGCGCGATACGGGAATGACGAGAGTGTAAGGGCGGGGGCAGATGCGGGAATGACGAAGTGGGAGTGTGGGGGATTATTTTTATGAAATATTTGCAAATATACTGATTTTGTCGTAAAATGTAATCTGTTATGAAATTAAAAAAAGTTTGTAAGGCTTTACTAAATATATTTTTTTGGGGATTTGTTGTCGCAATCGCAACAGTTGCGGCATTGGTTTTGATTTATGGAAATGATTTGCCCGATTATAAAAAGTTGGCAACGTATGCGCCACCTGTTGCAACGCGACTGTATGCGTCTGATGGGTCGCTGTTGATTGAATATGCCGAAGAACGCAGGGTCTTTATTGATTATGATGATATGCCACAACAATTGATTAATGCTTTTATTGCGGCAGAAGACCAGAATTTTTGGACACATCCCGGGATTGATGTTCAGGGAATATTACGTGCGGTTATAAATAATACAGCCAGATTTTTTGGTGTTAATGCGCCTTTGTCGGGGGCGTCAACAATAACACAACAGGTCGCAAAAAATTTCTTTTTGTCATCAGAACGTACAATTGCAAGAAAAATTAAAGAGGCAATTCTGGCACTGCGATTGGAAAGAAGTTTTTCAAAAGAACATATTTTGACCTTGTACTTGAATCAGATTTTCTTAGGGGCGCGCGCGTATGGTGTTGGGTCGGCTGCGCTGATGTATTTTAACAAGCCGGTATCAGAACTGTCGTTGGCAGAGTGTGCGTTTCTGGCATCGTTGCCCAAGGCACCAAATAACAGAAGTCGTGCAATTGAACGCAGAAATTATGTCTTGCGCCGTATGGTAGAAGAGGGATTTATTACACAAAGTCAGGCAGATGTTGCCGCAGAAGAAGAGCTGAATATAAACAGCGGATTTACAGCGCAAATGCAAGATGAATTTCAGTACTTTGCAGAGGATGTGCGCAGACAATTGTTAAATAATCTGGGACGTGAGGTCTTGTATAATCAAGGACTGTATATAAAAACAACAATTGTGCCAGAATTGCAAATCGCGGCAACAAATGCCTTGGCCAAAGAACTGGATGCGTTTAATCAAAATCGCGATGAAAAACTGCAGGGGGCAATTATCGCGATGAATCCACATACAGGACGAATTTTGGCAATGGTCGGGGGACGGTCGTTCAAAGAGAGTTCTTTTAATCGCGCAACACAGGCATACAGACAGGTTGGTTCAACAATTAAACCGTTTGTATATCTGGCCGCACTGGAACGCGGTTGGTCGCCACAAAAAATGATTCTGGATGCGCCAATCGTTGGATGGCGCGAAGATGATACTTTGTGGAAACCTGAAAATTATGATAAAAAATTCTTGGGGGATGTGCCGTTGCGGTTGTCTTTGGAAACATCAAGAAATGTTCCAACAGTCAGATTGGTGGAACAAATTGGTACGCAGAATGCAATCGAAGTCGCACAAAGATTTGGGGTTTATCCCGATAATATGCAAAATATGAATTTGTCTATGGCATTGGGGTCGGGTGAAACAACATTGGAAAAATTGGTGCTGGGGTATTCGGCATTTGTTAATGGTGGTTATGCAATAAAACCAAAGTTGGTGGATTATATCGAAGATAGATATGGACGCGTCTTGGGGGGAATGCAGGTGGATTTATTGGATTGGCAAGAGGGGATGGAACCAATTCAAGTGGATAACCAAAATACTATATTGTCTGATTCGCAAAGTTTGTATCAAATGGTTTCTATATTGCAGGGGGCGGTTGAACGCGGAACGGGTAAACAGGCAAGGGTCCCAGGCCACATAATCGCAGGAAAAACAGGAACAACAAATGACGTCAAAGATGTCTGGTTTATCGGTTTTACCAAGGACTTAATCGCGGGGGTCTATCTGGGGTTTGATACACCAAAACCCTTGGGAAAAGGGGCGGGGTCGCATATGGCGGCGCGTGTCTTTGCGGACTTTATGAAACAGGCGTTGAAGGATGAAAAAAGTCAACCGTTCGCGGTTCCAAATGGACTGACATTTATGCGCGTTAATAGACGTAGCGGTGCAGCCGCAATAGATGACCCAGATGGTATGATTATTCAAGAGGTTTTTAAGGCAGGTCAAAAACCTAATCCTGCGCCACAGACAAAACAATTTGAAGTAAAACCAATTGTAGGAGGCATCTTTTGATAAAAAAATTGATTTTGCCCGTTTTAGTAATCGCTGCGTTGTTTGCGTGTGAAAAGTTAAAAACATCTGCTGTATGTGGCAGTTATGATGTGTCTATGCGTTATGTTGCAGATGGAGAAAAATTGTCTGTGCGTATAAATGGTGAAAGTTTATTGCTGGATTTGGTTCCGTCTGCGTCGGGGGAAAAATATGACGGAATTTTGAAAAATGGTGATACTTTGACCCTGTGGGGAAAAGGGGGAGAGTGGACAATGTTTATTAATGATGGGCAGGAAATTATCTGTAAATAATATTTAGTTTATAGTTTGTTTAATTTGCCTTTTGTGATAAAATGCAGACGAAAAGGAATAAAAAGGATTTCTGATGCTGACAAGTTATTTTCTGGAATTAGGTTGGTCGTTCTTTGCAAGCGGTTGGATGCAATTCGCAGCAGGTTTCTTTGTTGCGTTTTTGATAATGTTGATGTGCGGTAAGTGGTTTATAAACGCAATGCGTGTAATGCAAAAAAAAGGACAGCCAATCAGTGAAAATGTACCACAGGCGCATTTGCAAAAACAAGGTACACCAACCATGGGTGGAATTTTAATTGTTATGGCGATTTTGATTGGAAGTATATTGTTTATGCCAATTAGAAGTTCTGTGGCATGGATTGCGTTGGCCGCATTGATTATGTTTGGGGGACTGGGGTTTGTTGATGATTATAAAAAGGTGACTTCGCAGTCAAAAAAGGCGGCAAATGGTTTGTCGCCATTGACACGTTTGGTTGTCGAAGGTGTCTTTGTTATTATTCTGGCATATATGATTAATAAAACAATGCCACCATATATACCAGAGTATTCCTTGGCAATTGGGGCGGGAATTATTTTGCCGTTGGGATTTTGGTACTATGTATTTTCCTATTTCGTGATTTGTGGCAGTGCAAATGCAACAAATATTACAGATGGATTGGATGGTATGTTGTCAAAATTATATATGCCAGTTTTGGTCGTGTTGATTGTTGCACTGTATGGTGCAACGCGCATTGGTTTTATGGATACGGTTATGTTCCTGCCAGAGGCAAGTGGATTGTATGCGGTATTAGGTGCAGCATTGGGTGGTGTGCTGGGGTTCTTGTGGTATAATGCGAAACCTGCATCAATCTTTATGGGTGACGTTGGATCGTTGGCGCTGGGGGGATTTATGGGAACGGTTGCAATGTTGTTAAAATCGGAATTGGTTATGGGGGTTGCTGCTGGTATGATGGTGTTGATTTTGTTGTCTTCGTTTACCCAGACAATGTATTTCAAAATAACAAGAAAAATTTCGGGTACAGGAAAACGTATCTTTAGGCGTGCGCCTTTGCATCATCATTTTGAAGAATTGGGGTGGCCAGAAACAAAAATAGTTGAAAGATTTTTTGTGCTGTCAATACTATTTTCTGGATTGGCACTGGTGTTCTTGAAATTCGCATAAAGAAAGATTGATATGTTTGGAATCGTTCGTACAGAAGAAAGCAGATTGACCAGTTGGCTGTTTGAAGTAGACAGACCTTTGTTGCTGTGCGTGTTGTTGATGATGTTGTTGTCGCTGGTGTTTTCTGTGTCTGCAGGGTCTGTTGCGGCAGAACGAATTAATCAACCTTGGTTCTTTTTTCTGGTAAAGGCATTACCGTTTTATGGATTGGGATTGGGGGCCTTGTTTTTTGCAAGTTTCCTTAGCAAAAAATGGGTGCTGAAGTTGGCAGGACTTAATTTGCTGATTGGATTGGCGATGTTGCCAATAACTGTGCTGGCACCGCATGTTATTAATGGTTCTGCCAGGTTCGTGTCGCTGGGGGCTTTTAATGTTATGCCAGCAGATATTATGAAGCCTGGGTTCGTTATAATGACTGCTTTTTTCTTGAGCAAAATGAAAGAAAAATATGGCGAAAATATTTTCACAAATAAAGATGCGTGGCGTTTCGATACTTGGTTGAGTTGGTGTTATTATTTACTGATTTTTATTCCTGTGTTGTTAGTGATATTTAAACATCCAGATTTTGGAACGTCTGTTTTATATTTCGCAGTGTGGGGGGCAATGTTGTTTGTTGCGGGTTTGCCTTTGTTCTGTGTGCCGTTGTTTGGTGTGTTGGCTGCGGTGATGTTGACAGTTGCGTTCGTGACGTTGCCACACGTGCATAGAAGATTTATGACCTTCTTTACCGGTGAAGGGGAGGCAATGCAGGTGAATAAGTCTGTGGATACATTAAGAAATGGGGGATTGTTGGGGGCAGGTGATGATTCGTTTGTAAAACAGGGATTGCCAGATTCGCATACTGATTTTATCTTTGCAGTTATAGTAGAGGATTTAGGGGCATTGGGTGGATGTGCATTATTGTTCGTTTTGCTTTATGTGATAAAACGATTGATTACTAGTGCAACAAAGGCAAAGGATTTGTTCGTTCTGTATGCTGTTGGTGGTGGGGCTGCGTTGTTTGGTGCACAGGTTTGTATAAATATGCTGACAACATTGGGGATAATACCACCAAAGGGTATGACGTTGCCCTTTATTTCTTATGGGGGCAGTTCATTGTTGTCTTATTGTGTATTGTTCGGATTTATTTTAGCGCTGATTCGTGAAGATAAATGGAAAAAGATGGGGGATTAATTATGAAAGTATGGATTGCAACAGGTGGAACAGGCGGACATGTGTTTCCGGCACTTAGTGTGGCAGAAGAACTGGTAAAACGCGGAAATAAAGTTGTTATTTCTTGTGATGGACGCGTCAGAGAAATGGTCAAAAAAAATGCCCCACAGGGCGCAAGAATTGTTCATGTGTGGGCGTCGGGCGTGGGGGCAAAATCAAAAATTAAGCAAATATGGGCGTTGGGTAAAATTGGGGTGTCGGCACTTGCATTGACTTTGCGATTCGTGGTGGATAGACCAAGTAGAGTCGTTGCCTTTGGTGGATATGCATCTGTGCCGGCGGTATTTGCTGCGCATGTGTGGAAGATACCAACATTCTTGCATGAACAAAATGCTGCGATTGGTCGTGCAAATAAGTTTGTAATGCGGTGGGTGCGGACTTTGATGACCAGTTTCCCAAATGTCGCAGGAATAACAAACAAAAATACGCGTGTTGTTTATACAGGGTTGCCTGTGCGACGTGATTTTTTGGATGTCGCAGGTGCGCCTTTGACAGAAAATGGTAAATTGTTGGTGACTGGTGGGTCATTGGGGGCACAAATATTGGATGATGTTGTGCCACAGGCGATTGTTGCGATGAAAAATAAAAAAATATTCGTCACACATCAAACTAGACCAGAAAACGTTGAAAGACTGCAAAAGTTTTATGCGGATAATAAAATTCACGCGAATGTGTTGTCTTTTATTCATAATATGGCAGAAACAATTGTAGATGCTGATTTGGTAATTGGCAGAAGTGGGGCAAGTACAGTTGTTGAATTGCAAACAATCGGGCGGCCTGCAATATTGGTGCCGCTGAATATCAATCCAGACCAGGCTGCAAATGCAGAAAGTTTCGCGAAAAATGGTGGTGGGTTCGCAATAGAACAAAGTAAATTTACAGTAAAATGGTTGACCGCAACATTAAACGATTTGTTTGATAATCCTGCACGTTTGGTAAAAATGGCGCAAAAGGCAATCGTTGCGAATAATGCAGTGAATTTAATTGCAGATGAAATATTGAAATAGTTTTACACCATCGTTGATGGTGTGTTGGGAATAAAAGTGTATAGATATTTTTATGTTTTTTTTGTATATTTATATTGCCTGATGAAAAAAGGCTGTACAGACATCGCATGACAATACAGGCTTTTGTATAGTCCTGAACCAATATCCCTAGATGCAATGTTTGTAAAAAAAACACCGACGAATAGTCGGTGTTTTAATGTTTGGTGTCGGTGTTTGGTAATAGACTTTGTACCGCCAGTGGAAAATCATGTGATTTGGCAAGATATGAGCCGCTGACCAGTAAATCTGCCCCAGCAGCCCAACATAATGCCGCGGTTTTGTCGTTTATGCCACCATCAACAGATATTGTAAACTTTAATCCGTATTTTTTGCGCGTGGCGGCAAGTGCAGTTATTTTGCGTGTGGCAGTGGGGTCAAATGTTTGTCCGGCTGCACCAGGGGGAACCGACATTATCATTACTTCATCTATGTCTTTGATAATTGTTTTCAGTAATGATACGGGCGAATCTGGGTGCAGGGCAATACCAACACGACGACCCGCTGCACGAACTGTCTTTATTGCATTGCGTAGGCCAGATGTGTTCGTTGATAGTATAATTGTGTCTGCACCGGCTGCAATCGCATCGGATGCCCAAACGGTTGGGCTTTCGGTCATTAAATGCACGTGCAGATGTGCGTTTGTTTGACTGCGAATCATCTTTAGTTCAGATATACTGCCGGCGATTCGGTCTACGTAAAAGCCGTCCATAATGTCAACGTGTATCATTGATATGTCGCCTGATTTGAACAGACTATAGGTTTCAGGATTGCGCATATCGAATGACAAGGTGCTGGGCATTATTGGAATAAAACGTTTTTTCTTTTTTGGTTTTTTGTTAAATAGACGTTTTATAAAATTAGAATACCGATTTAGCTTGTCGTGGTGCGCAATGTATTTTGTGCGATGTGATGCCTCGCATCGCCAGATGTAGTCGGATAATGCGCGTACAGTAGCATCAGATGGCAGAATGTCGGTGATTGTTGCAAATGTGTTTTCAACGAAGTCACGCAGACCTTCGATAGCGGCACCACCACCAGATATAATTATTTTTGTGGGTTTATATTTCCTTAGCGCATCAAGGCTTTGTTCTTTGATAGTTGATATTATGTCAATTAATAATGGCATAACAATATCATTTATGTCACCCCTTGAAAAATCGTATGCAGTGTCGGCAGGGGTAAATCTGTCCATTTCTTTGGATAGTAAGGATGATACATTGTGCTTTATCGTTGTGGCAGATTCTGGTGATATATTAAACTTTTCACACAGTGCATTGGTTATGTTTGTGCCACCAAGTGGAATTTTAGTGTGCCATACGGGGCCACGATCTGTCCAGATGGATGCGCTGGTATATTCGGCACCAAAATCAATAAACATAGTTGGTTGTTTGGCCTGTCTATATATATTGTTTTGTATATATTGTGGGTCAAAAAAAGCAATGGGTTGAATATGCGCTGTACGCATTAAATCATGGGTTTTACTGATTCCTGGTTGCGAATAAAATATAGAACTGAATGTGGAAAGTAATTGCAGGTCAATATGATTGATTGGGGTTAACATATTTCTGGATGATGGGGTGTCATAACGCAGTGGAATAATATGTAGCGGGAAAAAATTGTCAGGGGTATTTATTTTCGATATCTGGTTGCGAATGTCAGAAATGGTTATTTTATGTTCTGACCCCCATACGGTGTTTTGTACAGATATGTTAAATTTTGATGGGCCAAAATTGCCAGTGATATAGGCGCTGTCAAAATGTGTGCCCAGCTGATGTTCAAGTTCGTCAATTACGGATTTTATTGCAAAGCTGGTATCAGAACTGTCTGTTGTGAAATATGCAGAACGGTCAATATGACCATTGTTAATGTGATGTGCAATGCCACGTACACCATAGGTGCCGATGTCAAGGCATAAAAAAGATGATGATATTAAATTCATCTGCGTGGTTTATTTTACCAGGATTCTTGATGAATCGCGCATATCAATGGTTTGCAATTCTTTATCAAGAAGCCTGTAGTTGTTGTGTAATGAAACGATTGTATTAATTGCGGTTGTATAATTTTCTTCGGGCAGCATTATTATAATTCCGCTTGATGTATGTATGTTCCAGCGACGATTTTCAATAAATTCCAAGTAATCAATATAGCCAAGTAATTTATGCGCCTGTTTTGTTATGTTTGATATGTCGTCTGGTAATTCGCCGCGAAATACAATGTTGTCAATGTTGCGGTGTTCGGTTGGTTGTTTAACTAAATCACCATCGGCAGATAGGGGATAGTAATAAACGCCATCAGTCCATAGTGCAACAGCCTGATGCGTAGAAACCTTGATAGATAAATTGCCATTCGGCATTCGGCGGACCGATGATTTGTTAACAGTGGGGACAGATAGAATTTGATTGTTTATATCAGATAGGCTGATTGTTTTTAATGTTGCACCAGTTGGAATAGAAATAGCGTTCTGGATGTTAGATAGGTTTTTGTCGTTTGTATCAGATACTATTGTTATATTGTGAATGTGCGACACCGGACCACGACCAGAAAACGTTGTAATCGTGCGTACAGAAAAATAGACCGCCAATATGATGACAAGGGCAAAACTTAACCAAAAATAGACCGTTTGTTTCATACGGATGATTATATCATATTTTTTCTGGATAGTCATTTTTTATTTGTGTTTTTTATTTCTTGCCAAAGTGTTTTTTTAGGATGTCGTATGCCGCCGATATACGTGCAAATTCTGTTGCTGCATTTTTCTTGTCTGTGGCAGTGTCTGGGTGGTATTTTTTTGCCAAGGCACGATATTTTGTGCCAACTTCACGCCAGGTGGCATAAATGCCAAGCTCAAAGACCTTTAATGCAGATGTGACATTTGTAGGTAGTTTGCTTTTTGTGGGAATTTTATCGAATTTGCTGCGCCCTGTGATAAAATCGTTCAGGAATTTTGTATAATCGTTGGCATCTTGGTTGCCAGATTTTGTGTCTTTTAAGGGTTCGCCAAATGTTTGACGTTCCCAGTCGGCTTCTATTTCTTCGGGGGACATATCTGCGTAATAGTTCCAATTCTTGTTGTATTCTGCGGCATGTTCCTGACAGAAAAACCAATAGTCTTTTAAATCGCGTGATTTTGGTGCACGACATGTGCCGGCCTTGGTGCAACCAGGTTTATCGCATTTTTTTATCATTATTATTGTCCTTTGGATTTAGATAGCGGATGATGCTGTGTAATAGTTTCTTGTAGTTTTTCGGGTAAGACGTGAGTGTATATTTGGGTGGTTGAAATGTCTTCGTGACCCAGCATTGTTTGTATCGCACGCAGATTGGCGCCACCAGATAATAAATGTGATGCAAATGAATGACGCAGGACGTGCGGACTGACACGTGATGGCGATATGCCAGATAATATTGCGCATTTCTTTAATATCTTGAAGAATCCGTCGCGTGTTATGTGGCCTGATTTGCCATTGCTGGGGAATACATATTTTGATTCGGTTTGTGTGTCGCGAACGCACAGCCATTTATTCAGCGCGTCCATTGCAGATTGGTGCATAGGGACAAGGCGTTCCTTGGCGCCTTTGCCATGGATTAGTAATTTGTCGCCCAGAATGGCAGTCATTGGCAGTTCGCACAGTTCAGATACACGCAGGCCGGACGCATATAACAGCTCTATCATTGCGCGAAGACGGGTAGAGGTCTTGATGTCACCAGCGCTGGATATCAATAGTTCGATTTCGTCAATTGTTAAAAATTTTGGTAATGCGCGTACCTGCTTGGGTAATTCTAAATTAGTTGCTGGATTTGTTGTTATGATTTTTTCAAGCATTAAAAACTTGTAAAAACCACGCAGTGCAGATGCCTTGCGTGAAATAGAAGATGGTTTTTCAGATAGTGATGATAGATAGTTTTGCAAACTGTCTGTGGTTGCGTTAATCAATCCACCAGAAATAGAGTTGTTTGCCAGCCTAAGGTCGCTTTCATAGCTGGATAATGTTTTTGTGCTGCGACCTTTTTCTGCAGATAATGCTTCTAAAAATATGTCTATATAATTCATGGATATACTACTATTTCCGTTAGGTGTTGTGGTGTCGAAAATGATATAAACATTAAGATAATCAATGCGATTATTAGCGCCCATATTAGGAATGTTCTGAATTTAGTGCGTGAATGTTTCTTGGACGGCATTTCGGTTCCTTTGATTAAAGCAAGTGTTATATGGTGTCAAAACTGGTGATAAATATGCCAGCACCAGCGATTATGATAAGTGGGGGGGCGATTATCGATAGTACCGCGGGAAGTGCGCCGGTTGTGCCCAATGCATTAAATAAATTTGTTAGGAAATAAACCGCAAAACACGTTATTATACCAAGACTAAATTTTATCCCAAATGAGTAATTGCGACGTTGTTTCGTCTGTGAAAATGCAACCCCAAGTAATGCCATAGATACCATAGTTAATGGTAAAAACAGCAGTGTCCACAGTTGCACACGATGGGCGCGAACAGGTACACCAATTGATTCCATGCGCCTGATAAAATCAGGTAGTTGCCAAAATGAAATACTGTCCGGTTGCAAATAACGGTCAAGAACGGTTTGGGGATTAAGTAATGTTGATAGCTGCCAATCTGATTGCAGTAATGTGTCGTCAGATGACCATATCGTTGCGTCGGTGGCAGATAACCCAGAATCAGAAAGTTTTACCTTGTCCGCAGTCACGCGATTCTTTAATTTGAAGTTTGTGTCTTGGATGTATATTATGGCATCGTCAAATATTAAGTCGGAACCAGATTTGTGCATGGCTTTCGCGTTCATTGTTATATAGCCATTAGTAGATGATTCCCGTAACCATATTTTATTATCAATTAACTGTAATTGTTCAGGGGTAAGGTCCTTGGAACTTACCTTTACAGAATATGGATTGATAACAGTTGTGGCAAATAAACCGATTAAAAATGCACCGATTAAAAATGGACCAGTCGATTGAAATGGTGATAGGCCAGCGCTGGATATAATAATATTCTCGCTAGATTTTGTAAGATTGTATGCGGTTAGCAGCGTGCCCATAAATACTGCCAGTGGTAAAAACATCGGTACATATTCAAGTAATCGTATCCATGAATCGTATAATGCGTGAATTGCAGTCGGGTTAGATGGCAGTCGTTCAACAAACGTCACAGCGAATATAACACCACATACAATCAGCATAACAAGACCAACGCCAGAAAAAAAGCGTCGTAATAGAAATCGTGTTAAGATATTTTGCCTAAACATAATTATGTATAGTATACAGTGTAAATTTGATAATTGCAAAATTAAAATGATAGCTTATAATTCGTCAGATAAAAAAATAGGATGAAACATGGAAAAAAAACCAATTTCAAGGGCTGGGTTTGATAGCCTGATTAAAGAATTAAAGGATTTGAAGGAAGTACAAAGACCCGAGATATTAAAAACTGTGCAGTGGGCGCGGTCTTTGGGGGATTTGTCGGAAAATGCAGATTATAGCGCGGCAAAAGAAAAACAACGCCAGATTGATAATCGTATCAGGTTTATTGAAAATGTTATAGAAAATGCATCTGTGATAGATATCGATTCGTTAAGTGGTAATCGTGTCGTTTTTGGCGCACGTGTATTGATAGAGGATGAAGATGGCAATAAAATGCAATGCAGAATTTTGTCGGATATTGAATCTGATGGAAAAACGGTGATATCTTGTACATCGCCTGTTGGGCGCGCAATGATTGGCAAGTGCCAAGGTGATACCTGTGTTGTAAAGTTGCCATCGGGTGAAAAAGAATATGAAATCCTAGAGGTTAGTTTTAAGAATTAGGACGTAGAAAAGAAGGAAAGGATATGTCTGTACGTGTTTTGCCTGATTTTTTGATTAATCAAATCGCAGCGGGCGAGGTTGTAGAAAGACCTGCAAGTGTGGTTAAGGAATTGGTGGAAAATGCATTAGATGCCGGGGCCGACCAAATCGTGATAGATGTTGTTGATGGTGGACGAACATTAATTTCTGTTATCGATAATGGTGGTGGTATGACACGTGATGATTTGGCATGTGCAATTACAAGACACGCAACGTCTAAATTACCAGATGATGATTTGTTAAATATAAATTTTATGGGATTTCGTGGTGAGGCATTACCATCAATTGCATCTGTTTCAGATATGACAATTGATACGTGTAATGGGGTGGATGAAAATGGTTGGCAAATTGACTGCAATACGCATGAAATCCGCCCTTCGGATTGGCAAACAGGTACAAGAATAAGGGTAAAAAATTTGTTTGCAAAAACACCTGCGCGATTGAAGTTTTTGCGGGGTGATAGGGCAGAAATGATGTCAGTGCTGGAGGTCGTTAAAAGGCTGGCCATGGCGCGACCTGATGTTGGTTTTGTTTTGAATAATAAGTGGCATTTTGCAAAGAATGAGGATTTATTAAAACGTATTGAATCTGTTATGGGGCAAGACGTCGTGGGGCGTATGTTGGATTTAGATGTTGCATCTGGGTCGACTGTTGGGATGCGTCTGATGGGGTTTGTGTCAGAACCAACGTTGCGACGCGCGTCTAGTGTTGATCAATATTTATTTGTAAATGGGCGTCCTGTTAAAGACAAGGTTTTGGTTGGGGCGTTACGGGCCGCGTATATGGATGTTATGCATGCGCGTGAATTTCCGCTGTGCGCATTGTATCTTAGTCTGCCGACAAATGCGGTTGATGTGAATGTGTCGCCTGCAAAAACAGAAGTACACTTTTTAGAGCCAACGCATGTCAGGTCTTTTATAATAAAATCTTTGCGGGACAGATTGGCAAAAACAATGGTGCCACAGGTCGAAAAAACAGTTGTTTCGCAACCATCAATGACGTTGCAACAGGTTTCTGCACCACAAAGATTTGACTTTGGTATCAGGACTGATTCGTTTAAAGTCGCAGATAAACCAATTGCACGTGAATTTGGAAACTTTCAGGATATAAGGCCGGTCGTTCGTCAAGATGATTTGGGGCAGCAGCCTGTTCAAAGTGTTGAACCGCCTTTGGGGCGGGTCGTTGGACAGATTGCTAATAAATATATTATCGCATACAAGGATGGTAATATGGTCGTCGTTGACCAGCATGCTGCACATGAAAGAATTACGTATGAAAAGTTGCGTGGGCATAAAATAAAGACTCAGCCGTTGTTGACACCAATAGTTATTAATTTGCGTGAAGAAGATGTTATGGCAATTATGACGATTGCAGATGAACTGAAACAATCTGGGGTGGTGTTGGATGCGTTTGGTGAATCTGCAATAGCGATTTTTGAAAAGCCTGCTGATTGGGATTTAGATTGGGAACAGGTCTTGCAAAGTGTTGCAGATGAAGTGCGTGAAAATGGACATTCGTCACAATTAAGTGAAAAATTGCATTTGAAACTGGCTAATTGGGCGTGTCATCATTCGGTGCGGGCGGGACAAAAGTTGGATATGTTGCAGATGGATACTTTGTTGCGCGATATTGAAAAAACAGAACGGGCAGGGCAATGTAATCATGGACGGCCTGTGTACAAATTTATCCCGTTATCAGAAATGGATTCTTGGTTCGAACGTTTATAAAAAAATTTGTAATTTCTCTTTACAATACTAGGTTTTTTTACTACGGTTCAATTGTTAAATAAGGAGAATTTATATGGAACAGACAGCAGAAGTTGTAAATACAGTTGTTCAATCGGGGACAGTGCAACAACCACAAAATGGATTTTGGGGAATGGTCTTATATTGTGCTGTTGTATTCGCAATAATCTATTTCTTGATGGTTCGTCCCAATAAAAAACGTATGGCGGAATATAAAAAAATGCTAGATTCCTTGAAAGAGGGTAATCGTGTTATGGCCGCTGGTATTTATGGAACTGTAAAAAAGGTTAATGAAAAAACAATCGAATTGGAAGTTGCCAAGGGGGTTGTTATCGAAGTAAATAAAAATGCGGTCGCATCCGTAGAAGAATAAAGAAAAGGTAGTTTGGTATGTTTAAGAAGTTGGCTGTTGTTCTGGTTGCAGCGTTTTGTGTTTTGTTGGCGGTGCCAACGATGTCGCCAAAATTGGCGCCGTATTTTCCATCTTGGATTGCCCCTGTGTCTTTGGGGTTGGATTTAAAGGGTGGTGCACAATTATTGTTAGAGGTTGATACGGATACGATGTTCCAGGAAAAAGCGGAACAGTTGTATGAAGAAACCCGCAGTGCATTAATAGATAGAGAAAAAGGGGTAATTCGTTTTTCTGGGTTGCGTAATGTTGATGGTGGGGTTTCTTTTGTTGTGCGCGATGAAAATCAGGTTTCTGATGCCAAGGGACGTTTGAAAAGGGTTTTGGGAAATACAGTTGATATTACATCGGATGATAAAACTGTTTATTTGTCTTATTCAGATGCCCAAAAAGAAGAAATGGTAAAAGATGCATTGGCGCGCAGTATCGAAATCGTTCGTCGTCGTATTGATGCGCTGGGGACCAAGGAACCTTCGATTCAAAGTCAGGGTGGAAAATATATCTTGGTGCAGTTGCCAGGGGTTGATAATCCTGAAAGAATCAAGGAGTTGATTGGACAGACTGCAAAAATGACTTTCCATTTGGTTAATGAAAATGTGTCGCCTGAACAGATTGCATCTGGGCGCGCGCCAAATGGTACTGAATTTTTGCCTTATATGGATATGCCTTGGCAGACGGTGCCTGTGTATTCAAGGGTTGAAGTGTCTGGGGAATCGTTAAAGGATTCACAGGCTGATTTTGACCAGAATAATATGCCGGTTGTATCAACTGTATTTGATGCGACGGGGGCAAGAAAATTCGCAAAACTTACCACAGAACACGTGAATGAAAGATTTGCAATTGTTTTGGATGGCAAGGTTTTATCTGCGCCCGTTATTCGTGAACCAATTCCAGGTGGACGTGGACAAATTTCTGGTGGTTTTGGCTTGCAAGAGGCAAAGGATTTGGCGGTGTTGTTGCGAAGCGGTGCATTGCCTGCGCCATTGCAGGTTATCGAAGAACGTACCGTTGGGGCCGGTCTGGGGGCTGATACAATTGCAGGTGGAAAGCTGGGGGCCATTGTTGGGGTGATGTTTATTTTCTTGTTCTTGTTCATCGTGTATCGTGGCTTTGGTGTGATTGCAGGAATATCTTTGATGGTTAATTTGGGTATGATTGTCGGATTGACTGCTTTGTTTGGTGCAACCCTGACATTGCCAGGTATTGCTGGTATCGTGTTGACGTTGGGAATGGCGGTGGATGCAAATGTTTTGCCGTTTGAACGTATACGTGATGAGGTTCGTTCAGGTACCCCGTCATTGCGTGCGGTTAATCTGGGGTTTGATAAGGCTATGAAGGCTGTGTTGGACGGAAATTTAACTACGTTGATTTGTGGTTTGGTTTTGTTCCAGTTTGGTGCCGGTCCAATTCGCGGGTTTGCAGTCACTTTATCAATTGGTATTTTGACAACATTGTTTACATGTGTTTGGTTGACAAAAGTGTTGGTCGATTGGTATATGAATGGCAAAAATAAAAAAATCGGCTTTGTCGGTGGTAAAAAGTAAAAGTGCAAAGGGGTAGTATTATGAAATTGCAGGTTATGAAATATCGCAAGTTATCATACATTGTTTCCGGAATGTTTATCGTGTTGTCTGTATTATCGCTGTTTGTGCGTGGACTAAATTACGGTATTGATTTTTCTGGTGGTATCGCAATGGAGGTTAAACCAATTGTTCAAAATTATGGTGTTGAACAAATGAGAACCGCATTAGAACAATTTAAACCGGAATTGCAGACGGTTGATGGCGATTCTGTCTTGATTAGATTGGGGTTGCCAAAGGGTGCAACCGATGCGACACAAAATGAACGTGTGGCAGAAATAAAAAATATCTTGGGTGATAATGTTGAATATACTCAGGTACAGGTGGTTGGTCCAAAAATCGGTGGCGAATTGGTTCGTGGCGGTATTTTGGCGATATTGTTCGCATTCGTTATGATGGCAATATATGTCTGGATTCGGTATAAAGGGGGCTATGCAGTTGGTGCATTTGTATCACTGTTCTTGGATTTTGTGCTGATGTTTGGGTTCTTTTCAATCACAGGATTGGAATTTAATCAGACGGCGATTGCTGTTATTTTGACGGGAATTGGTTATTCAATAAATGACAAGATTGTTAACTATGACCGAATTGATGAAAATGTCAAAAAATATCACAAGATGCCAATGGGGGACCTTATCGATTTGTCAGTCAATGAAATGTTGCGTCGTACAATGTTGACCAGTGTTTCAACACTGTTGGCGATGTTTGGGTTGTCTTTGTTCGGTGGACAGGTTTTACGCGAATTTGCATACGCAATGGGATTCAGTGTAATTATGGGTACGTTTACAAGTATTTATATTTCTAATATTATGTTGTATCACTTTAATTTGCGTGATGCAGACAATAAATAGAGTGTATGTTGTCAAGACAGGAGGGGATTTTGATGAAAATAAAAAAGATTTTTGTGTTTTTATATTCTTTTCTGTCATTGACACCTGTTTTTGCTGCTGATTTATTCTTTAAGGATGAACCTGTTCAAGATGGGTTGCCGGTATTTGAGCTGTCGCGGACTTTTGCAAATATTTATGAGAGCTTGGATGATGTTAATTGGGCTGGGAAAAGTCTGAATATCGCAATTGAAAGCCTAGAAAATTTAAACAAGGATGCACATATTGCCGCCACAGATGATAGGGTTGTATTGGTGTGGAAAGATGCAGTTGTTGGAAATTTCCCGCGGCCAGAGCCAAAAGATTGGAATGGATATGGTGAAATTACAACCGCATTGGTTCTGAAGATGCGTGAAAATGATGCGGCCTTGAAGAAAATGTCAAAAAATGAAATTTACGCGTATGTTGTTAATGCTTTGGTGCGCGGAATTGATGAAAACGGACGTTATGTATTAGACCCACAGGCAGAGATAAATGAAGATGGCAGAATTTTAACCAGCTTGGGGTTAGAGGGATTTCGTGATGAACGTGGAAATTTTCGCGTAAGAAATATTTATAAAGCATCGCCTGCAGATATTGCAGGACTGAGTGTTGGGGATTTAATTGTGCAAATCAATGGCAGAAATGTTCAGGAAATGAATGATGCGGATTTGTCAAGGGTCTTGATTGGTTTTAATTCTGGTACTGCAAAGATGAAGGTTTTGACACCATTTGGTGAAAAGGCGGTGGTTTTGCGTCGTGCAACGGTTGTTTCAACAGATGCAGATATTATATATCGTGATGATGATGCATGGGGTGGATTGTTGGAAATAGTTGTGCATAAGCTATCTAATTCAGCGGTTGATATTGTTAACGAAGCCTTGGCACGATATCCAAACGTTTCGGGAATTGTATTAGACTTGCGTGCTGCAACAGGTGACGATGAAAAAGCGGCTGCCAGATTTGCAGGGATGTTTGTCGGAAGTGTGCCTGTTATGCGTATCGTCGAAACAGCAATGGATGAATTAGAGGTTGTTCCATCTGGTCAGGCAATAACGGATAAGCCGTTGGTGGCCTTGATGTCGGATATGACGCGTGGAACGGCAGAGGCAGTGGTGTCAAGCATTTATGAAAACGGACGTGGGGTTTTAGTCGGAACACCAACCGCAGGAACTGCACGTATAGCGACGAAAATTGAATTGAAAAATGGGGCATTGTTAGAGTTGCTGAATAAGTCAATTAAATCAGGACAAGGGGTTGAAATTGATGGACGTGGGGTTTTTCCGCTGGTTTGTTTATCAAACATCAGAACAAAGCAACAACAAAATGCCTTCTTTTTAAATGTGATAAATAATGACTTTCAAGCGCGTGATTTTAATAAAGAACCTGCGGTAAATGTTGCAGATGTCAGACGTGGTTGTCCGGTTATAACAAGTGGTACAGACGAAGATGCTGTTGCAATGGCAGTGGCAGTAAAAATCTTGACAGATGATAAGGTTTACGAATCTTTGTTAATTAATAAATAGCGAGGTGTGATATGTTCTTGACGACAGATAACAAAATTAAATGGCGTAAAATGGGATTGGCAGCATTGCTGGTGATGTTGTTGGTTTTGTTGGGTGTTTTTTTCTTTGATAAGCCTTTGTTTGTACTGTTTCGTGAATTAGATTGCAGATTTTTTCATATATTAAGTGCGATTTTTGATGACAAAGTGTGGTTTGTTGCAACTGCGGTGGCGGCTGTAATTTTCTGTATAAAAAAGTGCGCAAATACAGATTGTGAATTTATTGTCAACAGACGAAAAGTTGGTTTGATTTCTTATGTGCGTAATTTCTTGGCAAATACAAAAAATAATAATGCATTTTTGATTTTTTATAGTGTTCTAACCGCGGGCGTGTTAGTTAAGCTTTTAAAGATATTTATTGGACGTGCAAGACCAATATTTTTTGAAGCACTGGATATGACCGGCTTTTTCCCACCGTCATTAGATTGGGCTTTTAATTCAATGCCGTCTGGGCATACTGCGGTTAGTTTTGCGGGATTGGTTATGATTGGTATGTTGTTGCCAAAGTATAAACCACTGACGTGGGGGTTGGCTGTATTGGTCGGCGTGTCAAGAATTGCGGTTGGGGCACATTGGCCCAGTGATGTTTTGTTGGGGGCGTTTATCGGTATGGTTGTTGCAGATGTCGTCAAAGGATTGTTATTAAAAAAATAAAATAGGCGATAAATTATCGCCTGTTTTTTTTTGCTTTTTTATGATAAAATATAGGGGCTATGAAAAAGAAATCTAAATTTTTGCCGGAACGTATTTCTGGTGCCTTAAAGGAAATGCTGTCGCGTTTGGTTGGGGCGTTATTTTGTTTGTTTGGAATGTGGGCAATTTTTGCTTTGATTTTTTTTGATCCTTATCTGGATGGGGTCGCTGTTGTAAGCACATTCGGACAGCAGTCTTGGATTGGGTATTTTGTTGGATTGATGCGCTATGCATTGGGATTTGTGCCAAGTATGTTTGTTTTCTTGGCGTGCATTCGTTTGGGGGCAGGACATTTGATTGGATTAAAAAATGATGTCAGCCCAGAATTTAATATTCTGCGTGGTATAATTGCAGTGTGTGCCGGTGCGGTTGGGTTTGGTGTGCTGTCTGCAAATGCAGGTGGATTATTTGGGGCAATCGCAGCAGCAGATTTGGATTCTTGGTTTGGTAGTGTGGCGATAGTTTTGGGTATCTTTTCGGTTTTGCTGTTCTTGTGGCTGGGTGGTACTATTTTACATGTGAAAATCAGTCATCTGGTCGGGGCATGGCGTTTGTTTATAAAATGGATTCGCGTATTTGCTGGTGCATTTAAGATGACTAAGGTCGGGGCAGAAAGTGAAAATGTTTCGATGAAAAGTCTGACGGAAAAATTAAATGCGATGGGTGAAAAAAATGAAAAAAAAGAACCAAAGCTAAAAGTTAAACAAATATTGATGGGACGTAAGGCAGAGGTAAAAAAAGAACCCGCTAAGTCAAAGGTTGCTGTTGCGCCTGTGCCAAAAGTTGTGCCTGCAGTGTCTTTGTATGAATTACCAGATACTAAATTGTTGGAAAAATCGAATTTTAGTAAGTATTCAGTCACACCAGAATTAAAACAAAACGCACGTAGTATGGAGGTGAAATTCGCACAATATGGTGTGCGTGGAAAGGTTGTTGGTATTAAACCTGGGCCAATTGTCACATTGTATGAATTTATGCCAGATGACGGTACGCGTATGGCAGATGTTAATAAGACTGTGACAGATATGACACGTGCAATGGCAACAGAAAGTATCAGAATTGCGCATATTCCACGTACGCAATTAATTGGTGTTGAAATGGTGAATTTAACCCGTCAAACAGTGCGTTATCGTGGATTGCTGGAAAATCCGTCCTTTACTGAATCAAAGTATAAAATACCATTGGCGTTGGGGGTGGATATCGGTGGTAATCCAATGTATTTTGACTTGGCAAAGATGCCGCATATGTTGGTTGCTGGACGTACGGGGTCTGGGAAATCAGTGTTCGTGCAATCAATCATTACGTCAATCGTGTATCACTTTACCCCGGATAAGTGCAAGTTGATTATTATCGACCCAAAGGGTGTGGATTTCGGATTTTGGGATGATATTCCACACTTGATTACACCAATTGTAAAACTGGAACCAGAACCTGCTGTGAACGCATTAAAATGGGCGGTTCGTGAAATGGAAGAACGCTATAAGCAAATGCAACAGTTGAATGCGCGTAATATTGAATCATATAATGAAATCGCTGCACAAAAGCGTGCCAGTGGTGAAAAAATGACTAAACAGGTCGCGGTTGGTACAGATGGAGAAACTGGTGAATTGCTGTTTGAAACACAGGAAATTGATTTGTCAGACCTGCCATATATGGTCATTATTATTGACGAGGTTGCAGATTTGATGAGTCTGGCACGTAAAGAGGTAGAAGCCTGTGTGCAACGTATAGCGCAAAAAGCACGTGCAGCAGGAATTCATTTGGTTATGGCGACCCAGCGACCAGACGCAACGACCATTACCGGTGTTATCAAGGCGAATTTTCCAACGCGTATATCATTCCAAGCGCGCAGCCGTATTGATAGTGTGACATGCTTGGGCGAAGGTGGTGCAGAACAATTACTTGCAATGGGTGATATGTTGTTTAGCGAAGCGGGACGTGTCCCAGTGCGTATACATGGTGCCTTTATAGACGACAATGAATTAACCAAGATAGGTAATTTCTTGCGCAGTCAAGGCGAACCAGAATATGCCGAAGGTGTGACCGAATCAGAATCTGTTGCAGGTTCTGGTGACGTTGGTGGCGCATCTGGTGCCACTGCGGGTTCTGGTGATAAAGATGCAGACCTTTATGAACGCGCCAAAGAATTTGTTATTCGTGATAAAAAACCAACAATATCCTATATCCAGCGACGTTTACAAATTGGCTATAACAAGGCCGCTGGCTTTATGGAACGTATGGAAGAAGAGGGTATTGTGTCTGCGGCTGATGCGAATAACAAGCGTCATCTGCTGTAAAATTAAATATAATAATTCATCTAAAACCAATCCCGCCAACTTATGTAACTTCTGTACACTGCGTTGTCGGGATTGATTTTATCTAAATCATTCTATTTAATTTTAATCCCTTGCAAGGGGCGGTGGGGTGGCTCATGTATCTTTTGTACACGTCGTTTCCGGCACTGCGTTTATCTAAACCATTCTATTTAATTTTAATCCCCTGCAAGGGGGGGATTTAATTGCAATGTTCTTTTTATGTGTTATCATACAGTAATTGAATAAAAGAGGTTTTTATGAATTTGGAAGAAATGTCCCCTGGTAAAATGCCACCAAAGAAGATGAATGCAATTATTGAAATTCCTGAAAATGGTCATGTTAAATATGAAATAGACAAGGAAACAGGATTGTTAAAGGTGGACAGAATTTTACATGCACCAATGGCATATCCCGCAAATTATGGTTATTTCCCAGGTACGTTGGGCGAAGATGGTGACCCGCTGGATTGTGTTGTTGTTTGTAATGCACCTTTGCGACCGGGGGTCTTAATCGAAGTGCGACCAATTGGTGCCTTGTTGATGGAGGATCAGGCCGGTGGTGATGAAAAAATTATCTGTGTTCCACGTGATAAAATCGACTTGTACTATGAAAATATAGAGCATGTTGAACAGTTGCCTGAAATCTTGCGTTCAAAAATAGAGTACTTTTTTATGCATTACAAGGACTTGCAACCAAATAAATGGTCAAAGGTATCTGGTTGGGCAGATAGAGAGACAGCAGATAGAATAATTATGGACAGCATATATCGTTTCTCGGAATACAGGCGCAACAATAAATAAAAATCCTTGCGTTTGAAAATGATACTTTTATAATCACAACATCAAATAAAAAGAGGTAAAAATTATGGCATCTTATATTGCAAATGATATGCGTGTGGGTTGGGTTATCTCGCACAATGGAAAACGTTATTCTGTCACATCTATTACCAAGGTTAAACCGGGTAAGGGTGGTGCATTTGTTCAGGCGGATTTACGCGACATTGATTCTGGCAACAAGGGTGGTGACCGTTGGCGCGCAGAAGACAAAGTCGAAAAATTAATGGTCGAAGATTTTGACTGTCAGTATCTGTATGCTGATGGTACAGATGCGTTCTTTATGAACCTGTCAGACTATGAACAATTTACAATGTCTGTTGACTCATTGGGCGAAGCGATGAAGTTCTTGGCCCCAGAAATGGTTGTAAAGGCCAACTTTGTCGAAGGTCAGCCTGTTTCTATATCTTTGCCAAAAACAGTAATCGCCACAGTCGAAGAAACAGAACCTGCCTTGAAAGGACAGACCGTTTCCAGCAGTGGTGGTAAACCGGCCATCCTTGACAATGGTGTACGTGTTCAAGTTCCCCTTTTTATCGAGCAGGGCGAGAAGATAGTGGTGAATACTGAAACCCTTGAATATGTTGAACGTGCTAAATAAATTAGAATAATTCATCTAAACGCGGTGCCGGAAACTCATGTATCATTTGTACACATCGTTTCCGGCACTGCGTTTATCTAAATCATTCTAATTTATTTAGTCCCCAGTGCAAGGGGGCGGGCAACTTATGTGGCGTTTGTACACTGCGTTGTCGGTTTTGTTTTCTTTGTTTTAACAATTTTTTTGTAAAAAAAATTGTCATTCCATGGCTTGACCATGGAACCTAGGTTATGTATTCCTTATTATCGGCACTACCTGGGTCCTGTGGTCAAGCCACAGGATGACAAGAGTTAAAAGTTCGGGGCCTGATATGCGGGAATGACGAAGAGAGAGTGTGTTGGGTGTTTAATAAGTCCCTGCGGGGCAATGGATACCCGCCTGGAATCACCCACAAAAATTTCCAATTTTTGCGGGGCCCGATACGGGTATGACGGGTGTGTGTGGGGCTTTATTTCTTGGTACAAAAAAACACCGACGGGGAAGAGCGCCGGTGTTTTATTCTGTGTATGGACACAGAATTTTTGACGATGGTTATTCGGTTGTAGCGGTTGTCTTGCTACGATCAATTGGTTCCCAACGATATGTTGCATTGTCGCCAATAATATCGACAGTCAGAACATATTTCCCGTTGGAACCTTCGGTTTTTGGGTCTGGAATTGCAGCCAGTGCAGCGGCTTTGGCTTCTTCTGCGATACCTTTGATTGCACTTAATGCCGCCCCAACAGTTTCATAACCATCTGGCAATGTACCGATTGTGGTGGCGTTCGATTCTGCCAATGCTTTGGCGCGGTTTGCTATTTGGGTTGCAGATAAGCTAAGTTCCATTGCCGGCAGAACACCCACAGGTCCGTTGTATTCGCCAAGAGTGAAATCAAAACCATGTAGTAAGGCAGAGATTGCACCAGGTCCCTCGGTACTGCCGTAAAGCTGATTTATTAAATCGGACAGGCTGTTTGGGAATACGGGGATATTGGTGCCTTGAGTGGATATAAATAGAGCGTCCATGGCTGGACTATTTCCAAGCAGGCTGCCACTGGGCAATGTACCGATTGCATTGGTTGCCTGTTCTGCAAGTAGGAAGTTGTTATATATACCTATAGTCTCATTATTATCTAGTCTGCCATCATGGTCCATGTCGACCGGAATGCCCAAAAACATATTCGGTAAGATTCCACTGTTATTAACACTGCCGCCAATCCCAAACAATAGTTCCATTAGTCCTGCTAAACTTGTTGGGTAGACTGGCTCGATATCATAATTTTGATTCATGGATGAAAGAAATTCTGTCCAAGCCTTCTGTTGCGGAACTTCCCCCGTCGGCAATGTGCCGATTTTATCATTTATACCTCGGAGTCCAGGAACGCTGGTGCCATCAGATGATAAGTAACCCCGCATAATAGCGTTAGCCAAGCCATAGAATGTTGGTTTGCCGCCATCTGTACTGAAGAGTAAGGATAGTATTCCGCCGATATCTGTTGGTAAATTGATATTTTCGTCCATACCAAATATCTCAATAAAAGGGGGGAGTGCGCTTAAGGTTGTTGGCAATGTGCCGATTTTGGCAGAAAGTTCATCGGTTTTATATGCCGATTGAGTTAATTTCCAAAATGGAGCCAACTCCCCGTCAAACGCAGAATATCCATAATTATTCAGCAGAGAAGATAAAACATTTAGAAGACCGCCTTTTAGTCCTTTTAGCAATTGCGGGGAGTCGTTTTCTGGGTTATATGTATAAAAAGAATCCAGTTCTAACATTTGTAATCCTTGGGTATGCAGTCCATTGTTGCCGACCCAGCCTTCGTATATACCCTTTAGCCCTGGGTTAGCAAGCACCCCATTATTTTCATCCGTCCAGCCTTCGTACATACCCTGAACCGTTATGCCCTCTGGCAATGTGCCGATTTTATCATTTAATCCCTTGACACCAAGGTAGGTATTTTTTTCGGAATCAGTCCAACCGTTGTTCAGGGCGTCAAAACCCGCGTAGGACGTTCCATTCTCATCCGTCCAACCGTACAAGATGGAACCAGCAAACATGTCAAGATATTGGTATAACAAACCAAATGCACCACTGATAGTATTGGGAAATTTTTCTGGATTGATATTGTTCACAAACTTATAGCTATTACCGCCTTGTATAAGCAACTGCCTAAGTATGTCAACGGAATCTCTGATTTGTGTATTTAAATCAGTAAAATCGCTTTGATTCGCTTTTAAATCCAGTGCAGTGGTGGTGGCATAGTCGGTTAGTGCTTCGTCCAGAAAACTGCGTGATATAATTGATGCGTTCGCAGGTGTGTTGATGCACAGTCCCAAAATTGTACAAAATATACCGGTGTATATATATTTTTTTTTCATAAATATCCCCTTTCCATTGTGCATAATAAAGAAACCTTCTGAAAAATTAGAAGGTTGGAGCTAACTAATAATACTTCGAGAATTGTCGCGCTTATTTATTTATTTATATCACGCACTTTAACCGAATGGCTGGATTCGTTTTTAGTGTCTTGGCTGTGACATCGAAGTATTTCGGGTTAGCTAGACCCAATGACCTTTAATCGCTATTGGAATGATAGTATTATTACTTATATGAAATCAAGTTCTTTATTGTGTGTTTTAATTATGTGTATTATGAAAAGTTGACAAGTTTTGTTTTTGGGGTTATTATGGTATTCGTTATGCAAGATAATATAGTATTTCTTTTTCCGGGACAAGGGTCGCAATTTGTTGGTATGGGGGCAGAAATCTGGCGCGATTTCGCCAGTGCCCGTTATGCCTTTGAAATGGTGTCGGATGTCTTGAAAACAGATATCGTAAAAATTATGCATCATGGTTCAGATTGTGTTCTGAATGCACCAGAAAATGCGGCTGTGGCAATTTTTGCAAATTCTGTCGCAGTTGCCAGCGTCATAGAAGATGAAATCAAAAGGCCTTTGTATGATATCGCGTATGCAATTACTGGACATTCAATGGGACAATATTCTGCATTGTATTGCGCAGGTAGTTTAAGTATGAGTGATGCGGTGGAATTGTTAAAAAAACGTTCGTATTATATGTATAAAAAATCCCCAGATGATGCAGGTATGATTGTTGTTGTCGGAATTGATAAAGATAGTTTGTTAGAGTTGGTTGATTCGGTTCTGCCAAATGGGTTTGCACAAATTTCAAATATAAATGCAGATAATCAATTCGTTGTCAGTGGGTATAATAATTCTTTGGATGAATTAACAAGGAAATTAAGGGCGCGTGGTGTAAAATTGGTGCGTCGTATGAATGTTGCATATCCTGCACATTGCGCGCTGATGAAAGATGCAGAAGCAGAATTGCGCGCAGATATTCGTGATGTGAAAATAAATAAGCCAAAGACAAAATGGTTCTCGAATCATGTGGCGGATGTTGTCGATGACCCTGAAAAAATTCGCGATATGTTGTGCAGTCAGTTAACGCATGGGGTTCGTTGGGCGGAAATCGTAAAGAAATTCCCAGAACATAATATCAAATATGCCTATGAATTGGGGGCGGGACGTACACTTAGCGGTCTTGTTAACAGGGCGAATGTCGGTTGTGTGGCAAGAAATACAGATAAAAGTGCGGACTTGAAATTTGTCTTGGATGATATTTCAAGGAAATTGGCCAAAACCCGTTAGTTTTTAATTTTTGTTTAGTTTCTGGCGCAGGTTGTCCCAATAATCAAGTCTTTTTTTAATTTCACGTTCAAAACCACGTTCAACCGGTTCATAAAATTTTTGTCGGCCCATTGATTCGGGAAAACAGTTTTGACCAGAAAAACCAGATGCAGTGTCGGGTTCGTATATATAGCCCGCGTTATAGCCCAAATCTTTCATCATTTTTGTTGGGGCATTCAGGATGTTGCGGGGGGGCATAAGGCTGCCAGTGGCGCGTGCAGCAGCGTATGCGGCCTTTTGTGCGCGATAGTTGCCAACACTTTTTGGTGCCGTCCCCAGATATATTACCAGTTGTGTCAGGGCCAAGTCCCCTTCGGGACTGCCCAATCTTTCGTATGCAGACCAGGCCGCGATTGCAATTTGTAGTGCGTTTGGGTCTGCAAGTCCGACGTCTTCGACGGCAAAACGTGTCAAACGACGAAAAATATACATTGGATCCTGGCCAGATGTCATCATACGTGCCGCCCAATAAAGCGCAGCATCTGTATCACTGGCGCGAAGGGATTTGTGCAGGGCAGATATTAAATTATAATGTTCGTCACCAGACTTGTCAGATAATGGGGCGCGTTTCTGTACGGCAGAATCCAACGTATCGGGGGTTAAATCTGTCTTGAAATTCGCGTTTGATATATATTCAACAGTGTTTAATAAAAAACGGGCGTCGCCATCAGCCATCTGCGCCAGGTGTGTTCGCGCGTCGTTGGTCAATGGTAATTTTGTGTCCAAGAATTTTTCTGCCCGCGAAATCAATGTCAATAAATCTTCGCTGGATAAACCAGATAATACACCAATGTGACAACGCGATAATAATGCGTTGTTTAAATTGAAACTGGGGTTTTCAGTGGTTGCACCAATAAATACAACTGTGCCGTCTTCGAGATAGGGTAATAATGTGTCTTGTTGGGTCTTGTTAAAGCGATGAATTTCATCAATAAATAACAATGTATTGCGACCAATGTCACGATTCATACGGGCGGCATCCATCGCTTTCTTGATATCGGATGTGCCAGAAAAGACCGCAGACATTGGAACAAAATCCATATCAACAGAATTAGCCAATGCACGTGCAATCGTGGTCTTGCCACAGCCAGGGGGACCCCATAATATCAAATTTGATAAACGTTGATTATCAACCATACGACGAACAAGTCCATTTTCGCCAAGTAAATTGGTTTGACCAATTACTTCGTCAATTGTGTTTGGACGCATTAAATCTGCAAGTGGACGTGTCATTTTACGGTGCTTTTATTTGTTGTTTATTTGTGTTATAATTATTGTATTAAATAAACAAGGAAAGCGCAAGTTGGTAAATAAAAATTCTGATTTTACTTTGGCGGTGGCAAATTTGGCTGCTGCTGCAATTGCGGCAAATCCAAAACTTACAATGGAAGAGGCTGTTCAACGTGCACGTGAAATTTTGCGCGGTACATCAATTACACAACAGCAAATCGATGATTCTGTCCAGAATGACAAAATTCAATGTCTGGAAGATGGTACGTGGCATATAATGTTGCGCAGATATATCAAGCGCAGATTTAATATGACACCACAACAATATCGGGAAAAATGGGGCTTGCCAATTGACTATCCTTTTGTGGCACCGGATTATGCAAAAAAACGTTCGAAAATAGCGAAGAAAACTGGACTGGGGAGAAAATAAAATGCAGAAAAAAACTGAAAAACAAATAACGAATACCCAAAAGGCTGGTGATGCGGTGCGTATGGTGGCAGATGAGATAAAAGAGGCAAGAAAAAAATTGTCAAAATTAAGTCCAAAAAAACATTTTGAAAATGCCGGTAGGGTTTCTGGTGTTGTGTTGCTGTGGTTGATGGAATATACAATGCGCATTGCAAATGGGGTGGTGTTGGATAATTTTGTATTGCGCGCAACGGAACGTCGATTTAAAAACAAAAATGAAGACGGGTTCGCAAAAAGAAATCCTGCCTTTGCATCGCATATGTTGTATTATATGATTCCGGTTTTGATGTGGATGGGGAATGAAATCGTAGATTTTACAATGGATAAAATCGAAGATTTTAAGCAGAAAAAAGAAGAAGCAAGGAAGCGCGAAGAGGAACGGAAAGCAAAGGAAGGAACGTATGCCGCGTTTTTAGAAAGGGTTGAACCCGTTATTCCGTTGCTTGTTAGTGATATTGTTATGAAAGAGGGTGTTTGTGTAAATGAACAAGGATTGCATATCGTATATGATGACAAAACAGGAAAACCCGTAAAGCCAGGGCAAAAATTAAAAGGAAAAGCAACAATTGGTTTTGGTTCTACTGTTTTAGCAGATGGAACACCTGTGACAAGTTATACGAAACCAATTACAACAGAAGAAGCGTATGAGTTGGCGTATTCTCATATCGCAGATAAAGAAACTTTGTTTGTATTATATTGTTATGATGTCGCGTTTGGTAATGTCGATATAAATACATTGTCCGAGTTGATTGCGATGACATCTGTTGCGTATAATACATATTGTACTGTAATAGAAAATGAGGGATATAATTGTGATAATAGGTTCGAGGTTTTAAGAAAATTGCGCGACCAATATGGTTATTCAATAACAGATGAACAGGTTTTAGATGTCTTTAAAAGGTATCCAGTGACAGATCCGACAAGTTTTGGGAGTTTGTGGTTGTATGGTGCTGATAAAGCAGAGGCAGCAGATAAATTTGGCGAATTCTTGGCAGGTGGACATGGAATTCGTTGGCGTAGATGGTTAGAGGCAATGATTCTGGCCGATGAAATTACCATGGAAGAATTATTGCAAGTGCCTGTTGGGGGAATGCCAGAATTTTTTAAGTTGGTTGGTGATAGAAGAGATAATTGGTTTACCGGAAAAGCGGGAGATAGAAAATTAAACAAAGAAACAGTTAAAGAATTTAAAAAATGGTTGAAAAATCCAGTAGATAAATCAGGAAAATCTAGTATTGCACATTGGCCTAAGGTTACAGATTTTGTGCCAGAATCCGAGATTATGAAGGCATTGGCATATAAAGATAATTTGAAACTGGGTAATGATAATTTTGATTATTTGTATGACGAAAATACAGTAGATTTTCGGGATGTTCTTGCGTTTGATGCTCTTTATGATGAGGCAATTGAAAAGTTTAGAAGTGGTGATTTCGAAAATGCAGCAAAAAGATATGAAGATATTGCAGAAAAATACCCAGATGAAGCGCTGGTTTGTAATGATTTAGCTGTAACTTATATCAATTTGATGCGATATGATGACGCAATAAAATATGCTGAAAAAGTGTTTGAAATTGGGGATAAAAGTCAATATTCTGCTGCAAATTATAATCTGGGACTGGTGTATCAGAAAAAAGGAAAAATGCGAAAAGCATTGAAATATTATGAAAACGCTGTTGCGTTGGGAAATAAAAAAGCACAACAAGCAATCAATATGATTAATGGTACCGGAAACGCAAAGAAAAAAATTGCTTTTAATTCAGGTGTGCAACAGATGCATCAGAAAAATGCAAAAAAAGATATATTGCTGTACGGTAAAGAAACAACTTTTAATGCCTAAATGATAAAGGGGAAATTATGAAAGTCTTGGTCGATGTGCATGATAAACGTTGGAATAAGTATAAAATAAATTTTGAAAAAATTGCAAATGCAGTTGTTGGAAAAAAATACGAAAATTCCGAAGTGTCTGTAATATTGACCAATGATAAGGAAATACAGGAAATTAATAAAGAATATAGAAATATCGATAAACCAACAAATGTATTGTCATTTGAATTAGGGGACGATATTTTGTTGGGTGATATCTATATATCTGTTGATACTGTGCAAAAGGAAGCAAAAGCAGAGAATATAACAGTTGTTGACCATACTGCGCATATGTTGGTGCATGGTGTTTTGCATTTGTTGGGGTATGACCATATCAAGGATGATGAAGCAGAAATTATGGAAGAAAAAGAAACAAAAATTTTAAAAAAATTAGGTATCAAAAATCCATATGCGTCGGAAGAATGGAATTGCGATTGTGCAGAATGTTGTCCTGGGGGTGGGGTGATTGCGTGGATTAAGAAATTTAAAATAAAAGAAAATGGTTTTTGGCAATACTTTCTGTATGCATTGTTTGGTGGGATTGCGGCATTTGGTTTTGCGCCATTTTATTGTTGGTGGTTAACTGTGTTGGGAATTGGTGGGGCATACTGGTTAACGGTCAGGCAAAAACAAAAATGTGGATTTTGGCGCGCTTGGCTACGCGTGTCGCCATTTGGTGCAGTTTATGCAATATCAATGTTTTGGTGGACCTTGCATTCGATTTATGTTGTGCCAGAATTAGCAAATCAATTTGCAGTTTGGACAATCCCAGGGTTGATTGGATTGGGAATTGCGGGTGTGTTTATTTTTACGTGGCCGTTTGTCGCGATTTTGTGTGTACGCAGAAATCAGGCGTATAGCGCGATTTTATTTGCGTGTGTTTGGACGTTGATATTGTGGGGGCGGGAATGGTTGTTTACTGGTTTCCCATGGAATCCAATTGCAAATATATCTTTGAATTTTCCGGTGTTGGCAAATTCGATGTCTTTATGGGGGGCGTTGGGATTAACGTTTGTTATCGTCGGTCTAATTGCATCTATGGTGGAAGTTATACGAATGCCGAAATCAAAAAAAGTATGGTGTGTTTGTTTGTTGTTTGTCCTGTTGGGGGCATTGGGGGGGCTGTGGGGGCGATATAATATACAGTTGGCAAGCGTTGGTGAAAACGATGAACATAAATTAATTAGAATTGTGCAGCCTGCGCAGAATCAGGAACAAAAAGCAACGCATAGCAGAGAGCAGGCAATAAAAAACGCAGAAGAAAATATGCGTGTCTTGTTTGATTTGGCGTCCCTTGATGGAAATCCTGACTTGATTGTTTTTCCAGAAACTTCATATCCTTTTACTGTCTTGGTGGACGATATAATGCCATTGTCGCAGGCGCTGGGGGCGGATATTGTTGTTGGGGCAAATTTCTTGGATGTTGATAATGTTTATAATGCGATGGTGTTTGCGGATAAATATGGTCAAATAAATCATATATACAAAAAAGCTCATTTAGTGCCGTTTGGTGAATATAGTCCATTGGGGATTTTGCCCAGTCCAGTAAATTTATCAGCGGGTCAAGGGCCAGAATTAGTCGATGTGAATGGCTTGTTGGTCGCGCCTGCGGTATGCTATGAAATCGTTTTTTCTGATTCTGTTATACCAGATGGTGAAAAAACACCAAATGCAATTGTGAATGTTACCAATGATAATTGGTTTGGTAATACACCGGGGACGTATCAACACTTGGATATGGCACGCAGGTATGCAATTGAATCTGGGGTGCCGGTGGTGCGTGCAAATTATTCGGGTATTAGTGCGTTTGTTTTGTCTGATGGTAATGTGCTGTCGCAATTGTCGGTTGATGAGTCTGGGGTTCTGGATGGCTTTGTGTGGGGTGCACATAATACACCATACAGAATGCTGGGGATGAATTTTTGGATGATTGTGATATTGATGTTTTCTGGATTGTGTTTGAAGTGTGTATCAAAAAAATCTAATAGATAAAAATTCTTGCGTGTGTTATAATATATTTTGATATCTTGATTTGAGATATTGGGCTTCAGAACCCTTGTTTTAACGGCGTTTATTGAACGAAAAATACTCCTGCGAAAAAAGGCAGGAGAATTGTGTTATATAATGAAAGCACAATGCTATTTTCCGTTAAGATAGTTCTGAATCTCCTGCCACTTGTGAAATACATAGTGGTTTTTTTTAGAGGAATTTAGAATGCTAAGAATAGTAATGTTTTTGTCTGTGACTGCTTTATTATGGTCTGTTCCTGGGTTCGCAAATGATTTTTATGCGATGTATAAATATGCAGAAAATAAAGAAATTGCACAGTATGATTTCGCGAATACAAATAAGTTCTTGAATTTATATCTAAGTGCGGATTTGCAAGTATTGCAGGATGAATTACATCAGGCGCAAATGCGTGAAAAATCAATAGAAAATAAATTGCTGTCTGGCGTGACGATGGGGGCAATGGGGGCTGGTGGAATGATGCTGGCAACTGGATTGGCAGAGCAAAAAGCAGACAAGGAAGCAGAACAGAGTATGCGCGCGTATATGGCAAGCTTTAGCTGCAAGTTTGGTGACAACAGAATAGAGGGCGGAAAAACAGGGGTCGAATTATCAGGTGGAAATGAATTGGTTGCTTTGTATGCAGAATATGTAAATTTGGCAAATTCTTTGAAGGAAAGAAAGACATTGTTAGAAATGAACGCCGGAATAGAATCTGAATCTATTTTAGATAATTCGACAAGTGGATTGTATGATGATGAAAATGACGGGGGTGTGTCTGGTGTTTATACTTCGTTGGCGCGTGCATTGGCAGACCCAAATGGTGAAGATGCAAAACAATGGAATGAACAGAAAGAACAAACGCAAAATAAAATTAAGACGGGGGCAACCATCGGTATTGGTGGTGCAGGTTTGGGGGCTGTTGGAAATTTGATTATAAACAAGGAGGAATGATTTATGAGGGCAGGTATGTTAATGTTGTTAGTCAGTATGATTTTTTCTGTGGGGACAACAGAATTATATGCAGATATTGAACAAATCTTGGATGTTGATGATTCTGATATTATCGCTGAAGCAAAAAAATTGATGCCAAATGAAGATTGGAATCGAATAGATGCATTGAATGATGATGAAAAAATTATAGAAGTACGTAGTTTGTTGGCGATGAAAGCCTATGAATCCTTGCGTGCGGAATTTGTGACGGATTTAAAAAATCAGATAGCAAAGAGAAATGATACAGTCTGGGAATATTCAGATGATTATATGACAGTATATCAACGTGAATCTGCAAAGAAATATTTTGAAGATATGTATAAGGGTAAAGGGGCTAATATTCATTGTGAAAAGGTGTGTTGGATGGAGGATGTGCGGTATAATCAGATGTTTGCGGCAGAGTATGTTAGTGGTTGTAAAAAGCCTGATGAAATCTGTTTGAACGTCACACAAATTCCTGATGAATGGGAAGAAATTTCGCTTAGCGAGTCATGCAGTTCAAGTGATTCAAGGATTTGCAGAATGGCTTATACGACAGATTCTGCGCAGGATAATAAACAGGTTGTGCAAACGGTTGCTTTGTTAATCGATGTAAATAATAATGTTAAGTCTGTCCGTTTGTCTGTTGAAAAGATGACAAAAAAATTATCAGAAGATAGAAGTTTTGAAAACGCATATCGTCGTGATGTAAAAGATGGTAAATTGGCCGATTCGTTGCGTAATGATGGATTTTATACAAATGATTGGTCGCCAATAGATGCAGGTGGTCTGGTGAAAGGAAGGAGGTTTGATTATTCGATGACAAAAGGAAATTAGTTTTGTCAGACAGGTAAAAGTGTTTGCTTTAATACCCATACGCGTACAGCAGATGATAAATTGGTTTCTGGGGGACGTGTGGAATCAAGTTCACTTATAATTGATGCAACAGATTTGCCATGGCGTTTTGCAAGTGTGTGCAGTGCATCAATGAATTCTGGTTCAAGTGTGATGCTGGTCTGGTGGCCTGATAAAGATACAGATAATTTCTTCATATGATTATAGTTTTCCTGCAATTAGGCAGTCACCGATTGCCTTGTACGGGTCTGAATATTTTTTAACAGCCCGTAATGTTAAATTATCCAGCATATAGCATACACCAAATGCGTCATAGGCAAACCAAAATAAATCATTGCGACCAAATATCGTTTTGCCAGCAGTTTTGCCCAGCGGACCAATTTCATTGTTAACTTTTATAATACTTGGAATAACAAAGGGGGGTGTGTATGAAACACTGTTTGGACCAAAAATATATCCTGAACCAATATTTAAACCGCCAGTGATTGTGTATATCTGAATTAAAAAGTCAGGTAACATTGCAAAACGACCACGTTGTAGCGCAGCATTTGTTAATGATAATTGTTGCGTCTGAACAGGGGGGGCAAATATTGCACCGCGCGCCTTGATTGCAGATAAAAAGTTTTTGCATTCTGTCATGGCTAGAAATCCCTGTCGCTGACAATCTGTGATGCGATTGTTTCGGTTAATCTGTCTTCGGTACCGTTGCCCCCAGGTGCGCTGGTGCTGGATTGAGCGGGTAAGTAAATTTTCTTGGCCGGGTTGGGCAACCATATGGTTGAGTTCCCGCTTTGTTGAATAATAAATCTGTCCATATTGTATGAATGTGGAAAAGTGTGACATAAGAACATATTGTCTGGGTCAAGTTTACCACCCCATGATAGTGGAATCCTGAAACGAAATGATAAATTTGCAGGAAGTGATTTTCCCATAATTAAATTCATAAATTCGTCTTGGGTTAAATTCATAAATGCGATTGTTTCAACAGAATCTGTTAGTGATGTCATAAATTGCCTGCATAAGCGTTTGTATGTTGGAAACCAATCAGATGAAACCTGGGTATAAATGGGGCGCACAGAAATTAATGGCATATTTTTTATACCAAGTTCTTCGATAAGTTTTTCTGCGGCGGTTTGTGTCAATTGCATTAAATTTGTCCTAGGTATTCTATAACGGTTGATATGTATGAAGAAAATGCTTCAAATGTATCTGCTTCTTTTGGGGCAGGCGGTGTGTTTGGATGGGCATTTATATAGTTGCGTAAACTTTCTGTGCTGTCAAATACTAAAATATCGGGGGTGGGTTGCAAGGCGGTTTTGTTTAATATAAATCCGTTTATTGTGATATCTACATCATCAAGCGTGTCATAAAATACCTGTTGTATAGCCTCTATGCGTTTTGATAAATCGGCGGGTTGACAGTCGCCCGCCCCAATCCATACGGTTTCGTCAGAACCGATAGCAAATAGTAGTGTTGGCAGGCCTTGAATCTTTGGGGTTGGTTTAATTGTGTATTTTGCGTCTTCGAAAATTTTAGAAATTTCTGATTTGTCCCAATTTGATGCCGGGGTATTCGGTGCCACTGGGGCAGTTAGGTTTGTTGATGATGGAACAGGGGCCGCGCGATATACGGGGGCATCGTTGTTGGATGGCACAGCTGGTGTGGGTAATGATAATCCTGTGTTTAAACGTTTGGGGCGTTCAGGGGCAACGGCCCATGTTTCATTGGATACAGGTTTGTTAATCGTTGCTGAGGCTTGTGGTTGCGAAGGGGTGTGAAATTTAATTTTACGATAACGCGGTCTGATTAATAAATACAATCCAAAGATAGTTATAAATACAGATATGATTAGTGACAGATAGAATGCTTTGTTTATTGGCTGTTGTGCAGCCTGCATATATGCAAGGTGATTCCAGTTGGCTTTTGAAAAAATGTTAAAACCAAACATTATGTTGAACCAAAGGCTGGTCCCCAGCAGGGCAATCGTCAACCATAAAGTGGAAAGTAAAATATTATCAAATTTATTCTTCATTGTGTTTTAATTGTATCATATTTATGATAAACTAAAAAGCATAATGATTGAAAAAAGTATGTTAATTGATGAATTAATGGGCAGTTGGGCTTTGTGGTGCGGAACAGATAAGGAATCCGCAGAGTTGGCGCGTGTGGCAGAGGTTATAGTTCGGGAAAAATTACCAATTGTATCTGTTGTGCCGTCAGTTGTCCCGATAATTTGGCCATGGTTGGAAATGGTGGATGTTAAGATTTTTGCGCGTTTTTATTTGCCAGGCAGAAAGGTTGATGAAGTGTCTGTGTCAGATGTAGTGCAGAAGATTAATGCTGCTTTTAAACAAGGTGCGAATGGTGCGCAGGTGTTTTTATCAGTTTCGGATTTGAAAAAGTTTGTTGATTTTATGTATGTTATAAGAGATGACTTGTTTTTTGACAAGGATTTTTCCATCGGTTTTGATTTAAATGATGTTGGACCGTTTGATTGGAATGAAGTATATGAAGATGCAAGAAAATTAAATGTTAATTCTTTGTTCTTTGCGTTTACAAAAGATATGGGAAATAAATCTGATTTTGTTGGGCGAATTTATGCGATGTTAAATGCATGGAATGATGATAATAAATTTGAACTGCATTTTGCGCTGGGGGCGGATTCTATGCGTATAGAGCAGGTTGTTCGTCTGGTTGAGGGTATTCAACCACAATTACGTGATAGATTAAAGTTTTTTTGTTAATTTTTGACGATTAAATATTTTGGTGCGTCTGTGCCGGCCTTGTTCTTGTGCTGATAACGCGTTTGAATTGTTTCCATATTTGCAATTGTTGCGTGCAGATTTGCTGATTTTGTTTGTTCAAGAATCCAATCAAAATACTCCCAATGGTCTGTGCCAATAATTATTTCACTATTTGGCGCCAAATGTCTTGATAATAATGTTAAAAAATCAGATGATAGTAAACGGCGCTTTACGTGGCGTGCCTTGGGCCAGGGGTCGGGGTGCAGTACCCAAATTTGTGAAAATTTCGAATCGTTTTCACGCAGAAAATCACGAACATCGTCCGCCCATATGCGGATGTTTTTATATTCGTTCATAACTTGATTTGTCTGTTCATCGGTTATTGCAGACAAAAGACTGGCCACACCATTCATAAATGGTTCTGCGCCAATTATTGTTTTGTCTGGGTGTTTGTGTGCCAAATCACGTACGTGTTCGCCGGCACCAAATCCAATTTCAAGAATATCCCCAGTTGCAGGACACAGGGTTGGCAAAACATTGTCAATCAATGATTGTTGACGGGCGGATAATTTCTTGCCATGACGGCGACCAAATGTTCTTATTTCTTGTTTTTCCATATTTTTAGTATAGAATTGAGTTTATTAAAAAACAAGGATTATATGCAATGCAAGATTTTCCAAAACGAATCGATTGTGGGGACTTTGAACTGGTTAAACCGGATGTGAAGTTTGATGTCGCGATTGAATTGTTTAATATGGTTGATAAAAATCGTGATAAATTGACACCTTGGCTGGGGTGGGTGGATTATGTGAAAACACCTGAAGATGAGTTCGCTTTTGTTGAATCAGTGGCAAAAAGTGACACAGGAAAGTACTTTATCGTTGTCGATTCTAGTATAGTTGGTATGTTGGGATTTGTGCAGGAAGAACATAGGTCAAAAAAGACTGTTGAGATAGGTTATTGGCTGGATAAAGATATGAACGGTCGTGGTATTATGACACGTGCAGTAAAACAGTTGATGAAGTTGGCTTTTGAAAATTGGAATGCGAATCGTGTGGAAATTCAAGCCGCGGTCGAAAATATTAAATCGCGTGCAATTCCAGAACGCTTGGGGTTCAATCAAGATGGGATTTTACGTCAACGTGAAATTGTTCGCGAAGGTGAAATTCAAGATGTTGTTATGTATTCAAAATTAAAAGCAGAATGGGAAAAGGAAATAGTAAAATGAGAAATGGTTTATCAAAAGATTTAATCACACGTGTTTTGGGCGGTGCACCCAAATATACAATTGCAGTGTTGGAAGAAAAATTCCCACCACGTAATCTGGGTGAAGGTGCAATGGTCACACGTGTTGCCCCCAGTCCCACTGGCTTTATGCATTTGGGAACTTTGTACCAAATGATGATTGCAAAAAAATTAGCCCAGCAATCGGATGGTGTGTTTATGTTGCGTATCGAAGATACAGATACAAAACGCGAAGTGCAGGGCGCAGTTGATGTTATTTTGAAATGTGCAGATGCGTTTGGGTTGCAACCGGACGAAGGGCCGAATTATGGTGGGGGGTATGGACCTTATTATCAGTCAGAACGCAAAGATGTTTATCATTCGGTGGTTGCAGAATTGCTGGAAAAAGGGTTGGCGTATCCTTGTTTCTTGACACCTGATGAAATGGATGATATTCGAAATCGTCAAAAGGCTGCAGGTTGGGCAACGGGTATCTATGGTGAATGGGCGCGGGATAGGGATTTGACCGAAGATGAAATTGTTGCGCGTCTTGATAAGGGGTTAGTGCCGTCAATTCGCTTGTATTCAATGGGTAATAAAGATAATAAAATCTTTTATAATGATAAGGTTAGGGGGCGATTGGTGTTCCCTGAAAACGAAGAAGATATCGTTTTGATAAAGTCAAATGATGGGTTGCCAACGTATCATTTTGCACATTTGTGTGATGACCATTTTATGCGTACAACATTGGTGCAACGTGGGGAAGAGTGGCTGTCTTCGTTAAACCTGCATTTGCAATTGTTCCGTATGATGGACTGGCAAAACCCAGAGTATATACATGTTGCAACAATTAATAAATTAGATGAACAAACTGGAAATTCACGAAAATTGTCAAAACGTACAGACCCAGAAGCAAATACTATGCATTATTTAACTGCGGGTTGGCCGGTTGAGGCAGTGCTGAATTATTTGTATAATATTGTGGCATCTGGATTCGAGGAAGAAAAAAATAAAAAGCCAGAAACAAATGTTTGGAATTATCCATTACGTGTAAAGAAAATTCCAACCAGTAGCGCGTTGTTTAATACAGATAAACTGGAATGGTGGGCGAAAGAGTTTATTGGTTCACTGCCGGTGCCAGAATTGGTTGCGCGTGTGGTTGCGTGGGCAAATGAATACGGGACAGATATAAACAAAATGCAGGTGGCAGATGAAAAATATCTGACGGGCGTTTTGGGTATTGAACGTGATAATCCAAAGCGTGTACGTAAAGACTTTATTACGTGGTCGCAGACATTGGAAAACGTTGCGTTCTTCTGGGATGAATTGTTTGTGCCGAATACCGAATATGAATACAATCAGGATGCACTGCGTGAATTCTTGGCAACATATAATCCGGCAGATGATAAAGATACTTGGTGGACAAAGATTGTCGCAGTTGCTGAAAAAACAGGTCTTAAAAATGGTGATGTGGCAATGAATTTGCGTGTGGCATTATCAGGTCGCACAAATACACCAGACTTGTATTCAATTATGACTGTTATGGGCGGTGAACGCGTAATTAAACGAATCGAAAAGGTAATAAAATGACAAAAGAAAAAAGGGCAAGAATTCGTGCAGTAAAAAAAGATGAGCATGGTTCACAGTTGTTAAAGGTCTTGCGTGCAACAGGGTTGTTTCGCTGGGAAAAACCAAGTACGCATGCAGAAGAAGTAGTAAATATCTTGACCCATGGTATTGGTATAGGACTAGCAATTGCTGCGCTGACGTTGTTGGTGGTGTTCGCAGGAATCAAAGGCGACCCATGGGCAATTGTTTCGTGCGCAATATTTGGTGTGACAATGATTACGTTGTATTTTGGGTCAACAATGTGTCACGCAACGATTGGAAAAAAACATGAATGCTTTTTTGAAGTATGGGATAGTGTTGCAATCTATGCATTAATTGCAGGCACGTATACGCCGTTTTTGCTGGTGAATTTACGTGGCTGGATTGGTTGGACTGTGTTTGGTATTTTGTGGGCAATCGTGTTGTTTGGGTCGTATATGAAAATAAAGAATCCAAAACGTCAACCAAAGTGGATGGTGGCATTGTATCTGATTATGGGGTGGACGTTGCTGTTTATTTTGCCGGCAATGATTCGTAATATTCCGATTCGTGGATTGTGGTTTATCTTGGCGGGTGGATTGTCTTATACGATTGGTGTGATTTTCTATCTGTGGCGCAGAATGAAATTCTCGCATGCGGTATGGCACTTGTTCGTTATTGGGGGCAGTGTGTGCTTCTTTTTTGCAGTATTGTTCGGCAGTATCTTGGATTTATAATAAAAGGATTTGATTTATGCCGTATGAACGTGATTCGAAAAAGAGTGTTGGCCCAACTGTTATTGAACGGGCATCAAATTTGCCAGATGATTTGTGTTGTGACGGATGCGCGGAACATTGTCAGCTGTCCATACAGTTGGAAGTTAATAATAAAAAATATAATAAGATAGAAAAAAATCAGATTTTATATGCAGAACCTGTTATGTTTGTGGGGAATAAGAAGTTGCCAGACGTGGAATATATGTCTGCAAGTATTCAAAAGGCAGGTGATGGTGTAAGAATGGAATTGTTTTTTGCAGATGTTGCATATCGCTATGCGTTGGCAATGTGCAGAAGAGCATGTAAACATAGTAAACTTAGATAAAAAGAAAGGAAGTATATATGTCGTATGATTGTGATTATGTTAAAAAGGCAAAACATATTGAAATGGCTGATGAATTAACACCTGATTTGTGTTGTGATGGATGCGCAGAGCATTGTCAGATTTCTTTGCGTATGGTGGTCAAAGGAGAGTATTCAATAAAAAATGGAAATCAAACAATGTTTATGAAGCCTGCGATGTATGCAGGTGAAAAAAAATTGGGTGATAATTTCTTGTATGAAAGAATCCAAAAGGGCCCAGATGGTATAAGAGTTGATTTTGATTATGCAGACAAGGCATACTTATATGCGTTGGCCCTGTGCAGGAAAACATGTAAAAATAGTCGCGTGAAATAATTTTTATTCCCAGTTGATAAAAAAATCCCCATACGGGGATTTTTTTTGGGAAAAATGAAAGTTTGTTATTCTTAATTTTTATGTTTTTCGTATTCTTCTTGTTCTTCGATGGTCATTGTTGCCAATGGGCGCGCAATCATACGCTGAATACCGATTTCATCGCCAGATACAACGCTGTATCCAAAAGTGCCGTTTTCAATCCTGTCCAGCGCAGCATTAATTTTTTGTAATAATTTATTGTTGCGTTCGGAAATGCGTAGGTCCATTGTGATATCTTGGTTGTATGTTGCGTTGTCTGATTCGTCACCCGCACCAACAGCCGCTGTTTTTTCAGCCAAGCGTACAGCACTTAATACTTCGTCGTGTTCGCTAAGTAATTCTTCCCTTTGTGTGTTCAGCACGTTATAAAAATATGCCAATTGTGTTGGACACATATATGGTTCGGATTTCTTTGGCTTGTAATTTGCAGGTAATTCAATAGTTTTATAATTTTCAGCAGACATATTTTACCCCTTTAGTTCTTCTATCCAGGCAAGTAGTGTTTCTTCGTCCATAAGACCTGTGCGTGCTTCGACCAGTTCGCCATCTTTGAATGCAAGTACAGATGGTATGCTGCGAATCCCATATTTTGCAGGTGTTTGACGATTCGTTTCGTTGATTTCAAATTTAACAAATTTTGCGTCACTTTTTTCAGATGCTTCTTCAAATATTGGACCAAACATACGACATGGACCACACCAAGATGCCCAAAAGTCAACCAGTGTAATGCCACTGCCAATCATTGTGTCAATGTTAGAATCGTTTGCATGTGAAATAGCCATCTTTTTTCTCCTTTAGGTAATAGTTGATATTCGAAAAGAGTGTATTATAATCGTTTTAAAATGCAAGAGAAATCATAAATGAATAAAATCATATACTTAGATGCAGCTGCATCATATCAAAAAAGCGAATCTGTAATTCAAACGGAAATCGATTTCTTGACACAAAATTATGCAAATGCAGGACGGGGAATTTGTGCACGTGCAGTCGCAGTAGATGATATGGTCGCACGTTCGCGCGCAAGGGTTGCAGGTTTTATGAATGCGCGTATAGACCAGATTGTCTTTACCGCGGGAACAACAGATGCAATGAATATGGTCGCAAATATGATTCCAATGTCTGCAAGAACAAAATTGTTGGTGTCTGATATTGACCATCACAGTGCAAGATTGCCTTTTGAACAAAAGGTGTTGGCGCGGGCAGGGGTGATTAATGTTTGTGCGCTGGATGATAATTTGAATATTGATTATAAAAATATACCATATGCAGATGTCTTTGTTATAACGGCGATGTCTAATGTTCTGGGAATGCCACAAAATGTTGCAGATATTATAAAGGCTGCACGTGATAAAAATCCAAATGTAATTACAGTTGTTGATGCCGCGCAATATGTGGTACATGAAAAAATAGATGTTCGCGCGTGGGACTGTGATTTTGTATGTTGGTCTGGTCATAAAATTGGTGCTGATACAGGGGTTGGCGTCTTGTATGTGAAAAATCCAGATAGATTTCAGCCCGTAAAGTTTGGTGGTGGTATGGTTAATAAAATCACAGAAAATAAAATAATTTGGAATAATCCGCCAGATGTTTTTGAGGCAGGAACACTGCCGTTAACGCAAATCGCAGGATTGGCACAGGCAATTGATGAACTGAATCAAAATAGACCAAATATGGGGTTGATAAAATATGCGTATGATGAACTGCAGAAAATTCCCTGTGTAAAAATATTGTCACAACGCGAAGCATGTGTGTTGACTTTTGTGGTTGATGGTATGCATGTGTTGGATTTTGGTGCGCTGATGGGCGCGCGTAATGTATGCTTGCGGGTGGGAAATATGTGTGCGTCGTGGATATTTAAATTGATGAACAGGGATGGGGCAATCAGAATGTCAATTGGTGCATATAATACAATTGATGATGTAAAGTATTTTATTAAGGCTGTAAAAGAGATTGTGAAATGAGTTTTGATAAAAATGATGTTATTAATGCGCTAAAGAAAATATATGACCCAGAAATTCCTGTTAACATATGGGATATGGGGCTGATTTATGATATTGAAATTACAGATAGTGATGTTGTTATAAAAATGACTTTTACAAGTCCGACTTGTCCAATGATGGAAGAATTGTTGGCGCAGGTACAAAATACTGTGCAACAAATTGCAGGTGACAAAAAAGTACGTGTGGATTTGGTATGGGACCCACCATGGAATTTGTCAAAAATGTCTGATGCAGCACGTGTAGAGCTGGATTTGACCAATGAAGGATGGTAGGGGTTATGATATATAATGATATGAAAAATATTTTGGAGATAACAGAAAATCCAGTCGAAAAATTAGAAACTGTGATGGATTTTGGTCGTGGATTGCAACCAATACCAGATGGGGCGAATTGTACTGAAATCGCTGGATGTTCTTCGTTTGTTCAAATTTGTTATAAAGATGGTCGTTTTTATGCAGATGCCGATTCGGCAATTGTGCGCGGCATTGTTGCGATTCTGTTGGCGATGATAGATGGAAAATCAGTGCAGGAAATAAAAAATATGAATCTGACTGATGAATTTAAATCGTTGAATTTAAATCTGGGTGCAGCACGACTGAATGGTGTGGATTCTATGATTCGTTTTTTTGTAAATTTGTGATAAAATGCAAAAAAAAGGTGGGGTATGAGAGATGATGAAAAAATGTTTCAAATAGGACTGTGGACTTTTGTGGTCGCGGTTTTGCTGGGGATAGTTGTGTTCCCTGTTGTATATCGTACTCAAATCAGACAATTAAATCGTGTGCGCAGGGAAATTGTTGCATTGCAAAAGGAAATTGCCCTGAGAGAGGCAGAATTTGCTGCAATAATAACACCGGAAAGATTAAGAAATTCGGTTGATATCGTTGCACCAAAATCAAAAACAGTTGCCTTTTCAAGTACTGTTTGGATTGGGGATTTGCCAGATAGAAAAGGATTGTGATGTTTGAAATAGGAAGGGATATTTTTAAACAAGGTTTTTATGGTGGACAGGTTGATAGAACCGCAGTTAGTAGATTGCGGGTTGTATATTTGGTGTTTTTATTAGCTTTTAGCATTTTTGCATTGCGAACATTACAGTTGGGAATACAGGGAACGGATACCATAAGAAAGGGGGTTGTGGCATCAAATTGGAATATTAGTCGTGCAGATATTGTCGATAGAAATGGAGAAATACTGGCAAAAAATTTGGTGACGGGACATATTCAACTGGTGAAAAAATATATGCAGGATAAAGATAAAGAACTTATCGCACAAACTATACATGAAGTGTTGCCGTATCAGTATTCTTTGTCTGATGCGATGAAATTAGTTGATTCACCTAGAAGATATATTGAATTGAAAAGAAATGCATCCGAAACGCAAATAAAAAAAATTAGGGACGCGGCATTGCCGGGTCTGGAGGTAAGGTCGGAACAATTAAGAAAATATCCAAAACGTAATATGTTTTCCCATGTTGTGGGATTCCTGAATAAGGATGGACGTGCAGTGCAGGGGGCCGAGGCTGTATTTGATGATTATCTGTCCGAAAATAAAGACCCGTTGTATTTGTCGGTGGATTCACGTGTGCAGTCTGCGTTTTATGAACAATTATCTTTGGCAATGCAGAAATATCAAACCAAGACAGCAATGGGAATGTTGATGGATTCGCGGACTGGGGAAATTATTGCAATGGTGTCTTTGCCAGACTTTGACCCAGAAAACATAGGGAATTATCCGGTGGCGAATCGGACTTTGCAAACAATGCGTAATCCGTATGAATTGGGGTCTATATTTAAAATATTTAATACTGCATTGGCAATGGAAAATGGAATAGATAAAGAATACCTTGTTAATAAACCATTTATAATCGAAGATAAATTTGGACGGCCAGCCGCAAAAATTACAGACGTTAGAAGTTTTAAACCGCCACGTCCATATTTGAACGTAGAAGAAATTATGATGATGTCTTGTAATGTGGGTAGTGCACAAATTGCACTAGATTTACCAGATGGTGCGCAAAAAGAGTTTGTCGAAAGATTACATATGGACAAGGCATTGGATTTGGAAATGGGGCGCACAGAACGTACCATGTTGCCACAAAAATGGGGGCCTGTGGAAAAGGCGACAGTTGCATACGGACATGGTATATCTGTGACGCCAATGCACCTGTTGTTGGCGGTGAATGCGGTCACCAATGGTGGGTTCTATGTAAAACCAACACTGCAAAAACGTGGTGTTGGGGTGGTGCGCGCAGAAAAAGTTCTGGAAGAAGAAATTTCTGAAAGATTGCGCGCAATTATGTTTAGGGTTGCAGAAGAAACAACAGCAAAACAGGCAAGGGTTGCAGGAATTAAAATCGGTGGAAAAACAGGGACTGCTGAAAAGTATGGACCAAATGGAAAAATTGATAGAAAGCGTAATGTGACCGCATTCGTGGGAATATTTCCAGTTGATGCACCGCAGTATACAATTATGGTTGTTTTGGATGAACCAAAGGGGTATCCGCGTACGGCATCTTATAATGCGGTGCCGGTGACGGGAAAAATTCTTGAAACAATCGTGCCATTGCTATTTGAATAATTTTTGATTATAATGTCTTTGATAATAAAAAAAAGAGAAGACGTTGAGAAAGATAGTAGAGAAATCCATGCTGGGGAAAGCGTGGGTGGTGGCGGATGATAATTTTGATGAAAAAGCAGGGTTGGTGGAAAAAATCTTGTGTAATCGCGGAATAAATACAGACGCCGACAGAAAATTGTTTTTGAATCCAAGTATCAAAGAGTATATGCCTGATCCGTTCGTGTTGCAGGATATGTGCAAGGCTGTAAACTTAATCGCAGATGCAGTGCAAAATAAGCAGAAAATTGCAATATATGGCGATTATGATGTTGATGGAATTACATCTACGGCAATTATGGTCAAGTATTTACGTGCAGTCGGGGCGAATGTTGTTTGGCACCTGCCAACGCGCGAGGGGGAAGGGTATGGGTTGAATAATGATGCAATTCAAGAAATTGCAGATGCCGGTGTTAGTCTGATAATAACAGTTGACTGTGGTATTAGTGGTAATGATGAAATAGAGTTCGCAAAAAAATTAGGGTTAACTGTGGTTGTGACAGATCACCATTCGCCAGATGTGCAATTGCCAAATGCAGATGCAATAGTAAACCCAAAACGTAGTGATGATACGTCTGGGCTTACATATTTGGCGGGTGTTGGGGTTGCTTTTTTGACCTTGGTTGCGTTGAACCGCGAAATGAGAACGCGTAATTTAGGAATTGAAAATTCGGAATTGATGACGTTTATGGATTTGGTCGCATTGGGGACGGTTTGTGATACTATGCCATTGGTGGGGTTGAATCGCGCCTTTGTCACGACGGGACTGAAGGTTTTTGCATTGCAACAAAATTTAGGGCTGCGCGTGTTGATGGATGTTGCGGGCATTAAAAAGATTTCTGTGTATGCAATTGGATTTGCATTGGGGCCACGATTAAATGCGGCGGGGCGTCTGGATTCGGCAGGGCCGGCATTGGATTTGCTGTTGACTGATAATCCGCTGATTGCGCGTGATTTGGCGGAAAAATTGCATCAAATGAATCAGGAACGAATCGATATTCAAAATGCGATTATGCTGAATGCAATTGATTTAGCGGATAAATGTTGTGCGTCTGGGAAATGTAGTTTGTTTGTCTGTGGTGATAATTGGCATGGCGGTGTTATGGGAATTATTGCGGGGCGATTGAAAGATAAGTATAATTTGCCATCTTGTGTCGCGACAAGGGGCGATGGGATTATTAATGGATCTGGGCGGTCAATTACAGGGGTTGATTTAGGAAAAATAATACATGATGCGCTGGCAGCTGGGATTATTAGCGAGGGTGGTGGACATGCCGCCGCAGCGGGTTTTTCGCTGAATGCAGAAAACGAACAGGCTTTTTGTCAGTTCTTGGAGAATGCGGTTAAAGAACAACTGAATGGTGAAATGCCTGCGCCAGAGGTGATTGTTGATGCAGAACTGGATGCGGGTGCCGCGACAATGCGATTGGTTAAACAGTTAATGGAAATGGAGCCGTTTGGACAGGGAAACCCAGAACCAATATTGGTGTTGCATGGGGCGGTTTTGCGTGGCGCAACAGTTATGGGTAATGGTGCACATTTGCGTGGCAGTGTTGCCACTAGTACAGGGGTACAATTACCATTTGTAGGCTTTAATTTAGTTGGAACAAATGTCGGTGCTTTTTTGCTGGACGATGAAAATACAAATACTAAAATAATGATGTTGGGACGACTGAAAGAAAACGAGTATAATGGACGGGTTAGTGCTCAGTTCTTTCTGGAAGATATCGCGATATAGAAAAAGTGAATGGTTATGGAACAAAAAATAATTGAATTTTTTGAGAAAGTAAAAAATGCAAAGTCAATTGTTTTGGCGGGACACAAAAATCCAGATGGCGATTCGCTGTGCAGTGTGTTGGCATTGGCGCATCTGTTGGAATTGAATTTTGGCATAGAAACAGTTTGCCTGTATGATGGTAATATTCCTGATTCCTTGGATAATGTTCCGTTGCGTAAACGTATCAGATATTTTGAACGTGTCGATGTCGATGAAGGTTTTGATTTGGCAATAGTTATGGATTATGGAAATCCTGTGCATATCGGTGGTCCAATGAAGGCAATCGAAAAATCAAAGTTTGTTGTTGAAATAGATCATCATCAAAACGATTCGCCGATTGCTCAGTTGTGCATAAATGATGATAAGGCGGCTGCAACTGCGGTTATTGTGTATAAAATGATTCAGGTCGCAGGATTAAAAATTGATATGCAAACGGCAAATTTATTGGCTTTGGCGATTCTGACAGATACAGGTAATTTTAAGTTTGTTCGTGACGGACGGGCGTGTCGTGTGATGGCTGATTTGATAGATTTTGGGATTAATATACGTAATTTGATTGAGTTGATGAATAATAAACCGCGCAAGGCTGTGTTGTTGGAATCAAAAACTGCCGCAGATGCAGAATTTTTCTGTAATGGTCGTTTGGCCTTGGCAACGGTTGCGAAAAAGGATTATAAGTACCTTGATGGACGTGGTGAAATTGTGTTGAATCTGTTGGGACAAATTCAAGGTGTTGAATATATCGTCTTGTTGAAAGAACAAAAGGCAGAACAAATCGGGGTTTCGATTCGCAGTCGGAAAAATCCGATAAATCATATTGCGATGGCGCTGGGGGGCGGGGGACATGAACGTGCCGCGGGTGCAGTTGTTCGTGATACGTTGGATAATGTAAAAAAAGCCGTCTTGGATTTATTTAAAAAGGAAGTTTTATGAAAAAAATTTTTGCTTTGTTTTTAGTGTTGTTTGCGTTTAATGCCAATGCAGCGGTTGATGATGGTTTATTGCATAGCGCAGAAAAATATCTGAATTCAATTACAGGATTGACTGGAAAGTTTATACAGACGGCAAATGGAAAGCAAGAGCAGGGGATTTTTTCAATGTTGCGCCCCGGACGCGTACGATTGGATTATGATAATATGCCTGTACAGTTGATTGCAGATGGTACAGATTTATATTTCTTTGATAAGTCGCTGGACCAGATAACAACAGTGCCGTTGACCAGTACACCAGCGGGAATATTGGTCAGAAAAAATATTGATTTGAAAAATGCAGATATTAATGTCTTGGAATCTGTTGATTATAAAAATGCTTTCGCATTGAAAATGAATATCAAAGGACAAGAAGGATTGGGATATATGAATGTGGTTTTTGATAAAAAGCCATTAAAATTGAATTCTTGGACTGTGGTCGATGCAACAGGCGCAACAACAGATGTTAAATTTCAGGGACTAAAAGAAAAAACAAATTTTGATAAAGATTATTTCCAAATACAAAGACATAAAACGATAAATACTAATAGTGGGGACGATTATTACGAATAAATTATGTTTGGAATTAGTTGGTCTGAATTTTTTGTGATTTTGCTGGTTGGTGTGTTGGTTGTTCCTGCACGCTATTGGCCTGATGTTGCAAAATTCTTGGCACGATTGGTAAAATTTTTTCGTGAATTGATTTGGAAAATTACGGATGCATCTGAAAATATTAAAAATCAAATAGAATTGGAAAAACCAATAGATGATTTGATTAAGACGACGACAGATGAAATGCTGGATACGATTTCAATAGTGAAAAAAACTGCAAAAACAGCAACACAGAAAAAAGTGAATGGAAAAAAATAATGAAGAAAATGACGATGATTCAGCATTTTTCTGAATTGCGTAGGCGAATTTTATGGGTCGCTGTATTTTTTCTGGTTGCATTGGTGTTGGGGTGGTATGTGGCGCCATTTGCACAGTTGTTGTTAACAAAACCTTTGTTGGAAGTTTGGCCAGATGGGATGTTGCTGTATACTGGTTTAACAGATGGATTGATGATTCGTTTTTCAATGGCATCTTTATTTGCGCTGGTTTGTGTTTTGCCGTTTGCGTTGTGGCAGTTGTGGATGTATGTGGAACCTGCATTAAAGAAAAATGAAAGGAGATTGATTTGGCCAGTATTAATTTTGTCGCCAATTTTATTTTTGTTGGGGGCAGCGTTCGCATTTTATGTATTGTTTCCAATTGTTTTTAAGTTTTTTGTTGATTTAAATCAGAATGCATCAGTGCCAAGTGCATTGTTGCCTGTGGCGCGTGATTATTTGCGATTCGCAATCGGAATGTTAAAGGTTTTTGGTGTGGCGTTTCAGTTGCCGTTGGTGTTGGTATTGCTGAATAGAATTGGTGTTTTGAAGAAAAGCTTGGTTTTGAAAATGCGCAGATATGCAATCGTATTTATAGTTGTTGTTGCGGCTGTCTTGACACCGCCTGATGTCGTTTCACAGGTTATGTTGGCGGTGCCAATGTGGTTGTTGTTCGAAGGTAGCATTTTATTTATGCGAAAAGATTAATTTTATGCTATAATATACATTATGAATAGAATCTTGTCATTGTTGACGGTTGTTTTGTTTACGCAAACTGCGTGTGATTTGCGACCGAAAATTATCGCTTTCCCTGATACGGTTGGTCAGTTTATATCTGAACGATACCCAGCGTTGCTGGCAGACCCTGATGCCCAGCCCGAAATTTATAATTCTGCGGCGACAGACTATGGGGTGTATGCTGCGCCTGAATTGTATGGAAAGTATGATGATACGCAGGATTATGTGATGTATGCATCTGTTGATGATTATGTTTTGCCACCACAATTAGAAGTTGATGTCGGGGGTGAAATATTGGTTGATAATAGTAAAAAATCTGAAAAGGCCAGTAGTGATGAATATTTGATTGTGCCGATGTATGGTGGGCAAACAGAAACAGGTGATGTTGATGTCTTGACCGTAAAAAAACCAATTGTCGGAACAAAAACCTCAACACGTGTGGATGTGGCAGAGGTTGAAGTACAACCAGGTGATACTTTGTATTCTTTGTCGCGTAAATATTCTGTACCTGTTAACGATTTGGCGGTTATGAATAAGCTGAATCCGCCTTTTGCACTAAGGGTTGGTCAAAAAATTCGTGTGCCTAATCTGGAACAAGCGATGGTCGCAAAGGATGTTGTTGTGGAAAATAAAGTAAAACAGGAATCTGTCCAGAAAGAACAAACGCAGTCGAAAACAGAAGTTAAGACTGCAAAGGCAGAAAAAAAGATTTCATCAGACCCATCAAAAAAGTTGCCAAAAATTAATGCGCGGTCTTCGTCAAAATTCTCGTGGCCGGTGCGTGGTAAGATTTTGTCTGCATATGGTGCAAAAAATAACGGTTTGTTTAATGATGGGGTAAATATCGCATCAGCAAAAGGAACAAGTGTTGTCGCGGCAGAAAATGGTGTTGTGGCATATGCAGGAAATGAAATAAAAGGAATGGGAAACTTGATAATTGTTCAGCACGAATCTGGTTGGATGACTGTCTATGCGCACTTGGATTCAATGAATGTCAAACGTGGAACCAAGGTGAACGTTGGTCAAAAAATAGGTACGGTTGGTGAAACGGGTAAGGTTGATAGTCCACAGTTGCACTTTGAAATACGCAAGGGAACCAAGGCGTATGACCCGATAAGTTATATGAAAAAATAATATGCACCCGTATGGGTGCTTTTTTTTATGAATATTGTCAGATAATTTTTTTAAGTACGTTATGCTAGACTGAATTTAAAAAGGAGAACGGATTATGAAAAAAATTATCTTTGTTTTGTTTGCGCTTTTAATTGTTTTGCTGGTTGTTTGGTTGGTTTTACGCTTTAACAAGGGGAACAATAATAACGTTGTTTATGATAATGGCTATGTTGCATCAACAGCAGATGAAGATGTTGTTATATATGATATAGATGATTTAGAAAGTAGGGCGCAGGCCATTATTCCACAAGGGGGATTTGATTATATTCGTGGTGGGGCAGAAACAGAAAATACAATGAAACGTAATGAAATGGCGTTTGATATGGTCGATATTTATCCGCGTGTGTTGACGGGGGTTAATCAGCCAGATACGGAAACGTCTATTCTGGGCATAGATATTTCTTTGCCGGTTATCGTTGCGCCAGCAGCAGCGCATGGGTTGGCACACGTGTCCGCCGAGGCGGGGTCTGCGCGTGGGGCGGCCGCCAGTGGAACGATTATGTCTGTTAGTACATACGCAAGTTCAACACTGGCAGAAGTAGCCCAGGCCGGAGAGGGGGCACCGCAGTGGTTTCAGTTATATCTTAGTAAGGATGATGTTGCGAATCAAAATTTAATCAGATTGGCAGAAGATTTGGGGTATAAAGCAATAATATTAACAGTTGATGCGCCCATTGGTGGAAATCGTATCAGGGACGCAAAAAATAACTTTAAGTTCCCATTGCCTTTGCCAAACGTGCCAAAGAAAAGTGGAGAAACAAAGGGGCAAGGAATTGGTGCTATCTTTGCGGCTGCAAAAAATGATTTTGCGCCATTTGATGTGATGTATGTTAAGTCTTTGACGGATTTGCCAGTCATTGTAAAGGGGATTCAGCATCCTGATGATGCAGAAATTGCTATTTTGGCCGGGGCAGATGCGATTTGGGTGTCAAATCATGGTGGACGACAGTTGGATGGGGCGCCAGCATCATTTGAAGTTCTGGGGGAAATTGCAGAGCGTGTGAATAATCGTGTACCAATTATATTTGATAGTGGTATAAGACGCGGCCAGCATATATTCAAAGCAATAGCAATGGGGGCAGATGTTGTCGCAATCGGACGGCCTGTTATTTATGGATTGGCATTGGGTGGATGGCGCGGTGTTGTGTCGGTCTTTGATTATTTGAAGGCTGATTTAAAACGGGTTATGTGGTTGGCAGGTGCATACAATATAGATGATATCAAAAATATAAAGTTAAGAAAAAGATGTGAAACCAAATGGTGCGAATAAGTTATATATTATTCGCACTTAAATTGGTCCATGTATTCAAGCAACGTTTGCGTGTTTTCATCAGTGTTGTCGATGTCTTCTGAATTTATTGGTATAAATTTAAAGGATTCATGAGTTAAAGAAAGAACGTCACGTGTTTTGGTTGGTTTTTGCTGTTCAAGATATGATAAAAACTTTTGGTAATGCTGATAAAAATTATTTGTGTTTAATGCGTTTGCGCCATAGTTATCATCATTGTTAAAGATATTTTGTGGACCGGAATTATTTAATCCAACGATTTGGCCATTGTATAATAATGGTGCACCAGAATCACCACCCGCAGAATCGCAATTTGTTTTTAACATAGTGGGATGTTGGGGATTCTTACCTAAAATTGTACAGGTTTGAACTTTGAATTGTTTAGAGTCACCAAAAATAGGCTTAATGTTATGTTTTGCAAGTTCTGTATTAAGATGCTTGTTTAAGCAAGCATAAGGATTTTTAGCAGATTTTGTTTTACATTCAGACAGATAATTTTTATAAACTTGTTGAGTTATCTGTTTTATTTTTGGTAATTCATCGTCAGAAATTACGCGAAGTGTGCCAAAGCCACCACGTCTAATGTTTATATTTGTTGGGCTTTGTGGTGCGATGCTTTTATAATATTGGCTGTCGGTATCTACTAGAAACAATGTCCAATCTCTACCATTAAGAGTTTCGTGATCATTGGGTTTCATATGTGCAATAAGTTTTACGTTATCGCGTATTGTAGTTCCGTCAAAAAAACTTATGCTGCAATTTGCTTTCTTGTTTCCAATGCAATGTATTGCACAATGCCTGTTTGTTATAACTAGGTTTGGGGCAACAAAACCACCAGTGCAAGTGGATTTGCCAATATTAAAGCGTACAATACCACGATAATTAGGATCGTCTAAACTAGAGTTTGCTCTTCTGTCAAAAGTGCCTATGTTTCCACCAAATCCCGCAAAAACAGAATCCGTTGTGTAAAATATTAATGTAAATATAAATATAATGTTTTTTAGTTTCATTGGTTTAAGGCCTCTTGGCAATTAGATATTGCTTGATTTATTTCTTTGGCTTGTTTGTTTGTGGTTGCATTAAATACGGTGGATATACCAGATGCGACAGTAGATAATCCTGCTGATATGTTTGCAGTTGTGTTTAGATTTTTTTCTGTTTCTTGGTTTTTGTCGCTGTTGCCATTTCGTATTTTGTTTGAATTTGCAACAGCAGAAGTTATTGTTCCCAGGGTGCCTGTTCCAATGTTTATCGCAGATGTAATCATTGATGTTTTATTGTGTTTTTCTGTTTTTTCTAAATTGATTCGTTCTAAATCAGAGCAAGCTGTGATTATTTTGTTTAGTTTGTTGTGTGTTTCAATATCTTGTGATATTTTTGCTTGGACACTAATAAAGTTTAACTGATTAATTGCTTCGATGCATTGTTCTATGTCCGTTTTTATATCGTTTATGGTGTTTTTGTTGGTCGCAGAAATAGCGGTGCCAGCAATCGCAGTCGCAGTGTTTGTAGCCATCAATCCAGTTCGTATGTTGCCAAGGTTTTTTGATTGTTCTGTTAGTTCTTTTTTTCTAGTACAAATAGATTGGTAATCATTTATAGCATCTTCTATGTTGGCCATTTCCTGTAATAAATTTATAAAATCTTCATTGCTTAAGTTATCAATAGCGTTCAATTTTTCATCTAGTTTTTGAACCTGTTTATCTATATCTGCTTTACGAATTCCTGTGTATAAAGCGGCACCTGCGGTGATTGTTCCTGCACCTGTTATAGCAGTATTAATGGCAGATTTTTGTTTTAAATCTTGTGCTGAAGTAGATATTTTTAAACATATGCTTTTTGCATTTTCAAGGGCTGCATTTAAATCGTTTGCAAATGATTGAAGGGGAAAAATAAGTGCGCTTGCTATAAGCATACATATGGTTTTTTGCATTATGATTTTCTCTGTTGTTAGATAATGTAATTATTATAACAAAAAATAGGATTTTATTCAAAGGTATTTGTCTTTGATTATTAAGGCGGATTTAGAACGTGTTATGTGGTTGGCAGGTGCATACAATATAGATGATATCAAAAATATAAAGTTAAGACTGCGTAATCTGGTGTGTGAGGGCGAAGTTTGATTTGTTGTTATAAAAACTTGCATTTTGTAGTTTTTGTGTTTATAATGATGCCCGCTGATTGATGAAAGTTTTGGATGCGTAGCTCAGTTGGTAGAGCAACTGACTCTTAATCAGTGGGTCCAGGGTTCGAGTCCCTGCGCGTCCACCAAGATAAAACAACCGTAAATGCGGTTGTTTTTTTATAGCCTTTGAAATATGCCGTATAGACCAGGGATTCATACCTATGTAAATTTAATATATTTCTTGATAGAATCAAATTGTTGACATGAAACTTTGATATTAAACACTAAATAAAAAAAGGAGATGTTATGAAAAAGTTAGCAATTTCAACAATGGCTGTTTTGTTGGCATGCCCAGCATTTGCCGGTATTAATCACCCGGATCAAGGCAGCAGTTGGCAAATGTGGGGTATGGACCCGTATGTCGGCCTAAGAGGCGGTATGAGCTATACAAATATGAATTACAAATATGATGGCAATAAAGAATCTATGACAGATTATATCTTTCAAGGTCGTGCCGCATTAGGTTTAGAGGTTTGTGATACAGTACGTTCCGAAATCGAATGGTCTTATTTTGGTAAGTTGTCCGATCAGGAATATTTTGGTGCAACAGCAGGTAATTTAGATGTTAAAACAAAAATGCAGACCTTGTTGTGGAACAATTATTGGGAATTTGGTGACTATAAAATGTTGCGCCCATTTGTTGGACTGGGGGCCGGTGTCGCGTTTACATCAACAGAACGTTATGGAAATTTGGCACCATACAGCAGTGAAGATAAGACTCGCTTCTCGGCAATGGGAACAATGGGTATGACATTTGATATGGAACGTTTTGCAGTTGATGTTGCAGCACGTTATACATATGTTGATATCCATTCGGGATTGCATAATTTTGGTGCTGATGTTGGTATCAGATTTATGTTCTAAATTCATAAAAAAAGCCTACGAAAACGCCCAAGCGGGCGTTTTTTTTCTTGCTTAAAAATTTTTAAAAAATTATACTGCCGAAGCAAAAAAAATTAACAACGCGCAGTGTCTGTAACACATAAGTCCAGTTGCAGGCACTGTTTTTTATTAAAAAAATAGGAGTATATTAATGAGTCTAAATCACTTGCCACCACAAAATTTAAAAGAGGCCTTAATTAGCGCAATTCCAAATTGTACAACAATGGTGTTGGGGATGATGACATTAAATTTATGGATTTATGGGCATTTAAGTTGGGATAATTTTTTCGCGGCTTTGGGGCCTATATATATAACAGCATTTAGTTTAGATTTTTTTATTGTTGGGCCATTAGTTCTGGGGACTTTAAAAAAATATAATGCGATGAAATATATGCCTTGGTTGCGTGTAGGTTTGATGGCGGCGATATTGACTGGGTTGGCACCGTTGATAGAAACAGGATTTGTTCCAAAGATTGGACAGTATTTGATGGCTTTGCCTAGAAATTATATTGTCGCATTGATTTTGCAGGTTTTTATTGCGTATAGGCTGGGGAGTGCTGTGTTGGAAAAATACAGAACGGTAAAATCAAAAGTTAATATTGTGAAATAAATAAAAAATCTCGCACTTTAAAATGCGAGATTTTTTCTAGATTAATTTTGCAAGGGCAAGTTTGCCAAGAAAGCCTTGTTCGATTCCGCTTAGTAGCGAATTTAATCCTTCGTTTGTATCCTTGGAATTTTGTAGTTTTTCTAAATGTGATATTATTTGTTCGCAAAATAGTGTTAGGTTTGATGTAATTATTTTGGGATTTAATAGGTCCGGTTTAAAAATGTTCTTGTTATCGGATGCCATAAAATATGTTTCAGCAATTTCATCAACCCATGTGTCTATATCGTTGGTTAATCTATCAAACAGCAGGTGTGATGAATACTTGGTCGTTGACCAATGGTTTATCTTGCAGGCGTATTTGAAAGCAATTAATTTTTGTAGAAGTTCGTACATGCGTTTGTCCTTTTTATTGTTATGGTTATCTTTTGTTAAAAGAATATTATGAATTTGTGTTGTGTTGCAATAGGATAGAATTCGGTTCTATACGCATTAATTCTGGGATTTTAGGGAATCAAACCTAGCGAAATCTGTTGTGTTATACGATATAATGTTTGATGTAACCACAAGGAAAAATAAAGGAGAACCTTATGAATAATATAGCAAAAAAAATGTTTGTGGGTGTGTCTGCATTGGCGGCGGTAGTGCTGTTAAGTGGTTGTTCAGGATGCCCTGCAAAAAAACATCATACAAAAAAAATGACGTATCATCCACAACCGGTTGAAATGATAGAATCGGATACTATTGTTGTATACCAAATGGTCGAAAATCAACCAGTTGATAATATGTATGCAAAAATGTATACACACAGCAGTAATGGTGGTGAATCAAAAATGGGTTATATAAAATTTCATCAAACCGATAATGGCCTAAAAATGAAGGTCGATTTGAAAGATATGCGCCCAGGTGTGCAATATCATGTGAAATTATATCAATGCGATTCGTGCCATAATGATGCAAGATGTTGCAATAATGCAAAAAAATTAGATATGACAATGCCTATGCTGCAAACTGGTAAAAGCGGTCGCTTGGAACAGACATATATGTTGCAAGGTGTAAATGCGTCGCAATTAATGGGGGCGAATTTATATCTGGAACGTGATGGTGGATATAAGGCTGCATGGGGTAAATTGCAAAAATAAACAATAAGTTAACTTTGTCATAATCCTGCCGTTCGGTGGGATTTTTTTCTTTTAAGTTTTGTTCTTTGTGCTATGCTGGGGGAATGAAATTTTTTATTTGTTTTTTACTGCTGGTGTTTCATTTGTCTGTGACGAATGCACAGATTATTTCAGGACCAAATATGGGTCAGGATTTTATTCTGTATGAGGATGCAATTGTTCCGTTTGATGTGAATATAAATTCTGGGATTGTAATTGTACAAAATAATAATATCGTGCTGGAAAATCTTGGGATAATTGATACTGATTTTGTTCTAAACTCTGCGGATTTATTTATAAAGAATTCGGGTCAATTTATGGCTGATTTTTATTTGTATAATAATTCGAATGTGTTTCAAGTTATATCTGGTGCAGAAAAATATAATTTAATAGATTTTAATGTGGATTATGGCTTGGTTGTCCATGATGTGGAAAAAGAATTGAATGTTTCGGATATACTTGATTTTACATTGGGTGCAAAAAGTGTTTTGATTGAAAATGCGATAATAAATTTGAATGATGTTAATTTGTCTGATTTAAAGCATATTGATTTAACCCTTAATGGGGTGGTGGTTTTTAAGATAGACGATGCGCTTGCACTTGGGACGGATGGGGTGTTGTTTGATAATGTTGATGGTAATGCACAGATTTATTTGACGTATAGTAATGAAAATAAATTATTTACAAAATCTGCATATATGGATGCAGGACGGGTTATTATCACCCAAGAACGTGAAACAGATTATGTAAAAATATTTGGTGACAATACAGGTCGCTTCTTGAATGATTTAAGGTTGGCTGGTAAGAAGGAAGCGTTGTTGGCTAGGTTGGATAGCGCACAATCTGTCGAGGATATTTATTCGACATTGAATGAGTCTGTTATTTTTAATGCAGATAAATTGTTTTATCCAATTAAAAATTTGACTGCATTAAATAAAAACGATTTTATTTCAAGTGGAATTGATGCTGGTGGTTTTGCGCTGTTTGGTGATGATTATTACGGCTATGGTTTAAGTGCTAATTTTGCGGGCAGGCCATCGGAAAGCGTGCAGCTTTACCTTGGTGGACAGATTGCGATGTTGGATTATCAATCTGATATTGATACGTATAACGCAAAGCAATATGCGGCAGAGATTGGTGCGAAATTTGAATCTGTTTCAAATATTGTCTTTGATATAAGTGCAGGTATTGGATTGGCAAAATTTGATGTTGGTGATGTTTTGTTTGATAATAAAATATTTAATAACCCAAGTTTATTGTCTGTCTATTCTGTTTTGGATGCTGGCTACAGGTTTGGTTTTGATAATCATATTTACTTTATGCCATTTGTTGGTGCTGAATTCAATATGTATGATTCAGATGCGTATGATGAAAAGTATGTTGCCATTAGGGCTGGTGTTGAATTTATGTATACGCATAAAATACTGGGGTTGCGTTATGATTATGGGTTGAAAATGATTGGTAATCATAAAGATGAATTTGTTGCAACGGCAATTGGTAGATTTTGGTCTGAACATGATTTCATAGGTGGAAATATAGAATTGTCAGCGATTCGGTCACAAGATAATATGTCGTATAAAGTGTCGGTTGGCGTAAACCTGGGGTTTTAGAATATTATCTTGCCACGAAGAGATGCTTTGTTTGCAGCAGTAATTTTTATGTTGGCTAGTTCTGGTGCATCCTTTGTATTCTCAACGATGCATTGTTGCATATATTGTGTGCGGTATATCAGATGTTTTCCAGTTTTGTCTGGGCCTTCTAGCAGGCAGGATAATGTCTTGTCGATGCACGATTCGTTAAATGTGCGTTGTATCTCATTTAAGTACGAATCCAGTTCAGCAAGACGGGCGGCCTTGATGTTTTCTGGAACTTGGTTTGGCATAAGTGCGGCACCTGTGTGCGGGCGCGGTGAATATTTGAAAGAGTATGAATTTATATATTTAATTTTTTGCGCTATACGCATTGTTTCTGCGAAATCTTCGTCTGTTTCGCCAGGAAATCCAACGATAAAGTCAGACGAAATTTGAATGTCTGGTCTGGCTGCTTTTAGTTTGTTAATAATATCGCAATATAATTCAAGAGAATAGGGACGGTTCATCTTTGTTAAAACTTTTTGCGAGCCACTTTGAATCGGCATATTCAGAAATGGCAACAGTTTTGGTTCAACTGCAAACATTTTAATCAAATCGTCTGTCATTTCTGTTGGGTAGCTGGATGTAAAGCGTATACGCATTATTTCTGGGATTTTTGCTGTTTCGCGTATTAAGTCGGACAGGCGATATGTTTGCCCATTTTCGTCTGTATATTTGTATCCATTTACATTTTGACCAAGAAAGCAAATTTCAATTGCGCCTGTTTTCGCAGCGTGTATAGTGTCGCGTATAACATCGTTGTATGCGCGTGATATTTCGCGTCCGCGTGTGTATGGCACAATGCAATAAGTGCAACAGTGATTGCAACCTTCTTGGATTGGGATATAGGCAACGCGTGGACTGCGTTCCATTTGGGGCAATTCATCAAATTTTTCAAGACCGCCCAGGTCAATGTTTAATAGTTTTGTGTCTGGATTCTTTAATATTTCTGGTAATTTGTGATAACTTTGTGGGCCCAGAACGAAATTTAAGTCCGGGATTCTGCGAAAGGCGTCTGCGCCAGATTCGCGTGCAACACAACCGACAATGCCGAATAATGCAGATGGTTTTTTTGCACGACGAATACGGCCCAATGCAGAAAATACTTTATCAGTTGCCTTGGCGCGAACGGCACACGTGTTTAAGATGATTATGTCAGCATCAGAAATATCGTCTGTACGCATCATTCCATGGTGTTCCAGCATTGTTGCAATGCGCCAACCATCATAAACGTTCATTTGACAGCCAAAGGTTTGAATAAAGAATTTTTCTGTTTTTTGCATTTTATTTTTGTCTTGTTCGTTGGTATAACATATTTTTTTTGTATTTCTGTGCAATGTTTTGTGCGCGCAGGGCGTATTGATACTGCAATCGGTTTAAGCGATAGCTGATTTTTGAATTTGCTTCAAAGCATTTCATTTCGCGATACAGGCGCATAAAGTTATACATTTTTTTACCGTTGTTTTGTGTGTGTGATTGCTTTTGTGCGTTGCGCGTTTAGTTTTTTTAATTCCTTGAATTGTGCATTGATTGTTTTTGCGCGTTGCGTGTTTCTGTTTGTTTCTTCGTTGTGTAATGCGATTGCTTTTACATCGATTTCTTTTTCAACAATTTTTGTGCCGGTTATTGGGCTGTATTCAACTGTTATAACTGTTATTTTTGCTTTCTGCATATTTTTGCTCCTTTTATGTTTATGCTAATTTCTGTTGTAAAATTTCATTTACTGTGGCTGGGTTTGCTTGACCTTTAGATGCACGCATTACATTGCCAACAAAGAAACCGAGCAGTCCGACTTTGCCTGATTTATATTGTTCAACCTGTGCAGGGTTTGCAGCAATAACTTCATCAATTATTTTCTCAATTGCACCAGTGTCGGTCATTTGTTTCATACCAAATTTATCTGCAATATCATGTGGGGTGCCGGATTCGCCATCCAGCATTTTGATAAAGATTTCTTTGGCTTGTTTTCCGTTTATTTCTTTGGCGGAAATCATTTCAACCAATTCAGATAAGTCGGTTGGTGTGATAATTCGCATATCATCGATGAAGCCTGATTTTTCATTTTTGACATCCCAGTTTTCAGGGTGCGCAAATAATTCGCTTATCATCCAGTTTGCAATCGATTTTGCGTTTTCTGTTTTGCCATTTACGGCGCTGTCATACCAACGTGAAATGTCAATAGTTTCGGTTAGACGTGCTGCGTCGTATTCAGAAAGCCCGAAATCGTGCGTATAGCGCGTGCGTGTTTGTGATGGCAGTTCTGGCATAGTTGCACGAATGCGTTCGATTGTTTCATCTGATATTTCAATTGGTAATAAATCTGGGTCAGGGAAGTAGCGATAATCCAACGCATCTTCTTTGCTGCGTTCAACAGTTGTTGTGCCGTCGTCTTGGTGGAAACGCATTGTGTCTTGTGAAACTGTGCCGCCGTTTTCATAGATTTCAATTTGGCGACGCGCTTCGTATTCAATTGCTGTTTTGATAAATTTAAATGACACCATATTTTTTGTTTCAGTGCGTGTGCGGAATTCGGTTGAGCCAACTGGGCGGACCGATACATTTACGTCTGCACGCATAGAGCCTTCTTCCATATTTGCCTTGGATACGCCCAGTGCACGTGCGATTTCACGAATCGCGCGCAGATAGCGTTCTGCTTCGTCTGGGGATGTTATGTATGAATTGTTTTCTGGGTTCTTGGTGTCCAGGAATGTGACAATTTCAAGCAACATAACGCCAGTGCGGTTAAAGTCCACGAATGATTTTGATGGGTGCATATCGTGTTTGTTCTTGGCAGCGTCCTGTTCCATATGGGCGCGTTCAATGAAAATCTTTTTAGGATTGCCATCGTCCCCAATAATTTCAATCCAACCACGACCAACAACAGGTGGTTCATCCGCAGGTTGTGAAATTTGATAGCCTTGGGGCAGGTCAGGGTAAAAATATTGTTTGCGTGCAAAACGACTGGTTCTGGAAATTTCTGCATTAATTCCAAGACCGAATTTAATCGCTTGTTCAACACAATGTTCGTTCAATACTGGCAACATTCCAGGCATTGCAACGTCAATCATAGAAACCTGGGTGTTTGGTGACACTGTTGGATTGTAATCTGCAGATGCACCGCTGAATAATTTCGATTTAGACAGGACTTCAATATGTGTTTCAAGCCCAATTACGACTTCCCAATCTGTTGTTTTGCCTTTTATTGTAAACATTTTGTCTTTTTCCCTTGATTTTTTGTTTTTAGTATCTTATTATTGCTTTCGCGTTGGCTAGGTAGCTCAGTTGGTAGAGCAAGGGACTGAAAATCCCTGTGTCGGCGGTTCGATTCCGTCCCTAGCCACCAGTTTTTTTAATGAGGCCGTTTTAACGGTCATTTTTTATTTCCCCATTATTATTGTTGGACGATTGTCAATGTTGGCAGCCGTTTCAATGTGCTTTGCCAATTGCAGAACACGCATATCGTCAAAGCGACGACCAACAACCTGCATACCAAGTGGCAGACCGTTTTGCGCCAATCCGCATGGAACAGTGCAGGCAGGGATACCGGCCAGATTCATCGCAACTGTAAATAAATCCAATGCATAATATTCCAATGGTGTTAAATCAGAATCAAGTGGCATTGCGGTTCCTGCGCCAGATGGACAAACAATTAAATCACATTGTTCAAATGCGGTGTTAAAGCTGTCTGCAATCATACGGCGAACACGTGCAGCCTGCATAAAATATACGTCGTACGATTCGCTGGATAAAACAGCAGTGCCGACAATTACACGACGTTTTACTTCGTCACCAAAACCAGCAGCGCGGGTTTTTTTATACGTGTCATAGATATCTTTGCCTTCGACACGCAGACCATAGCGCATACCGTCATAACGTGCAAGATTTGATGATGCCTCAGCCGGGGCGATGATGTGATATGCCGCCAATGCATCCAAGATATTTGGAATTGATACTTCGACTATTTCGGCACCCATTGATTTTAAGTCTGCGATTCGTTTTTCAAATGCTGATTTCATATCTGGTGAAACGTCGACGTTTGAAAATTCGCGAATTATACCAACACGTAATTTTTTTCCATTACCAAGAATTGGTGATAATGGTTCGTTGCACTTAAAGTCAGAGTGGCACGATGTTGAATCTTTGTCATCATGGCCGGCCATTGCAGATAAAACAAGTGCGGCATCATCAACAGTGCGCGTAATTGGACCGGGGGTGTCCAAACTGGACGCGAATGCAATACAACCCCAACGTGAACATAATCCGTATGTTGGCTTTACACCAACCAGACCTGTGATGGATGCAGGGAAACGAATCGAACCACCAGTATCTGTACCAGTTGCCGCCAATGCCAGACCGCCTGCGACAGCAGATGTTGACCCACCAGAAGAACCGCCCGCGGTCAGACGTTTTTCAAATTGCCATGGGTTGACAGGTGCGCCAAAGAAACTGGTCTTGCTGAATGTGCCCATCGCAAATTCATCAAGGTTGGCCTTGCCAAGTAGTACAGTACCCGCATCAATAAATTTTTGCGAAATTGTCGATTCGTATTCTGGAACAAAATTTTCCAATATGCGTGATGCAGCAGTTGTGCGTATGCCACGCGTAGCAAATAAGTCTTTCATTGCAATTGGAATCCCGTCCAGTGCCAATGTTTCGCCAGCTGCACGACGTGCATCAGATGCCGCAGCATCCGCCATTGCGCGTTCTGGTGTTGTCGTGATATAGCAATTTAGGTCAGCACCATATTTTTCAATACGTTCCAAATATGCACGTGTTAATTCAACAGCGGAAATTTCACGGTTGTTTAATTTTTGTAAAGCTTCTGTTATTGTTAAGTTTATCATAGGTTGCCTATCTTTGGTTTAATAAAATTTTGTTTAAGAATTTTGTTGGGATTATGTTTGCAAGATAACACCAGTTGTTTACTTGTACGTGTGTGTTCACATTGGTACCAATGTTGTACGAGAATTTACCAGTTGGGGCACTAATACAAGCAATTGTTTTCATATTAGCAGTATGATATATTTCAAGTTGCATAACAGCGTGTTCGGGTGAACATTTATTAAAACGTGCGTCCAGTGGTGTTATAGAATCTTGTGTTTTTATCGTCTGTTTCATATGTTTCATATCTTTGTGTCCTTGGTTTAATCACCATCCATAACCTTGGGTACTGCGAAATAGCCACGTGATGTGCCGGCATTATCAGGTGTGTTTGCCAGAACCAAGTCGCGAATATTACCATCTGTCACAATGTCTGCGCGTGTGGGCAATTTGTGTTCAGATGGATTTAGTAAAGGTTTTACACCAGTTGTGTCGATTTGCTTTAATTTATCCAGCCATTCAACAACAGAATCAATATTCATTTTTTCCATTTCTTCTGGTGTGATTTCAATCTGTATTAAATCAGCGAATTTTTGTAATTGTTGCTTGCTAAATGCCATTTTCAATCCTATATTTGTAAAGTAAAGGAATTATACTATGATTTTACAGAATTTCAAGGTTTTTCCGCGTGTTGGGCGTGTGTTGGGGGTCGACTGGGGAATGCGACGCATTGGTGTCGCAGTGTCCGATGAAACGCGTCAGTTTGTTTTTACGCGTCCTGTGTTGAACTTTAAGTCAAATCAAAACAATCAGGCTGATGTTGTTGCAAAATGTGCGATGGAAGAGGGGGCTGTTGGAATTGTTGTTGGGTTGCCAGTGTATAATGATGGCAGTGATTCAGAAACAACTGTTCTGGTGCGAGAATTTGTAAAGCAACTGACGGAAAAAATTGATTTGCCAATTTGTATGCTGGAAGAAAATTTGACATCGGTTGTTGCCCAGGAAGAAATGGGGCGGGTTCGTGTCCGCGACTTAAAAGAAATATTAGATTCAGAATCTGCACGTGTGATATTGGAAAATGCAATTGCAATAATTAACCGGTCTTAGAAAAAGACCGGTTTTTATGCGTATAGAGAATTTTTTAGTCTTCGTCTTTGTCGGGTATTTCGCCGTTTTCGGACAGCAAGATTGCAATTGGGCGTGTTGTGTCAAATTGTGCACATATAATGTATATCGCAACCAGCATTGGAACACTGAAAAACATACCAGCAATACCCCATACCATACCCCAGAATACAAGATTAATTAAAATTGCAAGGGTTGATAGGTTTAATGTCTTTCCAGTTAGTTTTGGTTCAATTATGTTACCAAATAGTATTTGTAAACCAATTAGTCCAATCGCGGTTAATATCGGTTGTTGTAGCGATGGGGCAGAAACAAGCGAATATAAAATTGGTAGACCACACGCAACAAAAGCGCCAATTGTTGGGATGTAGCTGGTTATAAATACTATAAATGCCCATACGCCAGCAAATTCAACGTCGATAAGTTGCAGCCATACGTATGATGCGACACCTGTTATGCCTGATATAGTTGTTTTGATAAACAGGTATTTTTTCATATTTGTATCAATACTGTCGATGATATACCGAATTTTTTTTGATTGGCGTTTGTTTGGGAACATTGCTTGAAATTTTTTGTTAAATGTGCTTTGTTCGATGAAAATAAATATCATATAGACAAGTACCATTCCCATTGATGCGGCAAGACCAGCAACTGATGAGCCGATGTTTGCTGCAATCTTGGTAATGTTGGGTATCATATTGGTATCAAATTTTATGCCAACAGAGTTGGATAGATATGCACCAAATTCAATCAGTTTTTCCTGCAGTGCTGGTAATGCTGTTAATAATTCGGAAAACATTGGTTTGATTTGCGTGATAAATAGGTAGCATACCAAAAGGACTGTTGCCAGTGTGCCAGCATACGATAATATGTTAAATGTTGTTTGCCATGCATTGGATGCATATTTTTTGGAATCTTTGTTTGGGAAAACTTTACGATAATAGTCCGAAATCGCATTCATTAAATACCATAAAAAAGTTGCAATTAATAACGGTATTATTATAGAGCGACCAAACCATAAAATTAATATTAACCCAATAAATACAAGAAATTTGTTCATTGTTGTAATCCTTGGATAACGGTTGTTTCAGTGATGTTTATTTCAACGTCAGGTGCGCTGTGTGTTGCGCCCAAGGTGAATATAAATATTGTTCCGATAAGTAGTATAATGTTCGCGATTATTGCAAATGTTGTGTAGCCGCCATTAATCTTGGTTGTGAATTTCTTGGCGCCAATTTGCATTGCCCATATACCAAAAATCAGGGCCAGCATTATTTGTAATAATGTGGCATTAAGATTTGTAAATAACCCTGGGCAAATGCAGATTAGTATAAACGCGGTAATACAATTGCCAAGGTTGCGAACCGTCCATTTGGTGAATTTGTTATACCATTTAATTTTGGTTGTGTATGATTGTTGTTCTTTGGATGCAGATGGTAAAATATAGCCGGGAATCCATAATGCAGAAAAACCAAAGGGCATTGTTAAAAATATTTTATATGTTGGTATGCCAAAACTGCGTATACGAAGAAACTTGGCGTATAGGTTTGAAATTTTTAGTCCGATAATCGATAGTGCAATTGTCGAAAGTAGTATTAAAAATGCATATGACCACAAGGTTGTTCTGTGTTGTGCATATAGTGTTTCTGTAATATATTCTTGTCCATAATTAATAAACAGAACCAGTGATAAAAGTGTGCCGATAAAATATAAGATAGTTTGTGCGTTTTGTATCATAACAAAAGATGTTCTGTCCATCTTATGTTTTGGTAACCGCTGTATTAATTTAACAGTGCAATAAATGAAAACTAGTGTTGACAATGCGATGGCTGTTGGTATGGATATAGGCTTTTGGAATATTGTACATAGTGCGCTGTAAAGGAATATTATAATGCATGAAGTAACAAAAAGTGTGCCGGCAAATTTTAGTGGTTGCCAAATAAGCCAGTTTGAAATTTTTGATTGAGGTTCTGTTTTCATTTTTTGTCCTTATGGTTTATAAATTTATTCTATCATAATTTTGCCGCCAGATAAAGTCGTTGTGTCAGTTGGCGAGATTAAATCCGTAAATGCTGTTTGGTGGCTGATGAATAAAAATGTTGTTTGTGGCATACTTGCAATTGTTTCTGCAATTAATTTTTGTGTTGCGTTGTCTGCGCCAGAGTCTGGTTCATCAAGGATTGCAAGTTTTGGTTGGGTCATTAATAGTTGTAACAGCATAAGACGCTTGCGTTCGCCGCCAGAAAAACCAACGTTAACACCGCGATTAAGCCATTCGCGTGGTATGTTTAATTTTTTACGGTTTTCTTCCAGAGTTTCTAAAAATTCACCCATTGATAAATCACGTCCTGTGTCAAAGTGGGTGTGTGCAATACAGGAATGTTTCAGAAAGCTTAGAACAGATAGGCCAGGAATTTCTGGGACGTGTTGCGCGCCAAGAAATATGCCCAAAAGTGCACGTCTTGTTGCGTTTTCTGTTGTAATGTCTGTGCCGTTAAAAATAATTTTGCCAGATGTTATGGTGTAATCAGCATCACCTGCAACTGTGCGCGCTAGGCTGGATTTACCTGAACCGTTGTGGCCAGCCAGTAAATGTCGCGCCCCAGATTTGACCTGTAGATTTATATCGTGTAATAATTCTTGGTCTGCAAAATTTACGCTTAGGTTTGTTATGTTTAGCATATTTTAATCCTTTGATAGTGCCATTTGAATTAGTTGCTTTGATTCGACTAAAAATTCCATGGGCAGACGTGATAATACGGGGGTTGCAGCTGCACCGATGATTAACGCAATCGCAGAATCTGTTTCGATGCCCGCCATATTAAGATAGGTTAGGGTGGTGGAATCAATGGCGCCTGTTGTCGCTTCGTGTGAAATTTGGTTGTTGTCGCCACTGTGTATGACACGTGGCAAGGTATTGGCGGTTGCTGTGTCGCCAATTAGCCTGCTGTCGCACTTTGATGCGCATATGCAGTTGTTGCCAGAAAATGATACAAGGCTGCGAAATGTTTGGGTCGAATTGTCTGTTGCAACACCATATGATACGATGTTTGAAGTGCTGTTGTCGCCAATATGAATCATTTTGGTCCCAGTGTCTGCCATTTGACCGTCGCGTGTTATAGACAGTGAATAAAAATCACTGTAAGAGTTTTTGCCGGACAGTATTGTTGATGGGTATTTCCATGTTAGTGCAGACCCAATTTCCATTTGTGTCCACAGTAATTTTGCATTGTCGGCGCAACGTCCACGTTTAGTGACAAAGTTTAATATGCCGCCTGTGTTCTTGGTGCCGTCATATTTTCCTGAATACCAGTTTTGAACGGTGGCATATTTTACGGTTGCGTTTTGGTTGACGATAATTTCAACAACACCGCTGTGCAGTTGGTGGTTGGGACGGCGCGGGGCGCTGCAGCCTTCCATATATGTTAATTCAGAACCTGTGTCTGCAATGATAAGTGTTCGTTCAAATTGACCAATCTTGGCGGTTTCAATTCTGAAATAACTGGCCAGGTCAATTGGGCATTTTGTATCAGGTGGAATATATACAAATGTGCCATCTGAAAAGACGGCGGCATTTAGTGCAGCATAGTAGTTGTCTGTGCTGGGGACAACGGTTCCAAGATGAGATTTTACAAGGTCAGGATATTTTTGTACTGCGTCAGAAAATGGCAGGAATATTATTCCAAGTTTTTCAAGTTCTGATTGGTATGAAGTGTGGACAGAACGGCTGTCGATTACTGTGTCGGTCGCCATACCCAGCAGTGCTTGTTTTTCACTGGCGGGCAGACCCATTTTATCATAAATTTTTTCCAAATCTGAATTATCAACAGGCGCAGGTGCGTTATAATAATTTAACTTGTTATAGTCTATGTCTGGAATATCTAGTTCTGCCCAAGTGGGTGGCGTCATTTCTTGCCATGCTTTGAATGCGGACAGGCGCCAATCAAGTAGCCATTTGGGTTCGTGGCGTATGCTGGAAATTTTTTTGATAAGATTTTCAGATAATTTTGGCATTGATTTTAATCGCTTTGATTAGCTAATTGTTTTGCCTGTGCAAAAAATGTTAATGATTGCCCAAGCAGACCGTCTGTAAAAGTGGATGCAAGTAAACCGTCGGTCTCTGTTGTGCTTAGATGATGCAGGAAATTGTCTGCGCGACGGATATAGTTGTCGATGTTGCGTAAAACTTCAGAGTCTAGTTTGATTGCGCGACGTAGTTTTTCAAGTGCAAATGGATTTTTGGCATATTCGTCCATAATCCCACCAATGGCGCGCCATAGGGCGTGTTCGGGTGTGTTGCGGGGCATTATGTCAATGGCCGCCATAACAGGAATTAAACTTTGCAGTAAATCTTGGTATATCATTTCTGCGTGTTCGGCAACGGCATTCGTTGCGGATTTGTTCTTTAGAATCGATTGGATTTTTACCAGCAGATTATACTGATGTTCAAGTGTTTTGTTTAGGTTTGATGTGTGTGTGTCTATTTTGTGTATGTATGCAAATAAACCTGCAACGGATATGACTAGGATGGTTAGTAAAACTATTATGATGGTTGCTTGCATAGAGAAATCCTTAGGGTTGTATTTTTAAATTTACTGATAGTATAACATAAAATTACCGATTCGCAGATTTTTATGTTTTCGTGTTTTTAAGTATCTGTTTTTAGGGCTTGCGCAGATTCGGTCAAATTGTTATAATAATTATTAAAGAAGGAAGAAAAGGAAGTATAGTATGTTCCGTAAGATATTGATTTTTGCTATGTTTGCAACTGCAGCGGGTTATTGTTTTGCGTCTGATGAATTGCAACAAATTGTCACTTCAGAGGTTTTTTATGATAAAGAAATTATTCCCGTAGAGGAAGAAGTTGTTGTTCAAGAAGTGATTCCTGCGTGGCCATTGGCTGGGTCAGAGGCGGATATAGAAGTTGGGTGTGGTGGAAATCCTAAGGTGAAACAACAGGATGATAATATTAGAATTGTTTCAAAAATAGGTGATGATTTGGTGGTTGAAAACAATTTTAATATTGGTGCGCGTGGTGATTTTGGTGGTTGGTCTGGTGGTGCAAATATGTTGCATGGAACCCAGATTCCTGTTGGATTTGATGACGAGTGTTTGTCGGGAACAGAGATGCCATTATTGCATCGTGAAGTTTTAGAGGATGATGGTGGTAATGTTTTGGCGGTGTCGCGCAGTGGTCGTAAAGTTTGCGGCAGTGCTGATGCTTATAATGCGTTCGCAGCAAGAAATAATTTTGTTTCGAAAAATACTGCTGATGTGAATAAGGCTGTTTTGGATAATGGAAATGCGGTTGTGTCGTCTGATGGTAAAAATGTTGTTGTGTCGATGACGGATGGCAGTGTTGTAATTAGTGCAGATGGCGATGTGTCTGCAAATGGGGCAAGTCAGATTTCGCAAAATGGTGGTGATATGGTTGCGACGTCTTCGGATGGCAGTGTTTCTGTTAGAGTTTCTGATGATGGCAGAATTGTTGTGACGTCTTATGAAAGTGAAGTGATTGTGGAAGAAGGGGTTATCGTTGCTGTTAATGGTAATGGTGAGGTTTTGACCGAGGAAAGTGCCGACTATGCAAGCACTTCGGGTGTGTCGACTGATGTGGCAGAAACAGAGATTGCAGTTGATGTGTCCGCAGATGCCGAGGCGCCAGTGGTTTTGAAGGACCAGGTTCGTTCTTGGGTTGTGGTTAATGGACAGACCCTGCGTGAGGTTTTGCAATCATGGGCAGACAAAGAGGGCTGGGATTTAGTTTGGACAACTGCGCGTGAATATCCAATTGAGGCAAGTGCTGTATTCAAAGGGCGCTTTGTGGATGTTGCGTCGGCTTTGGTACGCAATTTTGGGCGTGCAACACCTGTGCCATATGCAAAGTTTTATAAGGGAAACAGGGTTTTGGTCGTTTCAACAGTTGATGAGTAGTGGTGTAGTGGCCGCTAAGGAGATGATGATATGAAAAGTATAATGAAGAAAATAACGGTTTGTGTTTTGTGTGTGCTTGCAGTTGCAGGATGTGCGAAACGCGAATCTGCCAAGGTTGCGGCAACCGTTGATCAAGATTTCGTTAATGCGTATGATGCGTTTGAAATGGCAAAAAATCCACGTGCAAAGGTGGCAAGTGGTGATACTGTTTCTGTTTCCGAAGGTGTTTGGTTGGGAAATAAATCTGTGGTCTTGGAACACAGAAATAATTTGCCGGCAAAGTTTGAAACAGATACAGGGGTGACGATTTTGTTGAACGAGCCTGTTTCGTTGCAAGTTTTGGCTAATGATATTTATTCGATTACTGGTATTCCTGTGAAAATTGATGGACAGGTATCGCAGGATAAGTTAAGGAATCAGGTTAATGTTGCTTATACTGGAAAATTGTCGGGATTGTTGTCTCAGGTCGCAACTGATTTAGATTTATTGTGGTATTATGACAAGGATTCTATTGTGTTTTATGAAACAGAAACACGTACGTTTACATTGTATGCCTTGGGGACAGAGGTTGCGTATCAGACGTCTGTGTCTACGGATAATTCTAATGAGGTTTCTTTGCAGTCTACATTAAAAGAATGGGATGAGGTTGAAAATGCAATTTCATCAATTTTGGGGAAAAGTAGTAATGCGGACTTTACAGTATCACGCAGTCTGGGAACAATTACAGTGACGGCTTCGCCGTCTGTATTGGCGCGTGTGGGGGAATATATTGAACGTCAGAATAAACGTTTGAGTCAGTTGGTGACGATTGATGTTAAGGTTTTACAGGTGACGTTATCTAATGATACTGCGTTTGGTTTGAATTTGGCGGCCGCCATTAATTCTACGTCGGGATTGAATATTGTTGCGAATCCAAAAAATAATCTGGCATCAACAGAGGCTAGTTCTATGAATATTGCTGTGTTGTCTAATGCTGTTTCTGCATTGACGGGCGCGACACATATGGAAAATGGTTCTTTGGTTGAAGGGGCATATACGCAGGATCAGATTATGAATGGTTCATTGTCTGGTGTCGCAGGCAGTGCCGCATTGATTGAGGCTTTGGCAAAGCAGGGTAAGGTTTCGTTGGTGACGAATGTAGGTGTGACCACGCGTTCAAATCGTGTTGCGCCGGTAAGTAATACGCGTACAACAGGGTATATAAAACGATTCGAATCGCGTAATTTCACAACTGTTGAATCAAGTACCGTTGATCAGGATGATTTAGAGACAGGGTTTACAATGCAGTTGTTGCCGAATGTCCTAGAGAATGGTAAGATTTTGTTGTTGTTCCGTATGTCTGTTCGTGAATTATTGCGTATGTCAACGCAGACAATTGGTGAGGTCACTTTGCAGTTGCCAGAGGTTGAAGAACGCAGTTTTATGCAGGAAATTATTATGGAATCGGGACAAATGTTGGTCTTGTCAGGCTTTGAAAAACAGACAAATGAAGATACCCGTTATGGTTTGGGGAATCCTGATTTTATGGCGCTTTCTGGTTCCCGCGAATCGTCGTCCACGCGTGAGGTTTTGGTTGTTATCTTGACACCACAGGTATTGGTCAGTCCAATGGATGTAGAGAGGGGTATTCAACAAAACTGGGGTGCGCCGTTAAATTAGATATGATGGTATATCTAAAGTGAATGGGGGTGGCATATGTAGCATTTGTACACTACGTCACATCATTTGTTTTGTCTGAACCATTCACTTTAATTTTTTAAATTAACTATAATAATTTATCTAAAATTCATCCTGATAACTTATTTGTATTCTGTATATTGTGTTATCGGGGTGAATTTAATATAAAGTTAAAATTATTGTTTTTTTGTTCTTGTATGATGTTATTCGCATTATCATCAAGATTTTTGATGATGACGTGTGAGAATCCGTTCCATAGCGTTTGTATTAAATGTGGTTTTAATTTTATAAAGGAGAGTGCTGATATGTTGTTGCTTTTATTTCCCTTGCCATTAAAGAGGAATTAGGTAGGGTGACTGAATGGAGGTTTAGGGACTTGGAAGAAATAGTAAATATAAAAAAATTCCCCAATCGGGGAATTTTTTATTCTTTATTAAGCCATTTTGGAAACTTTCTTGGCCAAACGCGAAATTTTGCGAGCAGCACGTTTCTTGGGCATTACTTTGCCGGCTGCCTTCATAATTTTGCTTTCTGCATTGCGGGTGGCAACGATTGCAGCATCCTTGTCACCAGTTGTGATGGCAACAATTGCTTTTTTAGTCGCTGTTTTAACCGCGCTGCGACGTGCAGTGTTTATCGCGTTCTTTTTGGCCGAAACCAAAATTCTTTTTTTAGATGACTTATGATTCGCCACTTTATTTTCCTTTTATTTTTGATTTGATTTTGATATTTTATAAGAAACAAATATAAAATCAAGGAAAAATAACATGATTTATTTAATTGCAATTTTTATCTCTTATTTATTAGGTAGTATTCCAATGGGATTGTTGTTGACCAAAATCGCAGGCAAGGGGGATTTAAGAAAGGTCGGCAGTGGTAATATTGGGGCAACCAATGTTATGCGTGTTGGGGGACTGCGTATGGCGGGATTGGTGTGGTTGCTTGATATGGCAAAGGCCATTGTTGCTGTTTTGTTGGGTAAGTATCTTGCCGGTGATGCGTTTGGCGCGTGGTGTGGTTTTGCAGCAATTGTGGGGCATTGTTATCCAATATGGTTGCGCTTTAAGGGGGGCAAGGGGATTTCGTCACTGTTTGGTGTAATGTTGGCGATGTCACCGTTGGTATTTGCGATTTGTGGGATTGAATGGTTGTTGGTTGCATTGTATTCGGGAATTTCTTCTTTGGGGGCAACAATTGTTTTTTGCCTGATTCCAATTTTGGGATTTGTTATGGGGACGGATATAGGTTGGGCATTTTTGGCAATTGCATTGTTATGTATGTGGCGACATCGTGAAAATATTAAGCGATTGATTGCAAAAAGCGAATCGAAAATCGAATGGAAGTGGAAGAAATAACTTTTATCTTTATTTTAGTTGAATTTTGTGGTATTATTACTTTGATGAGAGGAAAGTGATTATGAAAAGATTGTATCCATTGTTTTTTTGTTTGACTTCGTTGGTTGTTGTTGATGCGTGGGCCATCAATCCGATTAGAAATTCTTCTTCGGGGCGTGTTATGACAGCGCAGAGGGCAGGGGTTGTTTCGAAGAAACAGGTTTCTGTAAATGCCCCGCAGACTGAAAAATTGTCTGATGTAGCGACGACAGAAACGGTTGATGATTCTGCCGCGGTTGCAGAAGAAGTTAAGGCCACTGAAAAAGATATGCGTGAAAAAGAACGTATGGCATGTATGGCAAATAATATCGGTGTAAGTAATACTTTTGTTTGGGCATCACGTTATAGTGATACGTCGAATTATGCCACAATGGTAGAGGATGTAGAGGTGCCAGATAATAATGTCTGTTTTGTAAAGGCGGCGTTGAAATCAAAAGATCCAAAAATTGATGTTTCTGGTGTGCCTGCAAAATACTTTGAAATGGGACAGGTTGTGACCTGTGGTGGTTGGGCTGATTATGATTCGTTGAAACAGCAGATATTGGATGCGAAAAAGAAAGGCCGTACACTGGGGACGATTGCATCTGTTGTTGGTGCCGCAGGTGTCGGTGTTGGCGCGATGGAATTGTTTGGTAATAAATTAATTGGTGGCAAGGTCGAAGGACAAGTGAGTTTAGGTGATACAGAATTCTTGCGGTCTGAATTGTTGATTTTACAAAAAGAAGATGTTGCGAAATACAATGAATTTACAGAGAAGTTGAAAGAATTAGCCGAAGAATGTGGGGATGATAAAGAAAACGAATATTGTAAAAAGTATGTTAAGTTGCACGATTTGATGTTCCCAAAAAACGCTAAGTAAGAAGGTAATAAAGAATAAAAAAAACCTGCGCAAGCAGGTTTTTTAATAGAATATTGTTCTTTATTTAATTGTGATGGTTTTATATTATAAGAGTATGTCAGATATTTATAAAAAATTATTGATTTTGCGTACCCCTGGGATTGGACCTGTAAAGTTTAATTCATTAATTAACCGATTCGGTGATATTGATTCGGTTGTACAATCTTTGGGGGCAGATGTTGCCTTTTGTGATTCTGTTAAACGTGAAATGGACAAGGCGGCACAGTTAGGAATACATTATTTATCAGATGATGATGTGTTGTATCCGGCGAATCTAAGAAAAATAAAAAATCATCCGCCTGTGATTTCTGTGCGTGGCAATTTAGATTCTTTATCAAGACCGATGGTGTCGATTGTTGGTACACGACATGCAACAGTTGCAGGGATGAATTTTGTTGCGGATTTGGCACAGGCGCTGGCGAATTCGGGTACGGTCGTGGTATCTGGTATGGCAATTGGTACAGATACGGCTGCACATTATGGGGCATTACGTGCGCAGGGAAATATGCAGACCATTGCGGTCTTGGCAGGTGGGGTGGATTATGTTTGGCCACTGGAAAACGAATCGTTGTATTATCAAATAATGGAACGTGGTGCTTTAATAAGTGAGATGCCAGTTGGCTTTGTGCCGGTTGCAACAAACTTTGTACAGCGTAATAGGTGGGTTGCGGGATTGGCGGACAAACTGATTCTGGGCGAGGCTGATTTAAAGTCTGGTTCGATGACAACGGCGCGATTCGCAATCGATTATGGACGTGATTTATGGGCGATACCGTCGCATCCCGCAGATTTACGCGCAGTTGGGCCGAATTCATTGATTCGTTCTGGTGATGCTAAATTATGTATGGGAATAGATGATTTTGTGAATTTAGAAAATAAACAAACAAAAAACCAAAAAAATTTTGAAAATTTAAAAAGGGAAAATAATCTTCTTGATGCTTTAGGAACAAATCCAGTGTCAGAATCTGTATTGGCAGATGTTGTCAAAAAAAGTGTTTCGGAAATTAAACAGGATTTGGTCGTGTTGGAATTGCAGGGTTTAATTCAAAAAGTTGATGGCGGTTATGTTCGTTTGAATTAGATAAAATGTATATACAGTGTATATACAAAGGGCAGAAAACAGCCAAAAAAACGAATCGTTGTCAAAAAATAAATGTTCAAAAATCGTTTAATATTTAGTTGTAAATTGATTTTTATATTCTAAATTATCAGACGTATCCAAAAGAAAAATAAACAAACAAATTAAAGCGAGAGAGTTTTACGTAGGAATAAAAAATATTTGTTAATTCTGTGAATGGTGATTTGATTTTAGAAAGGAAAAATTAATATCACAATTTGTAAAAATGGAATTAATAGGTATTTTCCCCGGGGTGGTTTTTATAACCTTGGGCGGGATGGGAAAATCTTTCTCGGAAGGAAGGAAAGGAGAAATAATATGCAGGCACAAACCGCGGCAAAAACACAAATGACAAACTTGGAAATTATCAAGGGGGCCATTGCCGCAAAAATGGATTCTGCATCTTTTACTTCTTGGATTGCGCCTTTGGCCATGGATGTTGTTGATGGAAATTTGGTCTTGTGTGCACAAAATCAATTCTCGGCTGATTTTATTACAAGTGTTCATAAAACAATCTTGGCTGATGTTGCTGCAGAATTTGGACTGGGGTTGGATATCGTTGTTCGCAACAGTGCAACACGTGCAATTGCACCAATTGCAAATGATAATCAGGCACAGGTATATGCACCTGTTGTAAAGACTGTTGCGGATTCTGTTAATTTTGATAGTTTTATTACATCTGATGAAAATGCATTTGTTGTATGTGCATGCAAAAAGTTGGCAACAGGTACTGCGCCATTCACACAATTGTTTATTTATGGTGTGGCGGGTTGTGGAAAATCTTTGTTGGCAGATTGTATCGCAGGTGCATGTGCGGGTCGTGTTGTTAAAATGTCTGGTGCACAATTTGTTTCTGAATTTACACGTTCTTTGAAAGAACATAATGTTTTTGCGTTTAAAGATTTCTGCCGTAATTGCAATTTGTTTATCTTGGATGATGTTCAGGCGTTGGCTGGTAAAAAGGCATCAACCGAAGAATTTTTGCAATTGATTGTTGATTTGCGTAATGCGGGTAAAAATGTTGTCTTGACAGCAGATTCTGCCCCCAGTAATTTGACAGGTTTTGATCGTCATTCTCAGGGTGTTTTGGCATCTGGTTTGGTTGCAGATGTTGCTGCACCAAACGCACATGTCAAGACTGTTATCTTGCAACGTGCAGGTGTCAAGGCAGATGTTGCATCTGCTCTGGCCGCACGCGTTGCAAATGATGGACACTTGGTTGCAGGTGTTGCAACAAAAATCAAGACATATGTTGACTTGATGGGTGCAGATGTTGATATTGATGTTGCAAAACGTCTGTTGGCAGATACATTAACAGCCGTTAAAACACCAAACGCGATGGTTCGTGATATGTGTGAAAAGTTGGGGGTTTCATACGATGCAGTTTGTGGAAATGGTCGTAGTCGCAACCTGGTTTTTGCGCGTCAAATAATGATGGTTGTATTAAAGAATGCGACATCTTTATCCTTGGTGGAAATCGGAAATTTTGTTGGTGGTCGCGATCACGCAACAGTGTTGTATGCGGTAAAACAGATTGAAAAACAAAAGGCAACAGACTTGGTGTTGGCAGCGCAGATAGAACAATTTATCGCGGACTGCAAATAAAAATTAAATATAATAATTCATCTAAACGCGGTGCCGGAAACTTATGTATCTTTTGTACACGTCGTTTCCGGCACTGCGTTTATCTAAACCATTCTATTTAATTTTAAGCTCTGCAAGGGTGGAAAATATGTCCCTGCGGGGCAATGGATACCCGCCTGCGCGGGTATGACGATGAACGAGGTCGGGGCCCGATACGCAGGAATGACGAATAGAGAGTAGCGGGGCGTGATGCGGGAATGACGGGCGTATTGGTGTGGGTGTAATAAGTCCCTGCGGGGCAATGGATTCCTGCCTGCGCAGGAATGACGAGTGTGGGGCGGGGGCCGATACGCGGGAATGACGAAGAGAGTGGACGTGGGCGAAAATAAAAAAACCGTCGTGGGACGGTTTTTTTATTTTGTGATAAAGATATGTTATGCCGCGGCGGTAAAGACCTTTTGAACGTCGTCGTTTGCGTCCAGTGCATCGACCAATTTTTCAATCTTGGCATATGCTTCATCGTCTAAATCCATTGGCATATTTGGCAACCAGGTCAGTTCAGCCTGTTCAGGTTCGCCCAGTTTGTCTGCCAATATCTTTTGTGCAGTGATAAAATCTTCGGGTTTTGTGGTGATAATAAAACCTTCTTCACTGGTTTCCAGATTGTCTGCGTTCGCATCCATAATGATTTCCATCATTTCATCTTCGGTCTTGCCAATTGATGCAGGGTACATAATTTGACCCGCACGCGTAAACATAAACACAACCGAGCCTTCTTCGCCCATATTGCCACCGTTCTTGGCAAAAATATTGCGGATTTCAGGTACTGTGCGACGTGGGTTGTCGGTTAAAGCCTCTACAATAACGGGGACTGCCCCAGGGCCATAACCTTCGTATCTGACGGATTCATAGTTTTCTGTGTTTGCACCAGATGCCTTGTCAATCGCGCGCTTGATATTATCGTTTGGCATTGAATTTTTGCGCGCAGTTAAGATTGCCAAGCGCAGACGTGGATTGTTGTCGGGACTCTTGTCACCCAGTTTTGCCGCCATTGTTATTTCGCGTGCAAGTTTTGTGAATAATCCACTGCGGGCGGCGTCTGCTGCGCCCTTTTTGTGCTGAATGTTATGCCATTTACTGTGTCCACTCATATTTGACCTTTTTATTATTTTAGATTAAAATTACCATAAAAGGATAACAAATGATTGGAAAATTGCAAGGTATTGTTGATTATATTGGTGATGGTTTTGTTATTTTGTTAACAGGTGGGGTCGGGTACAAGGTCTTTACCGCAGAATACTTGACGCACAAGGCAACGGTTGAGTTGTGGATTGAAACTGTTGTGCGCGAAGATTCAATCAGATTGTTCGGTTTTACAACAATTGCAAATCAAAATTTATTTAATATGTTGACCGCGGTGTCGGGGGTCGGACCAAAGGTCGCATTGGCAATATTGGGAACGATAAGTTCAGATGTGCTGATGTCTGCCATCGCAACAGGGGATGCAAAAACAATCGCAACTGCCCCAGGGGTCGGTAAAAAAATGGCAGAAAAAATTATCGTGGAATTGAAAAATAAAATCGGGGGCGGGGTGGTATCAATGTTTGCACCAGAAGCCACAGTTGCAACAGGGGGGGCGTTGCCAGACCTGTTGGCGGCACTGGAGGCACTGGGGTATCGCAGGTTGGACGTGTTGGATATGGCGCAAAAGTTAGTGTTGGCAAATCCAGCGGCTGATGTGTCGCGTTTGGTTCCAATGGCACTGAAAGAAATAAGCAAGGGAAAATAGCAAGATGAATAATGATATTATTTTTGCGTTATCAAGTGGGCAGGCTAAATCAGGGGTCGCGGTAATTCGTATCAGCGGTGAAAATCTGCGCGATATATTTTCAAAATTTATAAATAAGTCTGATGTTAAAAATCGTTATGCGTACTTTACGAATCTGTGCGATGATAGTGGCGATTTGATTGACCAATGTTTGCTGGTCTATTTTCCAGCACCAAATTCGTTCACAGGTCAGGATGTTATAGAAATTCATACGCATGGCGCACCAGCAGTGATTGAAAAAACTTTTGAATATTTAACGTCTTTGGGTATGCGAATCGCAACGCGTGGGGAATTTTCAAAGCGCGCGTTCTTTAATAATAAAATGGACTTGGCAGATGTTGATGGTTTGGCGGCATTGCTGGATGCGCAGACAGATAAACAACGAAAGTTCGCGTTGAAATCTATGCTGGGGGGGGATAGTGATGTTTATAATTTGTGGCGGACACAAATGCTGGAAATTTCTGCGTATGCGGCGGCTATGCTGGATTATAGCCCTGATGATTTGCCGTTGAATATTGGTCAGACAATATTAGCGCGTGTTGAAAAACTGCACAGGGAAATAAGTGCTGCGTTGGATTCTTATAAGGTGGCGCGCGCAATTCGTGGCGGAATTAATGTTGTGCTGGTTGGTGAAACGAATGTCGGAAAATCGTCAATCTTTAATTATATGGTCGGGGCAAATCGCGCAATTGTGTCGGATATAGCGGGGACTACGCGCGATGTTGTGTCGGCAACAATCGATGTCGATGGGTTCTTGGTTAATTTAAATGATACAGCAGGCTTGCGCGAAACAGATGATGAAATCGAATCTATTGGAATTGAAAAAACCAAGGCGGAAATTGAAAATTCTGATATTATAATTCGGGTCTATACGCCAGAAAATATACCCTTGTACAGAATTGATGATACGCGTATTGGACCAAATCCAAATATTTATGTTGTAAATAAAATAGATACATCAGATTGCTTTGATGAAAGTTTCGGAATTAATGTTTCTGTGAAAACAGGCGAAGGTATGCAGGTGCTGATGAATGCACTGCGTGCGACAATTCACGAAATGTTTGATGGGGCAGAAGCAGGTGTGGTGGTTAATACGCGTACGAAGTCTTTGTTAGAGCAGGCGGAAAAAGAATTAAATGCGGCATTGAATGTTGGTGATAATTATGACCTGTTGGCGGAACATGTGCGTGGGGCAGCAGATGCAATCGGTAAAATATTGGGCGTGATTACAGCGACAGAAGTGTTGGATACCACATTTGGACAGTTGTGTCTGGGTAAGTAAAATCTGTTCGTATTAGTGCCAAATTTGTGATATAATTTGCAAGATATGGCAAAAGATAAATATATTTCTGTTGGAAAAAGAGTTAGTGGTTTTTCGTTCGCAAATCTGGGACTGTTTACAGGGTTCGCAGATGGTATTTATAATGCGGTTTATTCGCTGGTGTTGTTGGAAATATTTCGGTCGTCTGCAACCGTTGGTGTGTATGTCGCGATATATTCAGTGTTTTGCTTTTTAGTCGGTTTGTTCGCAAATGAAATTTTTAGACAGTTTTCAAAAGTACGCGTTTTTTACTTTGTAATGCTGATGATTGCAATTTGCTATGCAATGATGAGTTTTTCAATTCTGCCACGAACCTTTATTATCTTGGATTATACAACAGGGTTTGCAATAACGTTAATTGCAATGCTGATTCCGTTGTTTATGTCTGATTTCTCGAAAAATATTGGTATGGCGCGCCTTAATTCCAGATATCATTTGTGGATGAATGTTGGGGCATTGCTGGCGCCAACTGTTGCGGTGATGATTGCAAATAATTTTGATAACAGGGCCGCATTTATGGCATCTGCATTGATTTATTTTGCAGGTTGGGGAATGTTTAAGTACTTTAAAATCGTCCAGCAAGATAAAAAAATAAAGCCAGTTAGTCCGCGCAGGACATTCAAGGCGTTGTGGAAAAATACGATTTCGTTCTTTCAATTGCCGGGGATGTTGCGGGCGTATTTAGTGAATTTTGGATACTATTCTTTGCGGGCAATGCGCGTGTTGTATGTGCCGATTGTGGTTGTGGAAAATGGGTTTAGCAAGGATGTGCTGGGATGGGTGTTGACTTTGGGGATTATTCCGTATCTGTTGCTGAGTGATGCAATGGCGAAAATGGTGCGCAGATTTGGCAAGACAATATGGTTGGTCTTGGGGTTTGGGTCTTTCGCAGGTTTGTCTGTGCTGGCAACATTTTTGACGGGTGTGCCGTTGTTAAGCATCTTTGTTTTGTGGCAGGTTTCAGGCGCATTGATGGAATCTGTGCATGATTTGTTGTTCTTTGATAATACAAAAAAATCCCAACAGACAAAATATTATGGTGTGTTCAGAACAAGTGCAAATCTGCCGAATGTTGTTGCGCCAATACTGGGGGCTGCGGTTATCGCAATTTGGGGAAGTACGGCCGCAGTATGGGGGGTGACAGCGGGTATCGGTTTGATGAGTATTTTGGTGCTGATAAAAAGAAAGTGATGCTTGCTTTTTCGTGATGTTCTTAGTATGATTTTTATCGGAAAATAAAGGGGATTATTATGGCAAAAAAAGAAGTTGCAAAAGATGCAGGGGCGGGGGTGAAAAATCCTGCACTGGAATCTGCATTGGCACAAATTCAAAAACAATTCGGTAAAGAAGCAATTATGAAAATGGGCGATGGTTCGCAACAAAATATCGAGGCGATTTCATCAGGGTCGTTGGGTCTGGATATCGCGTTGGGGATTGGTGGATATCCCAAGGGACGTATCGTTGAAATTTATGGACCTGAAAGTTCGGGTAAAACAACATTGGCATTACATGCAGTTGCAGAATCACAAAAGAAAGGCGGAACGTGTGCGTATATCGATGCAGAAAATGCGCTGGACCCAAGTTATGCAAAAAAATTAGGGGTTGATGTTTCTAACTTGATTATATCACAACCAGATTCAGGTGAACAGGCATTGGAAATTGCAGATACTTTGATTAAGTCTGGGGCGGTTGATGTTGTTGTTATCGATAGTGTCGCGGCATTGGTGCCCAAGGCGGAATTAGAAGGTAATATCGGGGATTCCTTTGTTGGGACAACTGCAAGGCTGATGAGTCAGAGTTTGAAAAAATTAGCAGGTTCGGTTTCACGCAGTAATACGTTGCTTATCTTTATTAATCAGATTCGTATGAAGATTGGGGTTATGTTTGGTAATCCTGAAACAACATCTGGGGGGAATGCCTTAAAGTTCTATGCGTCTGTACGCCTTGATATCCGCCGTACAGGACAAATTAAAGATAAAGAAAATATTGTTGGAAATGAAACACGTGTCAAGGTTGTGAAAAATAAAGTCGCACCACCATTCCGTACAGTTGACTTTAAGATTATGTATGGCGAAGGTATTTCAAGAATCAGTGAAATACTGGATATGGGTGTGAAGTATGACTTTATCGAAAAAGCAGGCAGTTTCTATTCTTATAACAGTGAACGTATGGGACAGGGTGAGGCAAATGCCCGCGCATGGTTGAAAGACCATCCAGAAGTACAGCAGGAATTGCTGGATAAAATTATGGCGCGCGCGTCTGGTATCGCAGAAGAAATGACGACAGGTCCAATCGATGATGATGCAGATGATGTTATGCCAATAGAAGAATAATAAAAGTGTCCCCCAGTTTGGCTGGGGGATTTTGTAGTTAGATGATAAAAAAGGTGTGTGAAATGAATATTGAACGTATGCTGGCAGTGACTGATATCGTTGTGCGTGCACATATATTAAATTGGTTTTGGCGCCCGCGTGTGAAAAGACGTGTGGTCAGAAGTAATGTTATATCACAAGTTATTCCAAAATATTTTAAGCGTTATTTGCCGGCAATAAATAATGTGCCAGAGGTGGAAGTGGAGAATAACGATGAAAATGACAAGATTTTTACACTGTGGTTGCAGGGTGAAGATAATGCGCCACCATTGGTTAAGGCGTGCTATCGCAGTGTGCGCAGACATTGCAAGCAGGAACTGATTGTTCTGGATGAAAAAACTGTTTTTGATTATATAACCTTGCCAGACGTGATTATGCAAAAACGTAAAGAAGGAAAAATATCACACGCGCATTTCGCAGATATTTGTCGTGTGGAATTGCTGTACAATCATGGTGGGTATTGGCTGGATTCAACGGGGTTTGTGACCGCGCCAATCCCAGATTGGATTGAAAAAGAAGATTTCTTTGTTTATATGGCGGGACAAAATGTCGGCAGTCCATATAGTTATATGCAAAATTGCTTTATTCGTGCGCGCAAGGGGGCATTCCTGTTGGCGGCATGGCGGGCAATGATGTTAGAATATTGGAAAAATGAAAATGGGCCATTTGATTACTTTATGCATCAGTTGTTGTTCAAGACAATGGTTATGAATGATGAACGCGTGAAAAAATATTTCGAAAAAATGCCACACGTTGATCAAGACCCTACGCATGCGTTGTGGTGGGATTACCATGACAAGCCGTTTGATAAGAAAACCTTTGACAAGGTGACAAGTGGGGCTTTCTTTCAAAAGACAACTTATCATCAGGCGAAAAATCCAAAGCCAGGAACCGTTGCAGCGGAAATGTTGAAAATGTAATTTCAAAAGGTGAATATAATGCCAAAAATTTCAGTCGTTATTCCTGTGTACAAGGTGGAAAAATATTTGCCAAGATGCTTGGATTCGTTGATTGCACAAAGTTTTCAGGATTGGCAGGCAATTTGCATCGATGATGGCAGTCCGGATTCGTGCCCAAAAATATTGGATGAATATGCCGCAAAAGATGAACGTATCAAGGTGATACATAAAAAAAATGCAGGGGTGTCGGCCGCGCGTAATGACGGTATGAAAATTGCAAATGGTGATTATATTCACTTTCTGGATGCGGATGATTGGATTGATGTGGATTTCTATGCGCATGCAATTACAGTCGCAACAGATTCAGATGCAGATATGGTCGTAGCAGGATTTGTTAGTGATAATAAGTATACTAAGCCAATTGTTTATAAATCTGTCAAATTGTTGAAAACAATTAAGCAAAAGTTGATGGGGACATATGCGCTTACCGATTCGTATGTTTGGCGGTATTTGATAAAAACTGATTTCTTGAAGCAAAATGATTTGCAATTCGATACGTCGTTGATTGCACAAGAAGATACTTTGTTCGTCTTGAGTGCGATTGAGGTGGCAAATGCAATCGCAGTGGTTCCATGGGTTAATTATCATTATATGTTTAATGAAAATTCTGCACTAAATTCAAGGGATGCCACCCATCATGCAAAGGTTAAGCAACAATACAAAATTGGAAAAAAATATCGTGCGGATTTTGCAAAAAAACATAAATTGTCTTGGTTGTGGAAATTAAGAAAACTTATAAATATGTTCAGATAAAAATAGGAGGCTGCTGTGCCAAAGATATCAGTGATTGTTCCTGTATATAATGTGGAAAAATATTTGCGCAGGTGTCTGGAAAGTATAAAAAACCAGACCTTTATGGATTGGGAGGCAATATGTGTGAATGATGGCAGTCCAGATGATAGTGCGCAAATACTGAATGCGTTTGAAAAATTAGATGCACGATTTAAGGTTGTTAATAAAGAAAATGGTGGTCTGTCAGATGCGCGTAATGTTGGTATGCAGTATGCAACGGGGGACTATGTTTTATTTGTGGACAGTGATGACTTTATTCACCCACAAACAATGGAAATTGCGTATGCGATGGCACAGCGCGATGGTTCTGATATCGTTTCGTTTACGTATGACAGAATTTATCGACCACAACTGATGGTGCGACACAAATTGGGATTAGATACAGATAATGTCGTGCCAGCGCGTTTTTATACAAAATATAATTTGAAAAAATTAAAGACTAAAAAGGTAGATGATATATTTCAAGTTGCAACAGAACGTACGCATAACAAATTTAATCCAGAACGCAAATGGTTGATTAAACATTGTCAGGTTTGGAAAAATTTATATAAACGTGAATTGATACAAGACGTTCCGTTTATAAAAGGGATTTTGTTCGAAGATTTTCCATGGTGGAGTCGGGTTATGTTGCAAAATCCAAGTGCAACTGTTGTGCCGTTACCGCTGTATTTCTATATACCAAATTTTGGTGGAATTGTATTAAGCGCAAAGCAATTAAAAATTATGCAAAGTCTGTGTACGGGGATTCTGGATGCGTATGCAGCGTATAAGGAAAGCGCAACAGAATATCAATTCAAAAAGTGGAATGAAAATTTCTTGTGGTATTTTGTCGCAAAGGTGTTTAAGAAAATAAAATATTTGAATTCTGATGATGAATTAGAAATTGCACGTAATTGTTTGCGGGATTTAGAACGGGTAGGGGTGCTGGATAAACCGCCGTTCAGATGGGCAAAAAAACTGCGCAGACAGATATGTGACTTTATCGGAACGTGTAAAATATAGGGTGTCGTATGATGGAAATACCGTATGATTATTGTGATATTGAAAATTTTGGTGACCAATTAAATGTATATATTTTTAAGCACTTTACAGGGTTGGATGTTGTAAAAGATAATCATAAATTTGCAGAGGTGATTGGAATCGGGTCTATTATGGATGGATTGTTGTTGCATGATAAGGGGACATCTGTTTCAAGTGCACCATTGAATGTTTTTAGCAGTGGTTTCGGTTTTGATACCAATGGGCAGTTGTGTCGAAATTTACGGGTATTTGCACTAAGGGGTAAATTGACACAGAAAAAATTAAAAGAATTTAATAATGTTGAATATTTTTACAAGGATATACCACTGGGTGATGGTGGACTGTTGGCATCGTATTTGATACAGGAAGATGTGGAAAAAGTATATGATTTAGGTATCGTGCCGCATTTTGCAGACAAGGATGAAGAAATCTTTCAGACGATTAAAAATAATTTTGGAAATCGGGCAATTATATTGGACCCAACGGAAAATCCAATGGTATTCTTGAAGAATCTGATGAAGTGCAGGGCGGTGATTTCAACGGCAATGCATCCGTTGATTGCGTGTGATTCTTTGCGTATACCGAATATGTGGGTCAGAATATCAGAAATAACTACGTCAAGGTTCAAGTTCCAAGACTATTATTCGGCGTTTGATATGGAAAAACAGCCGTTTGATTTATCAAATGGATTTTCTGTTGATGATTTAGATTTGGTTTATCGAAACTATGATATTACTGATGCACAGGTAAGGGCAATTCAAGAAAAGTTAATTGTGGCACTGGCTGATATAAAAGAAGTGTTGGTCAATGATATAGAAAATATAAAAATACGTCACAAGAAACACATGCGGACAATGCGTCTTGTGAAGTTTGTTTGTAATTTTATACCGTTCAAGCGTGTAAGAAAAATACTTAGAAATAAATATTAATTTTTAAATATTTCTTTGATTGTCCATACGGGTATTTTATAGAAATATAATATAAATAATCTGACTGGGTCAGATTTATGACCGCTGTGTTTTTTGAAAAATACATTTCGTTTTATACGGGCCAATTTGCCGTACCAAGGGTTTTTGTATATAAAGCTATTTAACCAACCAGATTGCATACAAATGCAATTATAACCCATTGATATTATGTCTGAAACACGTACACCACGATGTCTGTCCAGAACATAATCTTCTTGGTAAAAATATGTGCGAACCTTTGGCATTGCGGGAATTATTTTTTGTAAATCGTATTTTATTAGGTATTCGCCATACCAGTTGAATTCATAGGGGCATATTTCTATTAGGTCTGGAAATGTCAGGTTCTTGGCCGTTAATAGATTCTTGTCCATGTCGTTTAAAATTTCGGCAGAAAATGTTTGAGACATATGAACAAAATCATAGGTGGGGCCAGTGCGATTAAAAAAGTCTTTTATTTTATGGTAGATTGAATTAGGGTCAATCGTACAGGACATAAACGTGTATGGAATGTCAGGGGTATACATAAAGTCACTGGTGTAAAAGTTAGATATAAAATAACAATCTGAATCATAGATTGTATAAAATCTAGATAGATTAAGTTTATAAAACCCAAGTTTAATAACTTGCTGGGTTTTCCATGTTTGTATGCTGTCGGTGGAAAGATTGTTTGCAGATAATACTTCTTCATCGGTGACAATCAGAAAATCATAATTTTCTTGATGGGTCTGTAATTCTTGATAGAACAGTTCTTTGTCTGAATCAGGGCAGCATATAACAAATGGGATTTTATCAGCGTTGAATTTATCAATGCTGGATTTTAAGTTCTTTATGCGCTTTAAATCGCCACGATATGATTTGCAAAATATTACATGATTATATTTATACATCAAGAATTCTCCGTAGGTTTTCTGCTGATTCTGTTTCAATTTCTGATGCAGTGATATCAAGTTCTTTGATAAATTTTTTATATTGGTCAGAAGTGGTTTTTAGTGCGTTGCGCATACCGTCTGATAGGTCGTTATAAAGAATTGCATTTTGATTGTTAAAACGATAAAATTTTGCAAATTTGCTGTGTATAACTGGAATTTTTCTGAAGCCATATATCAGTTGCGCTGAACCGGTGACCTTTATAGTTATGTATTTTTCATGCTCTTGGTTGTCTGGGTCTAATAATGGTAAAAAGAAGTGGGCGGATTCAACATATTTGTACATATCTGAATAACTAAGGTGGCCCAATAATTCAATGTGTGATTGCACTGAATGTGGTATGTTCTTTAAAGAACCGCTGCCGATAACAAGAACCTTGAATGCATGGCCTTCGTCGTGAAGTTGCTGAATCGCATTTAATAATAATTTGTGGTTTTTACGCTCTGGCGTTATGCCACCAACACAGACGAATGTAGCAGGGGCTTGCATTTCTGGAATTGTATAGTCGCCAAATAAGTGCGGATTTATATAAGTGCAATTGTCGTATTTGCCCAACATTATGTTGCGATTTGTGTCTGTGTCTGAATAAAATTCTGAAATGTATTGTGATTCATGATGGATGTAATATACAGATTTATGTTTTTGTAAATCTGGAAACATATCTGGGACATTGTTTTCGCCACCCTTGTAATTTATAGACGACATAATAAATATGTGGTCGTATTTGCGCAGGTACTCAATTTTTAATAATTTGTGAAGTTGTTTCAGGGTCGCAGAATATATTTTGCAGATATTGTTTAGTCTGCAAAATGGGTTTTCGTTTGCAAGACGACCGTTCACCAGACAATATACATTAATGTTTAGATTTTGAAAATATTTTATGTATGCGGCAATAACTTCGCCATGACAGCCATTTGTTTCAATCAGTAAAACATTGTTGGGTTTTGGGGTGTCGCGCATGAAGTTTGGCTTTGATAATATTTTCTTGAAAAATGAAAACATATTTAGTCCTTGGTAGTGGTTAAATATTTGTCTGTTTAAAGCGTTCGGGGATTTTTACAATGCGCTTTAACCCCAGCATATTAGGCTTGTTAAGCGCATATGGGGCGCGTAAATATGTTTGGATAAAGCGTGCGATTTTTAGCCATTCTTCACCGTATGCAACGCGGTTTGATACATCGTTTATTGTGCCGTTGCCACGACGTTTCAGATGATTTACCCAATCAGGACCACGATTTGCAGCCTTGGAAATAAGCATATCCATATCAACTGCGCCAAAGTGAAATAAATACAGGTTTTTGTCAATGTGAAAATTGTGGCCCTTGATACGATGAAAGCCGCTGCCCCAGCGGACGGGACGGGTTATAACAACTGGCTTGGTATATCGTGTAGATAACAGGGCATACGCGCGCTGTGCCAAGAAAGGTTTGCTGGGGTCAAGTGGTTTTTCAAGTTTCAGGTGTTGACCAACATCCAGCCCCAGTCCAGATAGGGTGGTTTTGATTTTCTTGCCAGATAGATATTCGTATAAATTTTTGTTCAGTGCAGGGTCGACCGCCAAAAATTCATCACAATCACAACCAATTACTATGTCGTATTTTTTTAGTAATTCATTGGCCTTGTCTGATATTAAATTGATGCGGTATTTATCGCCAGCTGCACGTGACATATCGGTGTGGGGCAGTTTTTCAATGTGCGCAGAACCTGCGTTTTCTGGGACAATCTGGTCTGTGCCATCAAGTAATATGTACAAATTTTCAGTACCAAATAATCCGCCATAGTATTCAATCCAACGCGATAAGAAAAATTCGTCATTTCGTGCCATTGTTATCGCAGCAATGCGTTTCTTTGCCATGTTTTAGATTCCTTTGGTTCTTAGTTTATGGATTGTATAGGTTATGTTGCGCCATATTATTTTGAATGGGTTTGTGGTCAACATTTTGTTGATGTAATCTGTGCCGTATGTGCGACGTGCGCTGGATAAAATGTCGTATCTTAGGTTGGGTTCGGTGTGATTCAGAATATATAATAGCTGACGACCAAGTGCACCATAGTGGCGTGTGAAACAGACCTTTTTGATAAAAGGCATTTTTTGTTTGAATAATCGCTTTGGTGCATTATATATGCTGCGTCCAGGGGCAGAATACAGGCAGTCCCATGATAGGTTGTGTTCGTTTAGTTTTTTGGTAAAACCATGCTCGTATAATACAGTTATTAAGCCCTTGGATTCGTGGTGTTGGACAGATTGTAAATGTTCGCGGAACCAATCTGATAAAAATACAGTTTTGCGCATACCAATAAACCATGATTGAATGTGCGCAGATTTGCGGTGCGGGTTCTTGACCATACCAAATGCATCGGTTTGCAATGATTCCATTCGGTCAAGATATGTTGATAGTTTATATAATGGACCATACATAGAATCATTTACTAAATATACAAAATCATAATCTGATAGTGTCAATTTTTTTGCTGCCCAATTAAAAGCACGCTTGTAAGAACCAAAATCGTATTCGTTGTGTCGTGTGCCGGATGTGTATACGCAGTGTTTCTGCAGTTTTTTTAATTCTGTATCGGTACAATCGGAATCCATTACAAATACAATGTCGCCAAGCAATGAAAGTGATTCAATGTAATAAATCAGTGCGTCATCAATAATGCCGTTGCGGTCGTATGCTGCAAATAAAAATAAACGTTTAGGTTTCATATCTTATAATTTACATCATTTTTGTGTTATTTGCAACAAAGCCTTTATAACATAAAATAACACCCCGATGTGGGGTGTCGTTTTTTATTCTTCGACGTTTTTGCGTGTCTTTTTGCGAATGTTGCTGTCCAGTTCTTTCTTGCGCAGGCGAATAGTGTCTGGTGTAATTTCAACCAATTCGTCATCAAGAATATAAGACAGTGCTTCTTCCAAAGATATGCGACGTGGTGGGGCCAAGAATAACTTTTCGTCTGCAGTGACAGAACGCATATTGGTTAATTCTTTGCCTTTGATTGGGTTTACTTCCAAATCGTTTTCTTTGCTGTGTTCGCCAATAATCATTCCAGAATATACTTCGGTCTGGGGGTCGATGAATAATGTACCGCGTGGTTGTAGGTTGAACAGTGCGTATGTTGCGGCACTGCCTTTCTCCATCGATACCAGAACACCAGGACGGTATTGTTGAATTGCGCCACGATATGTATCGTATTTATCAAATACGCGGTTCATAATACCTGTGCCACGCGTATCTGTGCGAAATTCCGATAGGTACCCAATCAAACCACGTGATGGTGCAGAAAATACAATGCGGGTCTTGCCGTTGCCAGATGCCTTCATTTCAGTGATTGTGGCCTTGCGCTTGGTCATTTTTTCGATAACAACACCGCTAAATTCGTCGTCTACGTCAATAACAACGTCTTCGATTGGTTCCAGTTTTTCGCCATTTGGACCATCGTGCATTACAACACGTGGGCGACTGACACTAAGTTCAAAGCCTTCGCGACGCATTGTTTCAATTAAAATACCCAGTTGCAATTCACCACGACCAGATACTTCAAAGGCTTCGTTGTTTTCGCTTTGTTCAACTTTTAGGGCGATGTTTGTTTCAGCTTCTTTGAATAGGCGTTCGCCAATCATACGCGATGTTAATTTCTTGCCAGATTTACCAGCCAAAGGTGATGTATTCACAAAGAATGTCATCGTTAGGGTTGGTGGGTCAATCGGCATTGCAGGTATTGGTTCGGTGACGGATGGGTCACAAAGAGTGTCCGCCACAGTTGCCTTGGAAAATCCGGCAACGACAACTATGTCCCCAGCAGATGCGGAATCACGAGAAATTTTTTCCACACCGCGATGTTCGATAATCTTGGTGATTTTTGCGTTTTCAATAAATTCACCGTTGCGATTGATTGCCTTGACGGATTGTCCAACGCGAACGGTTCCTGATTCAATTTTACCTGTCAGAATACGACCGACATAGGGGTCAGCCTCTAATGTGGTGGCCAACATTGTAAATGGCGCATCCAATTGACAGCGTGCGCCGTTGCAATCAGGGGCAGGGACATGGTCCACAATTAATTGGAACAGGGGGGTTAAATCCTTGCGTTCGTCATTTAAATCGCGTACAGCCCAACCGTCACGTCCAACCGAATATAGGTATGGAAAGTCAAGTTGTGAATCTGTTGCACCCAGTTTATCAAATAAATCAAATGTTTCAGATAATACTTCATCAGGACGTGCATCACCGCGGTCAACCTTGTTAATGCAAACGATTGGACGAAGCCCCAATTTTAATGCCTTGGACAGTACAAATTTGGTTTGGGGCAGTGGGCCTTCGGCGCTGTCAACCAATAATACAACACCGTCAACCATTGACAGAATACGTTCAACTTCGCCACCAAAGTCTGCGTGCCCAGGGGTGTCAACAATGTTAATCTTGTATTCGCCCCATTGTATTGATGTTGGCTTTGCCGAAATAGTAATGCCGCGTTCGCGTTCGATGTCGCCACTGTCCATTACGCGGTCGTCAATGCGTTCGTTGTCGCGAAATGTGCCAGCCTGTTTTAACATATTGTCAACCAATGTGGTCTTGCCATGGTCAACGTGCGCAATAATTGCAATGTTGCGAATTTTCATAATTCTTTGCCTTATGTTTTTGTTAATCGGGTACAGGGTATAACTAAAAATAAAAAAATTCAACTTTTTTATACGATTACTTGACATTTTATCAAGTTTGTCTATATTTGTTGGTGTGAGTGTAGTGTAAAAGAACCAAAGGAGTTGGAATGATGCATAAGATACTTAAGGAACAAGATGTTTTTGAAGCGGTTAAAATAGGGTTGGACAATTTAACGGGTTTGGCACGTGCGCGCCTGAAAGCGCGTTGGAAAACAATGAATTTTAAAGAAAAACGTGCGGCTGCGCGTGCGTTGGTTTATATGCAACAGGTTGCAAAAAATCCAGATGCCTATTTTTCGCGTGGGGCAACAGAATTGGCGTGGCGTCAGCGTGCAACGGAATATGCAAAAGAGAAAAAATTAGCTGATTTTCGTATGGCGTATTATGTTGTACAATGTCCAACGGGTGTTGTTTGGCAAAATGCGATGCCTGCGTTTTTTGATGCAAATGGTCGCAGTTATTATAATTTCTGTAAAAGTGTACAGTACTGGATGTATAATATGCACAATAATAGATATGCACAGCAAATTGTTGAAGATGCAAATAAATATAAAAAAGAAAATGCGATTGAATCAGCAAATTGTTTTATGCGCCCGATTGTTGCATTTGGACAAAATTTTCAAAGATAATAAAAAAAACTCCCTGAACGGGAGTTTTTTATTAGTTAGCCATTATGTTTACCACCGATTTTTGTGCGGCCACCCATCAGTGGTTGCAAACATTTTGGAATGTTGACTGAACCGTCAGGGTTTTGATGATTTTCAATAATCGGAACAATTGCGCGTGGCAGTGCAATGCCTGTGTTGTTTAAAGTCGCACAGAATTGCATATCGCCATTTTTATCGCGGAAACGCGTGTTTGTGCGGCGGGCCTGAAATTGTCCAATCGAAGAGCAAGAGCCAAGTTCGCGATATGTGTTTTCGCTGGGGAACCAGGCTTCGACATCGTGCATTTTTACCTTGTTAAATCCCATATCGCCTGTGCAGGCTGCGATTACGCGATAGGGTAATTCAAAGTCTGACATTATTTCACACAGGTTGTTTAATAACATTTCGTGCATTTCATCTGATTGTTCGGGGGTGCAATATACATATTGTTCAACCTTGTTAAATTGATGTATACGCACGATTCCGCGGGTGTCACGACCGGCCGCGCCTGCTTCTTTACGAAAGCAGGGGGAATAACCCGCGTACATAATAGGCAGGTCTTTTTCATTTAGAACTTCATCACTGTGCAACGAATTTAGTACAATTTCTGCGGTGCCCGTCAGACAACGGTCTGTGTCTGATAACATAAATACATCGTTGTTCATTACAGACAGGTCAGACCCCATAAAGTGTCCTGCATCAAATATTGTTTGGGGCTTGGTAATTGATGGACAGTTTACAAAGGTAAAGCCCTTGGCAATTAGTTTTTGTATTACGTATGTTTGTATTGCAAGTTCAAGTTCGGCAGCCTCGCCAAATAATGCGTATGTACGTGTGCCGCAAATGGAAGCGATTTTTTCAGGTCGCCACCAGCCATTCATTTCCAACAAATCCCATTGGGCGCGTGGCGTAAAGTCGAATTCACGTGGGGTGCCGATACGTCGAACCTCTTTATTTTCTGTGTCGTCGCGACCAATCGGTGAATCTGCAGATGGTATTTGTGGTACGCGGTGCAACAAATCGTTTAATGCAGATTCTTTGTCGGCAAGTTCCGCCATATCCGATGCGATTTCTGCGTTGATTTCTTTGCTGCGCGCAATAAGTGGCGCCTTGTCCGCGGCGGTTGGTATTTCACGTGTGATTTTGTTCTTTTCGGCTGTTTTGCTTTGGGTTATTGTTTTTAATTCACGAACACGTTTGTCAAGCAACAGTATTTCGTCTGTATAATCTGTAAAGCCTTTTAATTCACAAGCGTGTTTTATTGTGTCTGGGTTTTCACGAATAAATTTAATGTCTAGCATTTTAATAAATCCTTGGTTCGTTTGTTGGTATTATAGTTGTTTGTTATGCTTTGTAAAGTTTTATGCGTATGAATATTAGTCCCCAAATGGGGATGAAAACAGACAACTAAAAGATAAAAATGTTATATTCATAATGAGATTATTATAATTTACTTTGTATGATTATACAATATTTTTTTGTGATTATTTTGTTTGCAGGATTAATTGCGGTATGTTATGCTGTGTGGCGAAAATATAAAAGGAAGGTTATCAAATGTATGATGTTATTATTTTGGGTTCTGGACCGGCGGGCTTGACCGCGGCATTGTATACAGCGCGTGCAAATAAAAAGACAGTTGTTTTGGGTGGTGATAGACTGGGGGGACAAATGGCGGGTATCGCGACCCTGGAAAATTATCCAGGATGGCGTGGCAGTGGCGCAGAATTGGCCGAGTTTATGAAAAATCAGGCGGAAACTTTTGGTGCACAGGTTGATTTTGTTAGTGCAAAAAGTATTTCGGGAAATGCAGAAAATGGTTTTGTTGTTGCCTGTGATAATGGTAAAGAATACAGTGGTAAAACGATTGTAATTGCAACGGGTGCCAGCCCAAGAAAACTGGAAATTGATGGGGCACGTGAATTTATGGGACGTGGTGTGTCGTATTGCGCAACATGTGATGGATTCTTTTATAGCGGTAAAACAGTAATTGTGTTGGGCGGTGGAAATAGTGCAATGAATGATGCGCTGTATTTGGCGGACTTGGCAAAAGAAGTTATAATTGTTTACAGAAAAAGTGCCTTTACGCGTGCAGAGGCAGTATTGCGTGAACGGGTCGAACAACGCGATAATATAAAATGTATGTTTAATACAGATTTGAAAAAGATAGAGGCAAAACCAGATTCAAATGATGGCGAATTATTGATTACAACAACTGATGATAATCAAATTGTTGCAGATGGGGTCTTTGTTGCAATTGGGCACGAGGCTAATACAGACTATCTGACCGAGGATATAAAACGTGATGCAATGGGACGTTTGGCACCATGTGAATTGCCGTCTGGTATGTTCGTGGCGGGTGATGTTTATTCAAATATAAAAATGCAGATTGCAACAGCCGTTGGTACAGGATGCGAGGCAGGGATGGATGTAGTCGCGTTCTTGAACAAAATGTCATAATTAAAAAATAGGAATATAAACATATTTCTTTTTAGTTTAGGCTGATATATAATCCTAGGCGTATCGAGGATTTTCGGTACGTCTGGGTGTTTCTTGATTTTGTGTGCTTTCAAGAAGGATTACACCAAATTTTAAGCGGTCGAAGAATCTGTAAGTGATTTATGTTTGTACATTATGTCATTTGATTTTTGGAGTCTTTGGCTATCGAACGTTTTACAGACTAAATATTAACATAGGAGAGAATCGTGTCGATTGATAAAACAAAAATGGAACATGAATTTATTATTCCTGAAGGGGAACAAGAAATTTATGAGATTATAGGAAATACAATACGTGATGCACGTGAAGCGCGTAATTTGACACAGCAAGAAGTTGCAGATATGCTGGGGATTGGTGTGGAAGTGCTGGATGCGTACGAAAATGCTGAGATTGCAGTGCCTGTATATCACTTTTTGGAAATAGCAAAATATATGAAATGGCCACCAGAATTTGATGAAATGCAAAAGAAAATTGCTTAAATGATTTATTGTTTTGTTTTATAATATCTTATACCCCGTAAATGCGGGGTTTTCTATTGAAATTTGTTTTTTTATGTTGTATCATATCTTGCGATTTGGTGCGCAGGTGTTGATGTGACTGACAACCACGTAGTTTGCGCGCTAAGGAAAAAGTTATAAATCAGGGTGGCACCGCGCATAACAAAGATTTTGCGCCCCTGAAAATTTAATGTTATAACAGGGTGCCTGAAAATATTCTGTTTTCTTTGCACCCATGAACAAAAAGGGTCCAAAATGTTATCTTTGAAATCGAAATTCAGAACACATACTTGTGGTGAATTGAATGCAAATAATGTCGGTGAAACAGTTGTCCTGTCTGGTTGGGTTCATCGTAAACGTGACCATGGTGCGTTGTTGTTTGTTGACCTGCGCGATAATTATGGTATTACACAGATTGTTTTTGATGGGGGGGATGAAAATCTGGAAAAGGTCAGACCGGAATCTGTTATAAAAATCACAGGTAAGGTTGTCGCACGTGATGCCACAGCGGTGAATGATAAAATCCCAACAGGGGCAATCGAAATTCAGGCTGAAAATTTTGAAGTCTTGACTAATTCAGAAGTGTTGCCGTTTCAAGTCTTTGGCGAGGAAGAGGTTAATGAAGAACTGCGTTATAAATACCGTTTCTTGGATTTGCGTCGTGAAAAATTGCATAATACAATATTAACACGCAATAAGATGATGAAGTGGTTGCGTGATAAAATGTGGGATTTGGGATTCTCGGAATTTCAAACACCAATTTTGACCGCGTCTAGTCCAGAAGGGGCACGTGATTTCTTGGTCCCCAGCAGGTTGCATCATGGTAAATTCTATGCATTGCCACAGGCACCACAGATGTTCAAGCAATTGTTGCAGGTTTCTGGGTTTGATAGATATTTTCAAATTGCGCCTTGTTTCCGCGATGAAGATTTGCGCGCAGATAGATTGTTGGAATTTTATCAATTGGATATGGAAATGTCTTTTGTTGATTTGCCAGATATTCAGGCTGTTGGTGATGCAATTATGCCAGACTTGGTGCGTGAATTTGCGCCCGGTGCAAATGTTTATCCAGAAATTCCACATATTACGTATGATGATGCGATGTTAAAATATGGGTCTGATAAACCAGATTTGCGTAATCCAATCCTTATCAGCGATGTGACAGATGTGTTCCGCGGGTCTGATTTTGGTATATTCGCAAACGCAATTGAAAATGGTGCGGTTGTTCGTGCAATCCCTGCGCCAAATTCGTCGGATAAACCACGTTCTTGGTTTGATAAATTAAGTGAGTATGCAGTTAAAGAATTGGGGCTTGGTGGATTGGCTTATATTGTCTTTGCAGAAGAGGCAAAGGGCCCTGTGTCAAAGAAGTTAGATGCAGAACGTATCGCAAAATTGCGTGAAATTGCCGGTGATAATTCTTCGTTGTTCTTTGTTTGTGATACAGAAGATGCCGCAGCCAAGGCCGCAGGAAAATTGCGTAATAAGCTGGGGGATGATTTGGGATTGGTTAATAAACGTGACTTTGCATTTTGTTGGGTCGAAGCATTTCCATTCTTTGAACCAGACGAAGAACGTGATGGGGCACCAAAGTTTACACATAATCCGTTCTCGTTCCCGATGGCAACATTGGAAGAATTAAATACAAAAAATCCATTCGAAATCAAGGCGGCTCAGTTCGATATGGTGTTGAATGGATTGGAAATCTGCAGTGGTGGATTGCGTAATTATAATCCTGATATTATGAAACGCTGTTTTGAAATTGCGGGTTATCCAATCGAGGCAGTTGAACAGAACTTTAGCGGATTGTATACTGCATTCCAATATGGTGCGCCACCACATGGTGGGTGTGCGTTCGGTATAGACCGTTTGGTTTCTGAAATTACTGGATTTGGCGATAGTGTGCGCGAGGTTGTCGCATTCCCAGCCAATCAGCGTGGACAAGACTTGTTGATGGGCAGTCCAAATGAAGTGACTGAACAGCAACTGCGTGATGTGCATATCCAGGTTAGAAAAAAGAACTGATATAAAGCGCCCTGAAATAGGGCGCTGTTTTTATGATTTCATACCTGTTGGCAAAAATGTTCGTGTGAATATAATTTCTGTGACGAAATAAGAGAAGAAATTATGAATGAACAAGTAAAATTATTGGCACGTTATTTGAATCTGAATGATTATCAAGCACGTAAATTATTGTCTAATTATGATAGGTATGATATCGCAGGAATACAAAAACGTGGTGGTGTATTGTATGCACCATACGCAACGCGTGGAATAAAAAGTTGCTTGTATGCGTTGCTGTTTGGGGCGCGGGCGGATTTAATCGGGCAAAATAAAGTGTTGCTGCAGGCACAAAGAAATATAAAATTCTGCGAGAATGGATTTCATTGTGTGCGTGTCGGTCGGTATACTTATTATGCTGATGCCACAGGACATGTTATTTCAAAGGAAGAATTTTTAAACGCAGTTAAAAATTAAAACTTGTCGTGTGTTTTTATGAATGCACGCATATAGCTGGTGTCCAGATTTTGCATTATTTCTGATAATGAATATTTTCTGTTGCCGTTTGGTAATATACTTAGTTGTATCGTGGCTGGTTTTGGGGCGGTGCCACGCATCGTCAAATCAAATTCTGCAGTCATTAAACCGTCTGTGATTGCAAGACCACCAACCGCGTCTGTGTGACGCATTGATAGTTGCAGCGGTGATGTTGTTATAAAGTTCCCGTTGCTGTATTCGCCAATTAAACGCATTTGTTTTAATTGCGTTTGGCCACTGCTTAATGCGTTGGCAAGGGCGTATTCTGCATTTAGTATGGTGATGTCAGGGGCAGATGCATAGAAATTGTCAAAAGACATTCCGATAATATAGCCTTGATTAAATGTTATGTCTGTTGTGCCAGTCATATTGTATAAAATGTCGTGCGCAATTTGACCGCTGGTTGTTAATATGATTTGGCCTGTTAACATTGTGTCACGAATGTTTAAGGGCATTTGTGTTGATAACAGATTACCGTTAATGGAAAAACGATTTAACTGAATGAATATGTCATATGTGTTTTTTGCGCGTTCAATCGTTGCCAACAGATTTCCTTTGTCAGAATCACTTATAGAGAATGTTTGTGATGTTGGCTTTAATGCGTAGATAAAGTTTTTGTATTCGTTGCCTGAATAAATTAGTTTGTCCGAAGATAAGGATATGTTAAGCGATAGGTCAAATGGAATTAATATTGGGGCGTTGCTAAGAAATTCATTGGATTCAAAATTGGCAAAATATTCAGGATTAAGTAGTGCATCAAGTGATAAAGCAGATGTGTGTAATGTTATTGTGTTGCCAGACAGGCTGCCTGAAAAGTCTTGGTTGCCAATTTTTATGTTTAAATTTGATATATTTTTATCTTGGAAAAAACCAGATATTATATAATCTTGGTCGGTCAGGGATTGTAAATCAACGTCTGGAAGCCAGGATTTAAAACTGTTGCCAGACAAGTAGAAATAATTGTCATAGGTCGACAGTTGCCATGAATTATCATCGGGTGTAAAGGTTAGCATTCCGTTTTGCAATCCGAAATCACCGGGGGTGTCTTTCATAAAATCAGGCAGAAATGGGATGTTTACTTTTAACCAATTTAAGGTCTTGTTCAGCGCAAAATTGTATGTTGCATCTGTAATTTTTGCGCCTGATATTTTATAGGTTCCACCAATGTCTGAAAAACGAAAACTGATTGTGCCAGATGTGCCCAGTTGCTGTGCAAGATTGAGTAGATTTTTATCTGTTGGCATAGGGCGATTAGATTGAACAATAATGTTGTATTGGTCGTCGTTTACACTGATTGCGCCAGATAAATCACCGTATGCAAATTTAGAACACTGCCATTTGTTAGGTGTGCCTGAAAAAAGACACATTGTTTCAATATCGTTAAATGGCATCATTAGCATTATATTCGATGCACCATCTGCGGTTATTGTGCCACCTGTAATCGCAATGTTGTCTGCAACTATGTTATTTATTTGTATTGAGTCTTGACTGATTAAGGCATTCACTTTTAGATGATTAAATATGTGGTTGTGTATAGTTATTTCGCCATAAAAATCAATGTCTAGATTTATCTTGTTAGATATTTTTTGTGGGTTTAATAAAAACGAAAAATCAAAGTTTATATCATCTGATGATAGTTTAATGTTTTTATCCCCGTTTGATAGGATTTCAATTTGACCATAAAAATAGTCTGATTCAATGTTGGTGAATTTATAGCCGTTGCCACCATACCATTCAAAGTTCATTGTTAATGCAATGGGGTATGGGATTTTTGGCTCGGAAAAGTCAAACCATTCGTTTATGTGTGCGGTTTCCAGTGATATTTGACCGCGAACAGAACCGTCGGAATACATTTGACCAATTATTTCAAGGTTGTTGTTTTTGTTCTTGATGGTAAAGGTGTCGCCTTGAAATTCAACCTCGTATTTATGATTTTTTGTGCGAACTGTGCCGTAAAATTTATTGTCTTTAAAAGTTGCGCGTATTATTTTAAATTCGCGACCCTTGAAATTAATTTTACTGTTGTAAATGTTTATGTCGTGATTAAAGCTTGCAGGACTTAATTTTTCGATGGTTATATCGGCATCATAAATAGATACAGCCCTGTTTAAATTGGCGTTTTGGATGTTAAACAAATCGCTGAACGGGATAGATAGCATTACAGAACCAATTGTTGCCGTTGGAACAACGACGTCGTGCGCAACAATTGTTGTGCCACCCACTAAACTGAAATGTATATTGCCATTTAACTGGGCAGGGACGTTCATTTGGGTGTATATCGCACGTTCTATGAACGGTTTTAGACCGTTTAATGTTATCATTGGCGGTATGATTACAAGCGCCAAAGCCAGCGCGCCAATCATCGATATGGTGCCCCAAAATATTCTGCGTTTATATCTAGGTTTTAATGCCATTCCCTCTGGTCCTTGTAATTTCATTATAATAGATTATAATTAATTTGTTAATAAAAAATGACAAAAACTGTTTTTAATCTTGAAAGTGATTACAAGCCGATGGGTGACCAGCCATCGGCAATTGCTGATTTGGTCGCAGGGGTAAATGATGGACGCAGGTCACAGGTTTTGCTGGGGGTGACGGGGTCTGGTAAGACCTTTACAATGGCAAATGTTATTGCAGAATTGGGACGGCCTGCATTGATTATGGCACCTAATAAAATATTGGCAGCACAATTGTATACGGAAATGAAATCGTTCTTTCCAAAAAATCATGTAGAATATTTTGTGTCTTATTATGATTATTATCAGCCAGAGGCATATATGCCAACAACAGATACTTATATTGATAAGGATGCATCAATTAATGAACAGCTGGACCGTATGCGACATAGTGCAACGCGCGCAATGCTGGAAGAGCGCGATGTGGTCGTTGTTTCAAGTGTTTCGTCTATTTATGGTATGGGGTCGCCAGAACAGTATGCAGGAATGAAATTGGTGTTAAATACAGCAGATATGCTGTCAATGCGTCAGGTTATGCATTCTTTGGTCGATATTCAGTACAAGCGCAATGATACTGTTTTGGAACGTGGCAGTTTTCGTGTGCGTGGGGATGCTTTGGATTTGTTCCCATCGCATTCGCAAGACAGGGCGTGGAAAATATCTTTCTGGGGCGATGAAATCGAAGAAATATGGGAATTTGATACTTTGACTGGTGCAAAATTGCAGAAAATGGATAGGGTTGCGATTTATCCAAATACTCATTATGCGACACCAATGCCAAGTATATTGCAGGCCATCGGGCAAATTCGTACGGATTTAAAGGATAGGTTGGATTACTTTCACGAAAATATGAAATATATAGAAGAACAGCGTTTGCGAGAGAGGGTGAATTTTGATATAGAGATGATGGAAAGTACAGGAACATGTCGCGGGATTGAAAATTATTCGCGTTATTTGTCTGGGCGATTGCCGGGACAGCCACCACCAACATTGTTTGAATATCTGCCAAAGGATGCAATCTTGTTTGTTGATGAAAGTCACGTCACTGTGCCACAAATTGGCGCAATGAGTCGCGGGGACAGGGCGCGAAAAGAAACGCTGTCGCATTATGGATTCAGATTGCCTGCGTGTATTGATAACAGACCATTGACATTTGATGAATGGGATGAACTGCGTCCACAGACAATATTTGTGTCGGCAACACCTGCGCAATGGGAAATGGAACAGGCAGGCGGAATTGTGGCCGAGCAGGTTATTAGACCAACAGGGTTGCTGGACCCAATTTGTGAAATTAGACCAACAGAACATCAGGTTGATGATTTGCTGGGGGCGGTTAAAAATGTTTCGGGTCGTGTGTTGGTGACAACATTGACCAAGAAAATGGCAGAACAATTGACCGATTACTTGAATGAAAATGGTGTGCGCGCAAAATATCTGCACAGCGATATCGAAACGCTGGAACGTATTGATTTGTTGCGAGAACTAAGATTGGGAAAATTTGATGTCTTGGTCGGTATTAATTTGTTGCGTGAAGGGTTGGATGTGCCAGAATGTGAATTGGTTGCGATTATGGATGCAGATAAAGAAGGTTTTTTGCGGTCTGCGCGTTCGCTGATTCAAACGATTGGACGGGCGGCACGTAATGCAAATGGACGTGTTATTTTGTATGCTGATAAAATAACAGATTCTATGAAATATGCGCTGGACGAAACTGCACGTAGGCGTAAAAAACAGATGGCTTATAATGAAGCGCATGGTATTGTGCCGAAAACTGTGTCAAAGGCAATTTTTGCAGAGGTTGGCGAAAAGCAAGAAAAAACTGACAAGGCACGAAAGTTTGTGTATGATAAGTCGGGTGGGGTTATGGATGCAGAATCACTGCGGCGTGAAATTAAACGGTTGACAAAGTTAATGCGGACACATGCGGAAAATCTGGAATTCGAAGACGCGGCAGCAGTGCGTGATGCAATCCATAAGTTAGAGGATGATTTATTATTGGTGGAGTAGAAAATGAATGAAGTTATATTGAGAAATGTTGATGAAATGCGTGCATGGGCGCGCAGGTTCGCGGATTCTTTGACTGCGCCAACGGTTGTGGCACTGCATGGGGATTTGGGTATGGGAAAATCAGAGATTGCGCGTGCTGTTATTCAGCGGTTGCGCGGTGATGATACAGTTGTGCCAAGTCCAACGTTTACGATTGTGCAATCCTATGACGGGATTTCGCATTTTGATTTGTATCGTGTCGAAGACGCGTCTGAATTAACAGAAATAGGATTAGAATATGCGATGGAAAATGATATCGTTTTGATTGAATGGCCTGATATTGCAAAAGATTTATTGCCTGAAAATACAGTTCATATTTATATTTCTGAATATGATGGTGGGCGCAAATTAAAAGTACAGTAAAAAGTGCTTTATTTTATGGTCGTATTGTGATACCCTTTTGAATAAGACGATAAATAAGTCAGGAGGGTTTTGTGAAAAAATATTTAATTTGTTTGCTTTCGTGTTTGTTTGTTTTGGATGCTGGTGCAGTGACGGCACGTTCTGGGCGTGCGACGTCTGGTCAGCCGATGACTTTGGGAATGTCGGGCAGGGCGCGACAGTCCGATTTCAAAACAGGGCCCATTAGATTGCAGGGAAATAAGGCTGTGATTCCAGGTGCACCAACTGCGCCAGATACACCGGTTGACCCAACACCTGATGTTGACCCAACACCAGATACACCGGTTAATCCGACGCCTGATGTTGATCCAATGCTGGAAGAAATTGCCAGACAGCGAAATATTTGTCTGTCGAATAATGTTGGCATCAGTAATACTTTTGTTTGGGCGGACAGAAATTCGGATGTGACGAATTATGCATATATGGTTGAAAATGTCGAAAATCCTGCAAACAATGTTTGTTTCGTAAAGGTTGATATGCGTTCATCTGATGGACGTGTTGATTTGTCTGATATTAAAAGCAAGTATTTTGTTATGGGATCTGGAATTAACTGTGGACAGTGGGCAGATGAAAAAGTGCTGGAAGAACGTATCTTGGATGCAACCAAAAAGGGACGCACATGGGGAACAATCGCATCTGTTGTTGGGGGTGCGGGTGCCGGTGTTGGTGCAATGGAATTGTTTGGTAACAAGTTAATTGGTGGCAAGGTTCAGGGACAAAAAGCATTAGAGGGTCAGGAACTGTTGCGGTCGCAAATATTGGCATTGGAAAAAACAAATAAAGCAGAGTATGACAGAATTGTTAATGCGCTGGATGTGCTGGAAAAAGAGTGTAAATCAGATGTTTGGAATGGTGGCAACAGACCCGCTGATTGTAATCTGAATAATCCATTTATTGGGCTAAGGGCGAAATTAAAGTAATTTTTATAATAAATAAAAAGGGAATGTTATGAGAAAGTATTTTTTTATGATTTTTGCGACTTTTTTTGCGGGAAATCTGTGGGCGGCATGTCAGCCAACAACTAATGTTTTAGAAAATAGGTCTGAGCCAGATCATGACGAATATTTATATGAGAATACTAGGGAGCGTGAAATAAGACAAAATAAAGGACAAGGCGAGGCTTACTTGTGTGGTTATGAAGATAAGGGCGGATGCCCACGTGGTGAAAGATTTGCTTTCCGAAATGCAGCAGTTGGTGCTGATAATTATACGGGATTGACGGTATATACTTGTGCTGGGGGGGGCGACAATTATTTTTGGGAAGCTGTAACAGTGGAAGAAAAATGTTATTCGGATGAACGTGTTTATAGTGAATCTGTTGGTGGGATGACCTTGTATAAGCTAGGTAATAATAAATATTGTGAACACGTTGTATATCTTAAAGATCTGATAAGAGCAATTGCAGATGATGCGATAGCTAACAATAATGATACTTTGTTAGAACAGTTTTGGGAAGAGTTGAATACAAAAATTGAAAATATCTATAGAAGTGATGCTTTTATGAATGCAGTTGTGAATGTTGTGAATGGTATGGATAAGCCTTTATCAGAAGATAATTTGAATACAATTATTGGATTGATTACGCAAGGAATTCAGAATTCGGGCTTTGCGGATAAAATTGGTGATATCCAATCGGATATAGAAGGTATAAAAGACCGTATATCTAATCTAGAAGTTAATGTGACGCAGTTAAAGACTGATTTGAAAAACACCACTGATAGTCTTTTTAAGCTTGCTGTTAAGTATGACGTAACAGTCACAAAAATACAGGCGGAATTTGATGAGTTTTGGGAACAATTGAATGCCAGGATGACTAAAGAAGAGATAGAGGAATTTGTTAATGAAAAAATCGCTACATTGGAAGAAATGCTTATGTATCTGATACAAGACCAGGGGCGGGATCTTGATAATTTCAAGAATGAAGTTGCAACGATACATGAAGTCTTGCAGATTAAGTTGAATGAACATGGTATTAAAATTGCAGAATTGGATAGCAGAATTGCTGCTTTAGAGGGACGTATGGAAGTGGCCGAAGATAATATAGCAAGATTAAGAGAAGGGTTGAATCAGGCTGTGACAAAAATTCATGAGCTTGCTGCAGAGTATGGAGTATCTCTTATAAAAACAGAAGCGGAATTTAAAAAGGTTTGGGCTGAGTTAGGTAATAAAATGAACAAGGATGATGTAGAGGAATTGGTAAAAACATACATTATAAATTCAGAGCAGATAATTATGCAGGAAATTCAAAATACAAATTTTGATCTTGATGAATTTAAGAAGAAAGTTGCAGAGATAGAGACAGATTTGCGGGATGAGTTGGAAAAGCATGGTATTAAAATTGCAGAATTGGATAGCAGGATAGATGCGTTAGAGAATCGTGTTGGTGCAATAGAAGGTGATGTGACGGATTTAAAAACTGGTTTGAAAAACACCGCTGATAGTCTTTTTGCGCTTGCTGTTAAGTATGACGCAAAAGTCACAGAAATACAGACGGAATTTGAAAAGGTTTGGGCTGAGTTAGGTAATAAAATGAACAAGGATGATGTAGAGAAGTTGGTAAAAACATACATTATAGATTTAGAGCAGAAAATTATGCAGGAAATTCAAAATACAAATGTTGATCTTGATGAATTTAAGAAGAAAGTTGCAGATATAGAGAAAAAATTGCAGGATAAGTTGGAAGAACATGGTATTAAAATTACTGAATTGGATAAAAGGATAACAGAGTTAGAGACTCGTGTTGGTGCAATAGAAGTTAATGTGACGGAGTTAAAAACTGATTTGAAAAACACCACTAATAGTCTTCTTGTGCTTGCTACTAAATATGACGTAAAAGTCGCAGAAATAGAGGCGGAATTTGAAAATGTTTGGGAACAATTGAAAGCCACGATGACTAAAGAAGAGATAGAGGAATTTGTTAATGAACAAATCGCTGCATTGGAAGAAAAACTTATGGAGCAGATAAATAAACAGGGGAAGGATCTTGAAAATTTCAAGAATGAAGTGAAAAAAATAGAGAACGATTTGAAAGATCGATTAAATAAAATTGATATTAGGTTGGATGGTCTGGAAAGTCGTATTAATGATTTAGAGGTTGCGAAGGAAGATATTATCTCTAAATTAGAAAAATTAGCGGAGACCGATGAAGAATTGAAGAAGGCGATTGAGGCTTTAAAGGCAGATTTAGCGAATAAGGTCACAATGGAAGAGGTTATTGTGGAAATCACAAATAGACTTGAAAATGCGGAATTGAACAATAATCAGAGAAAACAAGTGATTGAGTTGATTGAAACATATACTGTCCAATTATCAGATGGGCAACGGCAACAGGTTGAAATAATGATACAACAAAAAATTGGTAAAAAGTTTGATGAATTAGATGCGACAAATAAATTGCAGGATGAACAAAGGAAGTCACAAGACAGGGTTAATTCTGCGATGTCTGTTTTGAATGCGTTCGCAGCGGGTCAGGATGCGTCTGTCTGGCGTAATGCAGACGGTAAGTTTAACACAGCGCGTTTGGCATCTGATGCGACTGCTGGTGTCATTCTGGGTACCGCCGGTGGTTTGATTTCAAACAAGGTAATTAAGAAAAATCAAATCAAAAAGGGATTTGAGGGTATCGGATGTTATGTCGGTGGCCAGGTGGTGGCTGATTATGGGGATGAATTTACAGTCGGTATGATGTAAAATTAAATATAATGGTCTATCTAAAGCGAATGGGGGTGGCTTATGTAGCGTTTGTACACTACGCCACCCCCATTGGTTTTATCTAAATCATTATAATTAATTTTCAAAATTAACCATAATAATTCATCTAAAACCAATCCCGCCAACTTATGTAACTTCTGTACACTGCGTTGTCGGGATTGATTTTATCTAAATCATCATAATTAATTTTACCGCCTTGCAAGGGGGGGAAGAAGTGTTGGGTGTTTAATATGTCCCTGCGGGGCAATGGATACCCGCCTGCGCGGGAATGACGAATAGAGGGGGCAGGTGATGGTTGGGTGTGGTTGGTTTTGTTTTCTTTGTTTTAACAATTTTTTGTAAAAAAAATTGTCATTCCATGGCTTGACCATGGAACCTAGGTTATGTATTCCTTATTATCGGCACTACCTGGGTCCTGTGGTCAAGCCACAGGATGACAAAGAGTTAAAAATTTGCAATTTTTGCGGGGCGCGATGCGGGTAGGACGATGAACGAGGGCGGGGCCTGATACGGGAATGACGAAGAGGCGGGTGTGGAGGCCCGATACGGGTATGACGAGAGTGTGAGTAGGGGCCTGATACGCGGGAATGACGAAGAGAGGGGTGTATTAAAAATCCCCCATGGGGGTGGGGGATTTGTGTCGATTAAATTTGGAATATTTCTATTCCGATAGCTGTGTCGAAATCATATCGCCATACATACCGATTTCGTCAGCACCGATAAAGCAACGGATTTTCGACCCCAGATTGTCCATGAATTCTTGATAGGCTTCTTGTTCGGCCTTGTCAAGTTTTGCGTTGTGAGCATCTTGGACAATGTGATATACGGTTAATCCACCCGCCAGTGCAGTACCCGCACCAACAATTGCCGCACCGCCCCATTTTTGGAACCAGCCATCGCTGTCTTCCATATTGATTGCGCCGGCATAAGTGCTTGTACATGCGTCTAACATTGTTTTTAAAGCTCCTGCTGCTGCTGCTGCTTCGTCTGTATTCGAATCGGATATTTCCGTGCTATCGTTTGGAGCGTTACCCCATATAGCTGCATTGTTGATTAATGCAGAGGATTTTGTTTTATCAGAAGCGGCAATATGTGCATCGCGTATTTCGTTCTCTATATCTCTGCAATCTTCTAGATCGTTTGCGTTGTTGTTGCAAAGGGTTCGTACACCGCTGGAAAGGTTTTCGGCGGCGGTAATTGCCTCTGTTGCGGTGGATTGCGCTTCTTTCCACTGAGCCAGAGATGAACCTGAAGCCCCAGGCGCTGTAGACCAAGAATTAAATTGTTGTATGGCAAGGCGTGCTTTGTTTTCGCAAATTTCAGCATTTTTCTTTAGTTTGTTTGCGGTATTATCACGCAGTTTGTTTTTCTTGTTCAAACCACCGATTTTGCCGTCAGCAATTGCGTTGCCCAGGAATGCACCACCAGTACCCAGACCCAATGCAGCAGCGGCAGTTATCCAACCTTTTTGGCGCTTTGCCTTGGCGGTGGCATTGCCATCGCGGTCTTCCAAACCGGTGGCAGCGCGTCCTTCTTGCGCGGCGGCATCGGCCAATTCCGCCAGGTCATCAGCTGATAACCATGAACCACAGGTAAATGTATCACCCAATGCAAAGTATGCAGTTGACCATGATGCATTGTTCTTTATCGCATCTTGGATGTTTTTGTCGTCAGATTGCAATGTGACACGCACACGACAGAATGATCCGTACAGGTCGTTACTGGCCACGAATTGATTCGTGCTGAGACCAGAAATCGCATAGTTCTTTGGTACGTTTCTGCTCTTTAATTTTACCCACATATATGTAGATCCGTTGTCAGCATTGCCCAAAATACCACCCGAATTTGTCGACAGACACATATTTTGTTCACGTGTCAACTTTGCGTTGTATTTCGCCTGGGCCTCTTTTTCAATATCGTAGACCAGATCCTTGAATAAGCTGTTTGCAGCTTGTTCTTGCTTGTATGTGGTGACCGATATGTATACTGGTTTGTCATAGGCTGCGCCATTTTCGTCAAAGTCATAACATGTACCTTCGACACCAGCAGCATTAGTGCATACATCGTTACCGTTTGCATCAATCTTTTTTACTTGGTCTGTTTGGGCGGTTACGCTGGTTGCACTGCCGGCATCATACCAACCAGAACGTACAGAATCAGCATTGCCCCAAGTGTTGGCCATATTGTTGTCCATGTTCATGTCAAGTTTTGCTGTCTCAATCGCAAGGTGTTCCGCGCAAACGTCAGAGTTTTTCACTGCGTTTACACATAGCCCCAGGATGATTGTGTAATCCAGTACACCGCCAACCTTGTTCATTGATTTGTCAAATGATGCGTTGCCTGTGTTTGTTAAGTTGGACATCACATCTGTACGATTGCGATAGCAATTTACATAGTCGGCACCACACATGGATTTTACACAGCTGGTCGCCAATGTTTGACATTGCTTTTTCATTTGTGCAATTGCAACATCGTTGTATGAATTGTTTAATGTCGCATCCAGGTTCGCAACAACACCAATTGGGTCCATTTTTGTTTCTGCCTGTGGGAATAGAATTTCAAATGCATCGCCCTTGTTATATGCGTAATCAAAGCCACCAGTGGATGTTGGGTTTTGTGCCGCATAGATACAGTTCGGGTCAGTGTTTACAACAGATGCACAGCCTTTTTGAATCTGGGCATATGTGTTTTTGCCGTTTATGCCACCGGCACTGGCCAATTTGTAGCACGCAGCACCAGACCCGCCACCACAAGTGCGCATTGCACAGGCGCGGATTGTTTGTGTGCATTTATCCTTGGCTTCGGTATCAAATTTGTTTACCAAGTCAGAAATCTTGGATGTCATGCCAGAATTCATACGTGTGGAATATGCCTGGGCAAATACGTCTTCTTGGTTGAATTCGTCACGTAATTCAGAATTTGTTGGCATTTTGCCTTCGCCAATAAATGTTGCATAGCAATATTTGTTTTGGCCAATTGTATCCATACATTCGCCACGAACATATTTGTTTATGTCTGTTTTGCTGAGTGTGGTCATCATTGCATCTTCGGTTGGGCCACCAAATGCATTCATATCACCGCGCAAGATATATTCAGCAGATTTTATTATGCCCTGAGGTGTGTTCTCATAACATTTGTATGGGTTTTTAGTACATGCATTTAATATGCATTGGTCAACCACGCGATAGCAGGTCGATACCGCGTTAATTGCGGCATTTGTTGCGCCATCTGTAATCATTATGCCGATGCGACTGCTGCCGTCTGGGTCAACAGTACGTGATGCAGAACCAAATAGTTCTTTTAGACCGTCGCTTTGGCAACGCGCAAGTACGGAATCGCATGCAATGCGTTGCTTTTTGAATTCTTTGTTAGATGTGCATAGTTCAAATTCAGAACCGCATACGTTTTCGCGATTTAGGCATGTTGTATAACGACGAACACAATTTGATGTGTCGTACATATTCGATATCGCACCAGCTGTAATCAACTGACCCAGCGCGCTGTCGTCCATGGGATATGTGTAGTCGGTGACTTCGTCGTATTCATTTTTTGTTGCAACGTTTGATAAAACGTCCATGTTGGATGTTCCAAACAGCCGTTGTATGCCACCGTTCGAGCATTGGTATAATGTGCTGAGGCATTGTGGCATCTTGGCATGAAATAAAACCTTGTTCGTGCATTCTTCAAAATTGGAACCGCACACATCGGTATCTTTGATACAGGTCAGGTATTCATCAACACACTTTGTGTCGTCTAGTAAAGATGAGCTGGCACTGGTCGTTGTGACAGTGGCAACAGTACCACCGCTGGACTTTGCAAGTGCAGATGCAAGTGTTGGCATACGACGCCCAGATGCGCTGACCGCGGCCGCCCCCTTGCCAACAGGCATAACCCCAGGACGCGCAGTCACACCATGTGCAACAGAAACGACGCTGAACGCAAAGATTAAACTGAATGTGTGTTTTAAAAATGATGGCATTCCCAACTCCTGTATTTATACTTATTTTTTATTCTAGCATAATTTAGCAACATTAAAAAGCAAAAAATCGTGCATTAGAATAAAATGTTTACTTGTGCGCCAACTTGGATGTCGTCGCTTTCAAATTCATAGTCAATATGGCCCGAGTATTGTGTGCGGCCAAATTGCCGAACCAGATTAAAATGTAGCCATTCTTGGTCGTAATCTTGACCCGTTAGACGGTCTTGGTTGGTGGCGACACGTATCGTTAGGCCGGTACCAAAACGCCAGTCGGGGGCAATTCTAAAATATGCCTGGGGGATAAAATCAAGGTATGCCATTCCCCGTAAATCGTCAAATATCCAACTGGACTTTATCGTGCCAGATAGTGTCATCCCGGCCCATTGACGACCAAAACGAAGCCCCGCATAATAGGTTGAATCTGCATAGTATGGGGTGCGTACTTGGCTGCTGCCACCGAATTTGAAGCCAAATAGTACGTCCGATATTATGCCCGAATTGTTGTCGCTGGCGGTTGCAATACGATAGGTTGCCCCAAGGTCGGTCGCAGCAAAACCGTCTTCGTTGCCGTTAAAGTCGTGTTGATAGTGTATGTTTATACCAACAGATAAACGATCGTTTAGGCCGTATGATAATGATTGACCCGCACGTAAAATATGGTCCCAATATGTTATGGTTGATTTTGATAAAACGCTGGACATCGGTTGTATGTATAATGGGTCAGATGTGTCGTTATCCAGAATGTTTGAATGACCAAGGGTCGGGATTAATAGTGATAATACAATGAATATTCTTGATAAAAAATTGTGCATGGAAATTCTCTCTCGCTTGTGAAAAAAAAGCATTTTTGCCCCCAAGTATTATGCTTGGGGGCATGGGGGTTAGAATTGGAATATTGCCTGAACACCAATTGTGGTTTCTGCAATATTATCCACCTTTACTGTGCCAAAATGGGTTAGTTGATTTAGAGGAAATACTGTCCCGTCTGCTGGATTTTGAGCCTCTATATGTGGTTCCATCCAGTATAAATCAAGGTTTTTGTCGTTCGCACTGTCAAAGAATGCTGTCTTGGCATACAGATTTAATGCAAACCAATCGTTTGGTTGCCAGCCAAGCGCACCCTTGATGGATGCCTGGTTGTGCCAGTCGTAATGACCAAATACACCTTCTAGGTTCAAGGTCCAGTCTTCGTTCAACACACTGAACATACCCAGACCGCCTTCGATGTAGATGGCATTGCTGCTGCCAACCTGATATGGGATATAGAATGCTGCAGGTTTACCATTTTCGTCAAAACCAGTAATCCCATTGCCATAGGAGTTCCCATCCAGGTCAAGATACCATGCGCGCGCCAATCCATAAATAGTGGATTTTGATACTTTATAACCAGCCTTGATGTCAATCAGGAAGTTGTTTGATATGTCTTGCTGATGTTGAAAGTATGCGGATGCGGTCGCAATCCATTGGTCGTTATCAATAAAGCGCCACTGTGCACCAAGACCAAATATGTTCAGACCATCGTCGTCCATTGTGTCGGCAGGTGCGCCATTGTCATATTCGAACTTGTAATCGTTCATATCATATTCAAGCAAGCCAACCAATGCGATTTGGTCGTTAATACCATAACTAAAATGTTCTTTGATGGAAATTTGGTCTGCCTTCCATTTGCCACCAACGCCATTTAGTGCCAGTGAAAATGGGTCACTGCTGCCCGCTGGGCGAATTGGCAATGTTTGATTAATTACAAAATCATACGAGTTGTTGGTAAAACCAATGTCCGTAATGGAACCAAATTTTTCACCCAATGGTTGGAAGAATGGGTGTGCAAGATAATATTTGCGACGCATCTTGGTCGTCACAGTTTCAGAACGGGTCTTGCGTACGGTGGTTTTTGTTGCAGTCGCAGCAGGAGAATTTGCCGCAGTATAGGATTTGTACATTGTGTTGCGATTTGCAGGCTTTACATAGTACATATCACTATTGTTTTTTGTTTCGTACGTTTTGGTTGTTGTACGGGTTGTGTATTTTCTGTAATTTATGCTGTTTTGTTCGCGTGTTGCAGGCGCGTCAGATAGGTTGGCGGTTGTACCAGCGCGTGCGCCGACGTTGGTTGCGGCAGTGGCAGTACCAGTGCCGATAATGGCCAATGCGCCAAGAAATAATGGTAATGTTCTTTTCATGTTAAATCTCCTTTTGATTGTGATTATAGCATAAATATTTATCATAAAAAAGAAAAAAACAGCGCGAATTTCGCGCTGAATATGGTTTTTATTTGTCTGATTCCTTGTTTAAACCGATGGTGTTCTTGATGGGGTCAACGATGCTTTCCTTGGCGCTGTCAAGTGTGCGTATTAGTGCGCGTCTGATTTTTCCGCTGATTGTCATAGGCAGGGTTTCGACAAATTCAATAACGCGTGGGCATTTATAGTGTGCGGTGTGTGATTTGACGTGGTCTTGGATTTGACGGACCAATGCATCTGTTGGTTGAAAGTATTTGTTCAATACAATTGTTGCTTTGACTGCCATTCCGCGTGATTTGTCCGGAATCCCAGTGACGGCAACTTCGCGAACAGATGGGTGTTCCATTAGAACACTTTCGACTTCAAATGGGCTGACGCGATAACCGCTGGTCTTTATAAGGTCGTCGTTGCGACCAACAAACCAATAGTAGCCGTCGGAATCACGATATGCCATGTCACCTGTGTGATAGTAGCCGTCGCGATTTACATTGGATGTTTGCTTTTCGTTCTTGTGATAGCCTTGGAATAATCCGATTGGTTTGTTGTCCTTGATTGATACGCAAATTTCGCCAACTGTGTTGGCTTCGCTGATTGCGCGACCGCGTTCGTCAAGTAAGGATATGTTCCAACCAGCGGCAGGCATACCCATTGCACCGGGTTTTGGGGTAAGCCATTCGTTGTTAAATAACATTACGCAGGTTTCGGTCTGACCAAAGCCTTCGCGTAATTCAATGCCGGTATTCTTGTAGAATCTTTCATAGACTTCGGGGTTAAGTGCTTCGCCTGCAACGGCCGCCTTGCGCAGTGATGATAGGTCGTATTTTGACATATTTGTATTTATTATCATCTTGTATGCTGTTGGTGGGGCGCAAAATGATGTTATTTTATGTGTTGAAATCGCTGATAATAAATCGTGCGCTGTAAAAACGCGACTGAAATCAAATATAAATACTGTGGCACCAGCCAGCCATTGACCATACATCTTGCCCCACGAACATTTTGCCCAGCCAGATTCTGAAAGTGTAAAGTGTATATCGTCGTCTGTTAGTTGTTGCCAGAAAATCGCAGTGTTTATGTGTCCCAGTGGGTATGTAAAGTTGTGGGCGACCATCTTTGGATTGTCGGTTGTGCCACTGGTGAAATAAACAACCATTGTATCTGTGTTTTGATTTGGTATGCGTTCAAAGGTTGTTGGGTATTCTGTACAGGCACGTGTAATTTCAGAACAGTCTATGATTTGTACTGCGTCGGTTTCTGTTATTGCTTTTTCTATTTCACTTTTGATTGTGCCGTCGTCAAATGCAATGATTGTATGTGCATCAGATGCATTAATTCTGTATTTGATATCTTCGCTTTTTAGTTGGTTCGTTGATGGAATTGGTATCGCGCCCAATTTATGCATGGCCATCATTAATACCCAATATTCCCATCGGCGACGCAAAAATAATAAAACGGTGTCGCCTGGGTGAATGCCGCGTGAAGATAAAAAGTTAGCAACCGAATTAGACATTTGTGATAATTGCTGGAATGATATATTTTTTTTGTCGCCAGTATCGTTAATCCACATAATTGCAATCTTGTCAGGTGTTTCAGATGCGATAACATCGATTACGTCGTATGCGAAATTAAAGTTTTCAGGGACGGTCGGAATTGCGTTCTGCATATAGTCTTGATAATTGTCGAATTGTTCCTTGCTTAAAAATCGTGTCGCAAACATATTAGTTCCTTAGTGTTATGTGTAAAATAAATATGGGGCAGGGCTAAGAATTTTTCAAGTTATAATATGTAATAAAATTAATTGATTTTTTCTGTGCAAAGGTGCATAATCGCACACAGGAATTACGGAGTGTAGCTCAGCCTGGTAGAGCGCTACGTTCGGGACGTAGAGGTCGTGGGTTCGAATCCCGTCACTCCGACCATGAAATACAAACCGCTTGTAAAAAGTGGTTTTTCTGTTGTGTTCTAATACTTACACAGAGTTTGAATGTTAAGAATAAAAAGTGGCAAAAAATACCACTGTTGAACTTTTGTTATTATTTCTCATGAATATTATAAAATTGCTCTATCAATTGTAATATATCTTTATCCATATATTTTTTTGCTTTTGTTATTATATTTTTGGGAATGTTAAATCTTAATTCTGCCAGACCACCAGCCATACACGCCAAAGTATCACTGTCGCCACCTAATGATACAGCGTTTCTAATGGTATCTTCATAAGAATCTGCATTCAATGCGCAAATAATTGCCTGGGGTACAGAATTTTTACATTGTACATAAAAGCGATTATAATTTGGCCTGATTTCATCTAAACTTTGATGTAAATTATATTGATATTTATTGCTTATTGTTTCTTTTATTTGTTTTATTGGAATTAAATTTTGAATCATAAAACCAGTCTCTAAATAAGCATGGACTGCGTTTAAACTTTCTGGATGATTATGTGTGATTTTTGTAATTTCGTCTGTTTTTTTTAATAAAGATTGCAGGTCTTGCTTTGTGTGAAAAAGTGGGCTTATACGCATAACGCATCCATTAGAGCTGGAATTTACAGAAATACCTGTGTTAACCCATTGTGAAAATCCTTTGCCAAAAGCGGCGATTTTACCATTTTCGTAAGTACGATTTTGATATTTTAAGCCCCACTTGCGTAATGTTTCTTTGATTGGTTGTTTTGATATTAAATGTTCGGCAACCGCACAAGTTAAAATAGTGTCGTCTGTGAAACAGCATGATTCATCAAATAATGAAAAATCCTTGGTTTTTATGTTATGAAATTCAAAACGAGAACCAATTATATCACCAATAATAGAACCAAGCATTTTGGACTCCTAAATATTATATGGTTATTATATACACATTATGAAAAAGTTAAAATTTTTTTTATTAATATCGGTTCTAGAATTGCTAATCAAGTGCTGCCAGATAAAAGAAACCGCCGAATGGCGGTTGTTTTTTATCTTTGATTTTGTGTGGCTTGTTCAAAAATCTTTTTGCGCAATGCCAATTGATGTTCAAAATCACGACGGCTGGCGTGATTTAAGTGAGATTTAAAGTCCTGTTCGTATCCGTCGAAAAGATACACCATATTTGGGTAAACTTGAACGACAGGTTTGCCAGTGTATTTGTCCAGATATTCAATTATTGTTGTTGATAATTTTTCGCCCATTATTTCGCGAAACCTAGGATAATCGCGTGCCATTTCCGCAGCGGCAGGATTTGGAAATTGTTTGCAGCGTATCCAACCGCCGTCTGTTGACAATTGTTTTCCGTTTTCTGTTGCCAGCCCCAATGGGGTTTCTTGGCACATTACAAACAAGTGTGTTGGTGCAAAACTAGAAAAAACAACTGTATATGTGTTCTTTTTCTTTTTGCTGATGTGGTCCGCGGGTATTTTGTTGCGCATCAAATCGGCAGTTTGCTTGTTTTTCTTTGTGTTAAATATATTCATAATAGTTGTCCTTTTGTAAGTTTTTGTTTACTATAATATTAGTACAAAAAAATCAAAAAGTCAACTATTTTATACGAATAAATCTTTAACAAATTGTGCGTGTTCGGTGATGAATTTGAATCTAAACTCTGGTTTCTTGCCCATCAGTTCGGAAACAATTGTGCGTGTTTTTTCTGTATCTTCCGCGCCTTCTTCGGTGCGTGGGGGCAGGTCAACACGTATCAAGCGACGGGTCTTGGGGGACATTGTTGTTTCCTTTAATTGATTTGGCATCATTTCACCCAACCCTTTGAAACGTGATATTTCAACGCGTTTGTTTTTATATTTTGTTGTTTTTAGATTTTCAAGTTCTTCATCTGTATCAACATAAATAGATTCTGTTCCACAGGTCAATTTATATAGTGGGGGACAAGATAAATACAAATGGCCACCATAAATTAACTGGGGCATATATTGATAGAAAAATGCCATTAATAGTGATGCGATATGACTGCCGTCTACGTCGGCATCAGTCATAACGATGATTTTTTCATAACGTAATTTGTCTTCGTTCCAGTCCTTTGCGGTGCCAGCACCAATAATATCAATTAGGTCATTTAGTTCTTTGTTCGCACCAAAGCGTTCATCAGAATTAGATACGACGTTTAATACTTTGCCACGTAATGGCATAATCGCCTGGGTTGCGCGGTCACGCGCCTGTTTTGCAGTGCCACCCGCGGATTCCCCCTCTACAATAAATAATTCTGTGCCTGCAATTCCATGCTTAGAACAGTCGGCAAGTTTTGCTGGCATACGGATGCGTTTGGTTGGTGTTTTGCGCGCAACGTCTTTGACTTGTTTGGTCTTGATGCGTGCATTGGCCAGATTGATTACAAAATCAAGTAATGCGTTTGCAGTTTTAGGGTCAGATGCCAAAAACATCTCCCATGGGTCGCGCAAGGCATTTTCTGTAAAACGTGCGATTTCTGGGTTAGATAATTTTTCTTTGGTTTGTCCCAGAAATTGTGGTGTCTTGTAAAAAACAGATACAATGGCAGCAACAGAATCAAATACGTCTTCGCCAATTATTGTGGCGGCTGCTTTATTGTTTGTTTTTTCACCGTATGCTTTTATTCCCTTGGTAATTGCGGTCTTGAATCCGGTTTCGTGGGTACCACCGTCAATTGTTGCAATTGTGTTGCAATAGGATGAAAAGAAACCATCGTCAGATGCCGCACCATTTTCGTCGGTTAAAAAAGTTAATGCCCATTCAACGCGCCCACAGTCGTCAGGAAAATCAACGCAACCACTGAATATACGTGGCAAGATACGTGGCTTGTCATCTGTCTTTTCTGCCAAGAAATCTGCAATACCATTTGGATAATAGAATGTGGTATTGTCTGGGATGTTCATATCTTCGGTTAATAATTCAGGATTACAATGCCAGTCAATTTTTACACCGCGGGATAAAAATGCCTTGGCGCGTGCCATACGATAAATTTTAATGGGTTTGAAAGTTGCAGATTCCCCAAATATTTCGTTGTCAATCGTAAATCTGATTTTTGTTCCATGTGCCTTGGTCGGCTCACCACGTTGCATAGGTGATGTGGTCTTGCCACGCGAAAATGTTTGATGCCAATTATAACCGTCACGTGAAATGTCAACAATCATCTCAGCAGATAGGGCGTTTACAACAGCAGAACCAACACCATGTAATCCGCCACTGGTCTTGTATACATTGTTGTTGAACTTTCCACCAGAATGAAGGGTGGTTAAAATAACCTCTAAGGCGGATTTTCCAGGGTATTTTGGATGCTCATCAACCGGAATACCACGACCGTCGTCGGTTATTTCAATCGTCTTGGAATCAATTAAATTTACGGTTATCTTTTTGGCAAAGCCAGCGACGGCTTCGTCAATAGAATTGTCCATTATTTCAATTGGCAAATGATGCCATGCCTTTTCATCAGTGCCACCAATGTACATCCCAGGACGTAGGCGTACAGGTTCCAGTCCTTCTAGTACTTGGATGTCAGATGCGTCGTATTTATGTGTGTTATTCTCTGTCATGATGTATTATTATTATAACATTTTTAAAATTTAGGCAAGCCCAAAGAATATACCCCTAAATAATATTTTTGGGGTTGAATTTTTATAAATGACAACTATATATTGCTTAACAATAAAATACACGAGTGTAAAAATGAGTAAAAATCCTTATGAAGTTCTGGGGGTCGCACGTGATGCGTCCGATGCAGATATAAAAAAAGCATATCATAAATTAGTGATGAAGTATCATCCAGATAGAAATCCTGATGATAAAAGCGCAGAAGAGAAATTTAAGGAAGTTAATAATGCGTTTGATATCTTAAAGGACCCACAAAAACGTGCCGCTTATGACAGGTTTGGTGATGCCGCATTTGCAGGTGGAAATGCATCTGGGGCAGGATTTGGTGGCAATCCGTTCGGAAATGGCGGTTTCCATTTCAATATGGGCGGTGGTGCAGGTATGGAAGATATATTGCGCGAGGCGATGCGTGGATTTGGTTTCGGTGATTTTGGTGCGGATACTGCACATCGTGCATCTGCGCAACGTGGTGGGCGCGATTTGTTGGATGAAGTCGTAATAGATTTAAAAGATGCATACTTTGGTAAAACACATACTGTGAAATTTTCAAGTAATGTGCAATGTGAAAAATGTCATGGAAATGGTACAAGTGATGGAAAGCCGGCGCCAGTATGTACACGTTGTGGGGGCAGTGGATTTGTTCAGACCAGACAAGGATTCTTTGCGATGGAAACCCCATGTCCAGAATGTGGGGGGCTGGGGCATAAAATTTCTAAGAAGTGTTCTGAATGTGATGGTACAGGAACTGTTCATAAGCAACGTACACTGGAAGTAAAAATACCAGCAGGTGTCGAAGATGGTACGCGTCTTCGTTTGCCGGGTCAGGGCGAGGCGGGTATCAACGGTGGGCCTGCGGGTGATTTCTATTTGGATATTCGTGTTCGGCCGGATAAACGTTTTGTACGAAATGCAAATGATTTAATTATGCGCGTAGAGATTCCGTTTACTACCCTTGCGTTGGGTGGCGAAATAGAAGTGGAAACGATTGACGAAAAGAAATTAGCGGTCAAGGTGCCAGCAGGAACCCAGGTTGGTGAAAAATTACGTGTGCGTGGACATGGTATGCCATCTGCGCGCAGAAGTGGAACGTTTGGTGATTTATATATTGATGTTGCAATTAATATTCCAACAAGGTTGAATGATAAGCAAAAGAAGTTGCTGAATGAATTCGCAGAATTAAAATCTGATAAGAAAAGTTGGTTTTAAACAAAAACAATAAAACCGCCAAATTGGCGGTTTTATGCGTATACATAAATTTTCTACTTTATATTTCTTAGGTGGCCGGCAAATGTAATTGTATATTGTGTTGCTGACCATATTGATGCAACAAGCGACAGCCATAATCCCCATATTCCAATTGTTGGTATTACAGACAGCAGTGCCAAGAACAGGCGACTGTCAGACTCGGGGGTTATTGTGGTGCCAATTGCAAATAATAAAAAGAATGCCGCAATTGATACCATTTGCAGGGTTGTCTTTATTTTTCCCATTGAAAAGCGTGCTTTTGGAACAGGCATTTCTATCTTTTGTGTTCCCAGAAATTCGCGCAGACCAGATATGTATAATTCGCGTGCAATCATCACGATGACCGGGGTAATTATAAACCAAACTGGCATCATTATGGCAAGCATAATTAAAGAGTTTACAACCAGTAATTTATCGCCAATATGGTCCATAACACCGCCAAGCTTGGAACAGACGTTGTATTTGCGCGCCAGATATCCGTCAAACCAATCTGATACAGCGCCAAGTGCATATAATGCAAATGTCAGCCAGTATAGTTGAAAAAATAGTGTTGGTATTATTGCAAAGGCCGTAAAAATTCGGAATGCAGACAGAAAATTAACAAAAAATTTCATTTTTTCTCCTTTTTTATTATAGGTGTATTATACCACTTGTTGATGAAAATATGCATAAATTTTTTTTGCGTTTGTTTTCCCAAGTTCTGGTACGTGTAAAAGTGCGTTTAGATCTGCGTCCATAATTGCCCGAATAGAACCAAAATGTTGCATCAGGGCGCGTTTTCTGGCGGGGCCAATTCCTTCGATTTCATCCAGAACAGATGCGGTCATTTGTTTTGCGCGAACGGCGCGGTGATATGTTATTACGAAACGATGGGCTTCGTCACGAACTGCGCGTAATAATAGAAAAAGTGGGCTGTCCTTGGGCAGGTTATGTGATATGCTGCCATCTGGCAGGATGAAATGTTCGTCACCATCACGTACTTCGCCCTTGGTCACGCCAAGAATCGGAATGTTCGGGGCGGCACGTTTAGCGATTCGCCATTGTGCGATTCCACCGTCGACAATAATTAAATCAAGTGTTGGACCGCGCTCGGTCGCGCGTTTGACAAATTCGGACATCATTGCAATATCGTTGCCTGCGCGTGATTTGTCTTGTAATTTGAAGTGCCTGTATCCAGATTTTTCAAATCCGTTATGCCCAAATGTTATCATTGCGCCGACAGGTTGTTTCCCGAATAAGTGTGAATTGTCAAAAACACCAGCAAGGGTGATTTTTGTTCCAATCCAGTTTTCAAGTTCTGTGACGTTTTTGTTCCAGTCTAAATTTTGTGTATACGGTGATTTCTGGCGTATACCGCGATTTGATGTTTGTGTTAATGCGATGATTTTATCGCGTGTTGCAGCGGCGGATTCAAAGTCCATTTTTGCAGATTGTTCTTGCATTTGTTTTGTTAGGTCGCTGATGATTAATTCGCTGTTTCCGGTTAAAATCTTTCGCGCTATACGCACGTTTTCTGCGTATTTTTCTGTGTCTGGTTTGCAACATGGTGCGCTGCAACGTCCGATTTGATACAGCAGACAGGGGCGCGTTCGGTTGCGCATTTGTGTGTCTGTACAGGTTCTGATTTGGCAAACTTTTTGTATTGTTTTTATTGTGTCATTTAGTGCAGTAACAGACGGATAGGGGCCGAATATGTCGCGACGTTGGGACAGCTTTCCCCTGAACTTTAACAGGCGTGGAAAGTCGCCCGCGGTTAGGGCAAGCATAGGGTACATCTTGCCATCTGTTAGCATTATGTTGTATTTTGGTTTTTGGGTTTTTATTAGCTCTTGTTCGCGAATCAGTGCATCTGATTCGGTTGGAACTGTTTCCCATTCAATGTGATGAACCAATGTCCGCATTACTTGTTTGTGTGGTTCTAGTTTCGTAATGTCAAGGTATTGTTTTAGTCGATTTGATAAGTTTTTTGCCTTGCCGACGTAAAGCAGATTGTTATCAATGTCGTACATCTTGTATACCCCAGGCGCGTGGGGTGCGTTTTCAATTAAATCAGAGAATTGAATATTCATAATAAATATGTTAGAATAATAATTATTAAATAGCAAACTAAGAGGTGAAATATGTTTCAGGAATCTGGTCGTTCAATGATTGAAATGCTGGGCGTCTTGGCAATTATGGGGGTTATCACAGTTGGGGCAATTGGTATGATTTCAACGGCTATGCGTACTCAAAAGCTGACTATGGTTAATGATCAAGTTGTTCAGATGGTGACAATGGTGCGTAATTTACATGCCGAGTATGATGATTTTTCTAGTATGAATGGGGCGACTGTTTTTGGCGCGATTTCAATGAGCAATCAAAATCCATATGGTGGAACATACGAATTAAGTCCAGATCAATCTAATCCGCGTCAATTTATTGTTAAGATTAATGGACTGGGACAGTCTGAATGCGATGCGCTGATGGCAAAGGCATGGACCGATTCGATTGGATATCAACTGTCTGATGGAAAGCAAGGGGGCGCAACGGGTAGTTGCAAGGGTGCAAATGGTACAAACTATGTGCAGATAACTTATGGCGAATAATAAATAGGTATAGTTGCGTTTATGGCTGATTTTACAACGGTTTCAAAAACAGAAGAAGGAACGCGCTTGTTGCGCTGGTTCTTGCGCCATTATCCCGCGATGCCGCAACGTGAATTTTACAGGCTGTGTCGTGGTGGCCAGATACGTGTTAATTCAAAACGTGTGCGTGGACAGGAAATTTTGCGGGCAGGTGATGCGGTTCGTGTGCCACCTACGGTTGCAGGTTATGCAACTGAAAAACCAAAAAGGTCCGAAGGTGGTGATGCATTTTCCTTGTCTGATTTGGAAATGTTAAGAAAATGTATTGTTCATAATGATGATGATATTGTTGTCTTTAACAAGCCTGCGGGGTTAGCGGTTCAGGGTGGAACAGGTATCAGAAAATCTGTTGATAAAATGGCAGCAGCACTGTTTCCATACGATAAAATTTCACTGGTGCATCGGTTGGACAGGGAAACAAGTGGCTTGTTAGTTGTGGCGAAAAATCATCGGGCGGCACAATCTTTGGCGGGACAATTCCAAACAAAAAATGCACACAAGGAATATTTGGCATTGTTATGTGGTGACGTTAGTCCTAAATATGGCACAATCGATAATTATATGATAAAGGGTCAGGTTTTTGACACTGATACACGATTGAATAATGGAACAGGACCACGTCCACAACGGGCAATTACAGAATACAAGGTTTTGTCAAATGCCGCAGGGTGTGTGTCTTGGGTTAATTTTTCGCCAAAAACAGGACGTACGCATCAGCTGAGATTACACAGTGCGTTGACACTGGGGGCGCCAATAGTTGGTGATGCGTTGTATGGTGGCAACAGAAAGATTAATGATTCGTTAGCGGCCGTATTAAAGACGAATAATTTGTTTTTGTTTGCGTATAAGTTGACGTTTCAGCATCCGTCAACAGGTCGTATGATTACACTGCGGGCAAATGTACCTGATTTTATGTTGCCAGTTATAAAGTTCTTGGAATTAAAAATGCCATGAAAAAAAGAAAAAGTAAATTTTTAGCAGTTCTGAGGATTCTTGGCTTGTTTGTCGTTGGGTTGGTTGTAGCAGTGGCGGTGACATTAAGTCGGATTGATTTAGAAAGTATTAGAAAGAGTGTTTTATCTGTTATGACAGATACTGTTGGCGCACCTGTTTTGTTGGATGGTGCCGTGTCATGGCGTTTTTCGTTGAGACCACATATTGAATTGAATGAAGTTAAAGTTGCAAATCCAGAATGGGCGAAAAGTAAGTATGCTTTTACTGCAAAAAAAGTAGATGTTAGGTTGAATTTGATATCTTTGTTTCGTGACAGACCGACAATTCAAAACATAAGGGTTTATGATGCAACGATAAATATAGAACAAAAAGAGGACGGAAGTTATTCTTTGCCAAAATTGGCAAGTAATAAAACAGGGACTGAAAAAAATAATGTTTCGGAACAACCAAAATTCCCTTTCCGAGATGCAGAGTTTGGGGGGCTGCAAATTAAAAATTTGACGGCTAATGTTTTGGGAAATGTGTATTCGTTGGCAGGATTTAATATTCGAAAAATCCACAGAGATAATGTGCGTGAATATTCTGGTTGGATTAAGGCTGATGTGGATGTGTTGCCTTTTGTTTTGGTGTTTTCGGAATATAATGCGGAACGAAAAATTTATCCTGTCCAGGTCGCATTGGCGACGGGTGGCGATGCGTTGATTGCAAATGTTGCGCTGGAAGGAAAAAGTAAGTTGCCAATTGATTTTATCTTGAAAGGGGATTTGCCAGAACCAGAAATGTTGGGAAAGATTTTTGGTATGGATTTGACGGATATGCCTGTGGTGAATATAAATGTTGCGGGTGGTTTTGATAGAAATAAAATATCTATCAGAAAATCGACATTGCGTGTAAATGATACAAAAATAGATGTTGTGGCAAGTTATGATTGGGGTAAAAAAATACCTGATATTTATCTGGATGTCAGGGGTGGTGTGATTGACTTGCAGCGCTTGTTTCCGAAATGGTATGTGAAAAAACGAAATAAGAAAAAAGATGATTTAAATGTGTTTCATCATATACCTTTGTTTGGGACATTGTTTTATGATAAAAGTGTAGAATTGCATATTGATTTAGATAGGCTGGTTATGTACAGGGATTTTAGCCTTGGAAATTTGGATCTGTCTGTAAAGTTGAAAGATAATCGTCTGCGTGCGGATATTGATGGATTAATTGCAGGGGGTGTTGTTGATTTGGCATTAAATGCTGATTTAGATAAGGATGGGCGCTATTGGTTGAATACAGGAATGAATGCACGTGGGGTGCAGGTTGGTAATATACTTGCTGAAATCGGTGCAGATAATTTGTTGTCTGATTTGCCAACAAATGTCGAGCTTTATGTCCAAGCAAATGGTACAAATTTATCTGAAATAATGCAGACTATAACAGGGCCGGTCAAGGTGTATTCGGTTGGACCTGGGTATGCGTATGCAGATGTTGTGGCGTATATGTATGGTACGGATTTCTTGACCAGTCTGCGCCATAATATTCAGGATTTGTTTAGTAGTGAAAAAAAATATAATCAGATGGAGGTTTCTTGTTTCGCGGTAAATGCCATTTTGCGTAATGGACGCGTTGAGACACAAAACGGTGTCGCAATTGAAACAAATGCGATTAATATAAGGTTGCTGGGTATGTTGGATTTAGGACAAGAAAAAATGCAATTGTCTTTGACGACGGTGCCGGTTCGTGGGCTAAAGTTGTCATTGACTGGTAATATCGTAAATTCAATTGAATTAACAGGTAAATTGGCCATGCCTGATATAAAAATAAGTGGGGCAGCAGTTGCAGGAAAAGTTGCGTCTGCAACAGGATTAGGGTTGCTGTTGGCGCCGTTTACTGGTGGTATTGGGCTGGTTGCTGGAACAGGGGTCGGATTGTTGGCGGGGGACTTGTTGGAAAATTGGCTGGCAGATGATAAACCATGTCAAACCGCAAAAAAACGCGGGGCGCCATTGTATGATGATGACCCAGAATGGTTGCAAATTCCTGTGTCAGATTTGATAAATTCTGTATTAGATAATAATCAAACAGTGTGATTTTATGTTTGGGATGCTTTTGGTCTTGCACCGAATCGGTGTTTTTTGCTAAACTGGTATCAACAGGGTGTAGGAAACACACGTAAGTATAAGGAAACAGGAGTTTTATTATGGAATTTTCAGTGTTTCGTCAGGTCTTGATTCGTGCGCTGGGACATATGCAGTCGATTGTTGAAAAGCGTGCGACGTTGCCGATATTGATGAATGTTAAATTAGAAGTTGCAGATGATTTGGTTTTGTCTGCGACAAATGTTGACTTGGAATTAGTTGAACATGTCGTGGCTGATATTACTTTGGCGGGTAAGACAACAGTTCCTGTGCAAATGTTGTATGATATCGTCAGAAAATTGCCAGATGATGCAGAAATTACTTTTAAGCAATCGGGTGACCAATTGGTTGTATCAAGTGGTCGTGCAGTATTTCGTTTGCCAACATTGCCGGCAGAAAATTTCCCAGCAATGGCGGGCAGTAATTTGACGACCAAGTTCCAGATGACAACTGGTGATTTGGCGCACTTGATTAATCAGACGAAGTTCGCAATTCCGACCGATGATGTGCGTTATCATTTAGGGGGGATTTACTTCCATATTTCTGACGAAAACGATGAAAAGAAATTAACAGCGGTTGCAACTGATGCACAACGTATGGCATTGTGTGCGATGCCAGCACCAGCAGGCAGTCTGGAAATGCCATCTGTAATCTTGCCAAGACGTGTGATTGGCGAATTATCTAAATTACTAGAAGACGCAAATGTAGATGATGTTTTGGTTGAATTGTCTGATACCAAGGCGCGTTTTACAGTGGGCAGTGCGATTCTGACCAGCAAGTTGGTTGATGCGCAGTATCCTAATTATCGTGTGGTTATTCCAAAGGGTAATGATAAAATTGCAATTTTGGACAGAAAGCAGTTTATTAATGCGGTTGACTTGGTTTCGGTTGCAAGTGTTGATAAAACAAAGTCTGTGCAATTAACATTCAGTATGAATAAGCTGGTTATAAACGCGTCCAGTCCAGATGCGGGTACCGCAACGCAGGAATTGGATATTGAATATAATGGCGACGCATCATTTACGGTTGTCTTTAACGTAAAGTTCTTGTTAGATGTTGCGGGTCAGGTCGAAGGTGAGAAATTCCAGATGGAAATGCAAGATCCATTGGCGCCAACGAAAATCAATTCAATCGACAAGGATACGGATGCGATTTATGTTTTAATGCCAATGCGCATGTAAAAAAATTAAATATAATGGTCTATCTAAACGCGGTGCCGGAAACTCATGTATCTTTTGTACACATCGTTTCCGGCACTGCGTTTATCTAAACCATTCTATTTAATTTTTACCGCACTGCAAGGGGCGGTGTGGCTTATGTATCTTTTGTACACTGCGTTGTCGGGATTGATTTTATCTAAATCATTATAATTAATTTTGCCGCAAGGCAAGGGGGGGGAATAAGTCCCTGCGGGGCAATGGATACCCGCCTGGAATCACCCACAAAAATTTATAATTTTTGCGGGGCCCGATACGGGTATGACGATGAACGAATGCGATACGGGTATGACGATGAACGAGGAAAGGGGGGCAGGTGATGGTTGGGGTGATAGTAAGTTGTTAAAACTTTATGTTGTAATGGGCAAATAAATTATTTGAACTGTTGTTTATTCTTAGTTTTATTAAAAACGCTCGTCATTCCCGCGCAGGCGGGAATCTACTGCCCCGCAGGGATACTGATAGTGGCGTTTTTTAATTTTTAGGAAATCCTAGATTAAAATTTTGTGTGACGCGAAAAGCCACATCGATGATAAAGAGCCAAGGATTTATAATTTTTGCGGGGTGTGAAAAATTCACAAAATAAGTCCCTGCGGGGTAATGGATTCCCGCCTGGAATCACCCACAAAAATTTGTAATTTTTGCGGGGCCCGATACGGGAATGACGAAGAACGAGGACGGGGTCCGATATGTGGGAATGACGAATGTGTGAGTGGGGCGCGATACGCGGGTATGACAACACTTCGTTAAAACTTCGTGTTGCAGGCGGGTTTTGTTAAAAGTTCGGGGTGTGGGTGATGGGTGTGGTTGGTTTTGTTTTCTTTGTTTTAACAA
>JAFQTD010000030.1 GCA_017409215.1 Alphaproteobacteria bacterium
CCCGTCGCACATGGTGTGCATTCTGCCGCACCAGCATCGCTGTAGCTGTTAGAACCGCATACACTCTTGCCCTGAACCGCTGACGCGCTGTATTCGTATGTGCCACCAACACAGTATGAACCTGCTTCGCAAACACTGCACTCTGTCGCACCAGATGCCAAGTATTTGCCAGCCGCACATTCATAGCTGTTGATAGTCCACTGGGCTGTCAACGTCTTGTTTGTTGTATAGTTCCAAGTAAACTTATCACCAGGTTTTACAACGCGTTCGGTATCAGATACGGCCCAACCAGTGAAGGTATAACCCTTATTCACACATGTATTATCTGCAACCGTATATTCTGAATCGTACGTTGCGTACTTTTCTTGTGGGGCTGTTGCAACTGTCGCATCACCGCAACTGTATGTGACCAGATAGTCGTTTGCAGACCATTGGGCAACAACCTTATCTGTTGTACCACTGAATACACCAAGTGTTGTATTGTTGCACGCAATCTGGGTCGCCGCAGGCACAACCGTACCGTCTGCTAGTTTCCAACCTGTGAACGTATAGCCTGTGCGTGATGTTGCATCTGCGATAATAAAGTTTTCGCCAAATGTACATGTTGCATCTGATACGTCAGCACCACCATCTTCTGCATAGGCAATTGTTATCGTGTTGCCCAGACATGCGGTATTATCCGCGTTTGGTGTATAACCATCATTACAAGACCATTTCGCATATACAACCTTGGTATCAGTACTGCCAGATAGAATCTTGTCTGTTAGGTTTGTAAATTCGGCATCAGTGTACCAGCCTTCGAATTTACTGTTCGCACGTGTTGGTGCGGCAAGAACAATATCAGAGTCAGTAATTTTATACGTCAATTTATTTGCAAGATTGTTTTCACCACCATTCAATGTATAAACAATGTCGTATTCGATTGCAACGCATGCGGTGCCGTCTGCACTGGATTTATATCCGGTCTCGCACGCCCAATCTGCTACAAAAGTCTTGTTTTCTGTACAATCACCTTGGTTGACTGTTGTTACATAATCGCCTTCGCCATTCAATTTCCAGCCCAAGAACCTACTGTTATCACGTGTTATTTCTGTTGGCAAATCGAATGTTTCGGTTGCTGCATTACATGTTCCTTTTCTGTTTACAGCCTCGGCATCTATATCACCGCCCTTTCCGTCATAAGAAATGATGTAATTTCCTTCGACAACCCAGCTGGCCGATAGAGTTATTGTATCATCGTCTGTTGTGGTGGCCTTGCTGATATTGTCATCAGGTTGATATTTGCCACCATTTTGGTTGCATGGTTTACCGTCTGATTTTTGACAATCCCACCCTGCAAATTTAAAACCAGACCTTGCATAGGTGTTTGCTGGGGCAAGGCATCCACTGTTGTACGAACAGGAAGTTGGTGCAGTTGGCGCATCGCCAGTCACCCCATCTGCGCCACCAGAATATTCGATGCTAAATGTATTGGCCTCGCATTCTGGGAATGCGGTACCGCAACCTAATTCGGTACAATTTAATTCAGACACATCCGCAAACGCAAGAGTCGTCATGAAATTGATTATGATAAATAAATATAATTTTTTCATTTGCTTCTCTTTCGGTTGTGTTTGATTTACATGCAAACATCAGGTATACTCATTGATTGTTGCGTCATTGTGACATTAGCCAATGTGTCATCGCCAAAGTTTCCACCAGACCATCCGGGCAAACACTGATTTTTGTATAGTGCGCGCCCATTTGGAAGAATTTCTAGTTCGCATGTTGATTTAGACTCGCTGCCATCAGGGTCCAGACAATTTGCCGCGTACAATAATCTGTAGTAAACATCTTTTGTAAAACCAGTGACGCCGTCAGTAAACTGACTTTTTGGAATGGTTGGCAAAGAATCACCCGCCACCATGATATCATACGCATGTGCTGTATTTGATGGATCCACGATACCAGTTGTTTTTGTTATAACTGTATTGGCAGGAATTACAGTTGGAAGTAGTGCTGGTCCACCAATATAAGTTGCGCGATAGCCAGATACGCCATTGGCAAAAGTATCCCCAGGTTCTTCGCCGACAGAAATAGAATTGTCAATAACACTTACAATCCCTAAATCTGTAAAGCTTCCAGCGGTTTCACCATCGTGGCTTACCCAGTATGGTGTCGTCCCCTCATAATAATACTTTGCAGTTGAACCGCTGCTGCCCTGTCTTATTTCACCGTATCCGCCAGCTGCGTTGAATCCGTAAAAGTGAACATTTACATAATTGCTGCATTGTGCAGGATAATAAGTGACATCTACACTTTTTGCACTGCCAGTCGACATTGTGTTAAATGATTTCAATTGACCACCCCCGATCGCGCCACCGACAAGTTTCTTGACATAAACAGGGACGAACCAGCGACCGTTCGCATTTGTTTCTGCAGACGAAGCCAACGCAGGACAAGATAACGATGTTTCGTCCGAATATGAACAGGAAAACGATTGACTGTTGTCTGAAATCGTATAATTGTTCGTCGAAGAAATGTTCTTATATGCACCCGTTACATACGCATTTGCAAAATATGCAGGATAGCCATCATTATATTCCAGAATTTGCGCATCAGTATAACCGCAGTCGGCACAGGCGGAATCGTTACACCAGCTGCCTGTGGTTCGATAGATGGTTTTTGTTTCATAACTGCTTGGACTATTTCCAGTCATGAAATAGATATTCAAGGCATTACATACAGCAGACCAATATGTTAGTGTGGTTGTTTGCGCTGCGATATCATTTGTAATCTTGAAATACTTGCCATCCATTGGGTTCGCAAGATATTTGACTACATAGGTTTCTGGGGAAGCCATATACCCAATCACGCTTCCGTCCGGACCTAAAACATCGCCGTCTATATTGTATTTGCATTTCGCATCCGATGCACTTGATGACGAATCATATTCGCAGTAAATAGGCCCAGTGTTTGTAAGCGTCCTGTCCGAGATTACATAACTCTCAGATTGCACCTGGGTGGCAAACACAAGGGGCACAGTACCATCCGTCACCGGATATAGCAAAGGATAGTCACCACCTAATTGTTTCTGGCAATATCTGTCACCGTACCATCTTAGATTCAATGAACTGTCATACATTGAATAGTATATGTTATTACCAAGTGTCAACGAATTGCAATAGCTGACAATGGTTGTAAGGTCATTTGCAATAAACATTTCTAGTGTGCGATCGTCAAGCAATGCATGATGTGCAGCATACAATTGCGTATTACTGGTTGGCAGGTCACCTTTGAAACGACACGTTAATAACGTTTCATCTGTCACAGAATCATACGTACATGCCAATAAAGAATCTTGAATGCGCCAACTTTGTCCAATTGTACCAGCCGCTGATGGTCCTTTCAATTGAAATTGAGCAGGTATCTGGGTTACACCATCGCGCAAGGTTAATTTCATCATATTTGCATCTTGTCGCGTCAGACTGCGGTCATAAATATATGTTCCATCTGAATAATACACTATATTATCAATAAAAGACGGATGATCAAAGAGTACCATATAAAAATTATTTGCATATACTGTAGTCCCATCATTTGTCACACCTAATCGACCAGTACTTGCCACATAATCCTTGATTGTATAGTTTTTTGAGACCCCTGGATTGGCATTCGGTGCATCAAGCAAAAACTGGCAATACAACATACCACTTTCTATTGTTGGGATACCGTATACACATTTAATATGTCCAGAAAAATCTACACTTGCGGGCAAGCTGTGTTCTGTTTGCGCTTCGCCGGTATTTGTGAACGTCAATGGTATTTTATTTAATATAAATGGCGCGTATAAAAACGTTGGTTTGCTTATAACGTCACCTGTACAGCCTGCGCCATCGTACCACTTTCCGTCAAGCCATGAAAACTGTTCCGTATACTGTTCCAAGTCAATATTAATATCAACGCACAACGACATAGTACCAAATTCAACATCAACCGTGCCCGCATCGTTCAACGTACTGGTGGTCCACGCAGTAATGTTAGCTGCAGTTCCGTTAGAAACCAATATATAATTTGTCACCTTGTAGCTTGTATTTTCAGTAAGCCCCATGGCTTTAATTGTGCATTTTGCACTTGCACCACCAGAATAATTACACCATATAGGGGTATCTACATTACTTACGGTTCCTTGGTCTATTGTGGTCGATTTTGGAACTACTGTACCCGTACTAAATGCATACGGAATAGCAAGATTTTGTGTGATAGTATAATCAAATGTTCTGTCCGTCAGTTGTGTTGTACAGGCGGAATCAGAAAACCAACTGGTGCCGTTGTTATAAATAGTCGCACTGGGTGTCGATGCTTGACTATAGTTCGTTGATGATCCTCTTAGATTATAAATATCGGCTTTATAACATGGGAAAATCGCTTTGATGACTATCACAGAACTGTCGACAGCTGCGTCAACAACCAAATTAGTACCACGAAGTGGTGATTCAGGTGGTGTAAGCATTTTGTTTGGATAGAAAGGCATACCGGTTGGAAGTCGCGTTGTATTATAGAAACGGCAATGCGATGTGGTTTTATTGGTATCTGTGTTATAATCTTCGGCCTGGTTATATGAACAAAAAGCGTATGTGTTGGTCTGGGTTTTGCTGACGGATGTTTGCCCCGACGACATAAACGATGAATTGGTAAGCAGATTGATTGAACTTGCACTTGGGACGGTGGTTGTGGCAAGCAATTCAAGTACAGGGACATTCCCTATAATATCAACGGAAAGAACACGATTTTTTAAATTATTACCTGAATACAGATAACCTGTTCCGCTGGAATAATATACTGTTTGAACCCCTGTGCTGGAACCGGTTACAGTGACATTGCCTGATATGCTGTCCCTAGTATATATTGGCCTAAAATTTGCATAATTGTCCGGTGTGTTAACTTGCTGTAATGCAAGACCACTGGAATCCACAGTATCTGCCAAATATATACCCGTCATGTGATAATTATAACCTGATACAGCACTTACAAATTCCTCTGTTGTTATGTTTGGGTTTATTTTACATACGGAACGAAAGTCACCAACAAACTGACATACAACCACAGCATTAAACAAAGGTGAAGTTTCTGATAACATATTTGCGGTGACTATTGTAGCGCCATCAGAAAACACCGTCATTGATTTGGTAACCGTGTATTGTTGACCAGGCATTGTTGGGACATAGCCAATTGGAATCCCCTGTGTAAATGTGCCATTCAGATAGAATGAAAACGTGTCCGAACCAGTTCCAGAACAGGTTTTATTATCAAACCAATATTTTCCATCAGCTGCATCTGCATCAAAATATCTGATAACCTTTTTTGTATTAGCATACGGCGCAGTAAGTGTTGTCACATTGTCTGCTGTGCTTGCGGACCAGCCATCTGACAAATACGCAAATGTGACCTGTTGGCATGCTGCAAATGCATTGAATGCAAACAATGGTGCGGTCAGTAAAACTATTAATAATTTAAATAAATTTTTCATAATTTTTGCTCTCTTTTATTAAAATTATCTAACTATGCGTATTTTTTTTGTCGTTATTAAGTTGCCTGATTTCCCATTGGCGATGTATCGCCAATGGGAAAATGTTTTTTTGTTTTTAATCCACTACAGATTCTTCTGGTGGCGCTATCACAGAACCGCCAGTAATATCTACAATACAAACACGAGTAACATCACCAAAATCAGAACCAGAATAACCAGATATGCAAGAATTTTTGTATGTCACACGACCCGAGGTATTTACATTAAAGCTACACGTTGCATGGTTTGTTTCTTCTTGTTCAGCACTGATACAATCTGCCGCATAATATACAAGAAAACTAACCGCTTCTTTGATACCATCTTCAGTAAGAACCAAACTTCGAATATCCGGCAAACCAGTCGATGTATCATTATCATATACACCGTCATTAAAAACCCTAACCAATGCGTTATTTTTGTTTTCTGCTGGAATTACACAGGTAGATGTTGTTGCTATATAATTAAACGGGACCGCTGTTGCTGCCGCAGTCAGCATTTCGGCCATTGGTGTACCTTCTGCAGCCCCCCCATCAACAAACCCCGCGGCATATGGTATTAATTTAGTAGTGATATTAACATCCGCCGTTTTTGTGTTTGCACTGTCTGTATATACCTTAACCGTTCCTGGGGCAGGTTGCTCAAGCTCTCTTAGTAATTGATCCGCCGAAGTAATTACAGTGCCGTTTCGTTTGTACTGATTGAGATGAGGGTCATATGAAACACCAATTTCAAGCTTTTTATACTTCTTGGTCGTCGTATCAAAACCATAAATTTGGACAGCAACACCATCTTGTGTATTACAACTTGGATCATATCGACCGTATGCACCGAAGGCATTCGGGGCGGCGACGATCAGGCTAAGTGCGGATACGCCTGCGAATTTAAATAGTTTATTCATTTTTTCTTCCTTTTTGTTTGTTTTTGTTTGTTTTCGATTCGGTATTAATGAATTTGTATACGGACAACACGTATGTTTGTGTGCCACGAAAAAATCGTTAAAACCGCGATAATGTTGAGATTTTTTACCTCCTTTTGACTTCCTTGTTTTTTATTGTAGAAAATTTATCACAGGTCGCGCAATAGAAAAAAATCGTTTTTTATGTTGACAGTGTTTTTTGAGTTTTAGGAATTTTTTACACAGTTGTCATTCCTTGTTTTTTTGGGGGGCATTTACGCTATCGTCATTCCTGTATCGGGCCCCGCAAAAATTACAAATTAAACCTTTGTCATTCCATGGCTTGACCATGGAACCTAGGTTATGCTGATTTAAAAAAAGGAATACACCTGGGTCCTGTGGTCAAGCCACAGGATGACAAGAACTGAAAGTTCGGGGCGCGATGTGATGGGTGTGGGTGGTTTTGATTTCTTTGTTTTAACAATTTTTTTGTAAAAAAATTGTCATTCCATGGCTTGACCATGGAACCTAGGTTATGTATTCCTTATTATC
>JAFQTD010000031.1 GCA_017409215.1 Alphaproteobacteria bacterium
AGTTGCCAATTGCATACCGCCGATACCCATTGTTGCCATACCCGTTGCGCCCAACATACGGTTTTCGAAAGAATTTTCAATTTCTTTCATATTTTCATAGTTTTCTTGCAGTTCGGCAACCTTTTTCTCTTGCGCTTCCTTAACAGATTCCGTATCAGTTTCGGCAACCTTGGCCGGTTGCGGTTCGTTGGTTAACTCTTCTTCGGATTCTGTATTGTTATTTTCGGTATCTTCAACAACCTCATCAATTTCGTCGACGGTTTCTTCCCCAACAACCTGGTCCACAGTTTCTTCTACACATTTCCCATTCTGCACTTCATAACCATCAACACACGATATTGCAACACACTTCCCACTTTCTTCATCCTTTTCTCTTTCTACAGAATTAGGAACATCCGATATAGAACATGCTCTTTCCCAAACAACTTCAACCGCATCTAGTGTTTCAGCACTTTGCTTTAACTCAATATCCATATCTTCATGAAGTTCCGTCAAATTTTGACTTTCATACCCAAGATAACTAACAACAAGAGTATCACCTTTTGGTACTTGCAATTCAAACCAACCATCATTATCTGTTACATCACCGACCCTATTATTACTCTTTAAATAAACATGCGCATTGACCAACTCGCCCATACTATCCTTAACAACACCAGAAACAGTAATATACTCTACAGCCGAATCTTCTGCCACCGCAACAGTTGCAAAATTAGCAGCCCCAAACAAGGTAAATACAAAAACACACCAGATTAAACGCACCCACTACACTCCTGACTGCATCATATCACAAAAAACTTGATTTTAATAGAATTTTTGTAATAATAAGCCCGTTCCTGCTGATAGCAATGGTGCCATCGGCTGACATAAAGTGGTTATAGCGATATAATCAGTTTTACAAACCAAAGGAAATAAAATGGCTTACTATGAAAGTGTTCTGGTATTTCGCCAGGACTTGACAGAACCGCAAGTAAAAGAAAAAGCGGCAAAATTTACAGAAATTATTCGTGAACTGGGTGGCGATGTTAAATCCACAGAATTCTGGGGGTTAAAAAATTTAGCATACACCATTCGTAAAAATCGCAAGGCACACTATGTTATGCTAAACATTGAATTGCCTGGCAACCAAGTCACAGAACTAGAAAGACGTTCTCGTATTGATGAAGACGTTATTCGTTTCTTGAACGTTCGCGTTGAAGAATTATCAACAACACCATCTATTATGATGAAAAAGAACTCAGAGGAGGCAGAATAATGGCAGTTCGCGCAGCAATTTATCGTAAAAAATCAAACCCTTTAAAGGGCAAGGTTATTGACTACAAAGACATTAAAACCTTATCTCACTATATCACCGAACGTGGTAAAATTGTACCATCTCGTATCAGTGGTGTATCACAGAAAGACCAACGTGCATTGGCAACTGCTATCAAACGCGCACGTCATCTTGGTTTAATGCCATTTGTTCGCAACAATTTGGGTTAATCCCTAACTTATCAAACAAACAATAAGGACAGATTATGAAAGTTATTTTAACAGAAAAAATTACAAAGCTTGGCAACATCGGTGATGCAGTCGAAGTAAAAACAGGCTATGCACGTAATTACTTGCTGCCAAACGGCAAAGCGATGCGTTATACACGCGAAAACATTGCTTTGTTCGAAGCCAAAAAGGCAGAATTAACTGCCCGCCAAGAAGCAGCCAAGAAAACAGCCGAATCAAATGTAGATGCTGTAAAGAACGCAAAACTGCACATGATTCGTCAGGCTGGCGACACTGGTCAATTATACGGTTCCGTATCCACACGCGATATTGCACGTATGTTAAAAGAAGTCGCTAATGTATCTGTTGAATCTGCTCAAGTTATGCTGGGTGCGCCAATCAAGTCAGTTGGTGCATTTGACACAAAAATCGCATTGCACCCAGACGTTATCGTTCCTGTAAAAGTGTATGTTGCACAAACACAAGACGAAATTGATGCTTTGGTTGCTGGCAAATCTTTGACATTCGGCACTAAAAAAGTCGAAGAAGCTGTTGAAGAAGACTCAACCTCAGAAACATCAGAAGACGTCGCAACAAAATCTGTTGAAACAGAAAACGCAGACGAAGCAACTGATGCAGAATAAAAATAAAAGCAACAAAAAAAATCCCACAATTGTGGGATTTTTTTTATAAACTACTTAAATCTGTTATAACCAAGACACCATCTTGTTTCCATTGTGGAATCAACTTATCTATATCTAATATATTTTTTTCTTCTAAATAAATCGCTGGTATCAAAGAATACTTTTCCGCCATACGCTTTGCACACACAATTGGCGATTCGCAAACCTTGCCTGCTGCAAACCAATTTTCGGCATCTGTGACCCAGAAATCCTTATCAGCATGGGTTGCAATTGCATATTTATCGGTAATCACTATATTATCTTCTACTACAAAATCCTGTTTTTTATCTGACAAATACTTTACCAATCCTGAAATATTATCACCTGCCCCCGCAATCTGACCATATTCTTGATTATTATCAGCCCCCCCATCAGAAAAATCAATATCTTTAAAAACTGGCGCCCCTTGGGCTCCAAAGAAATTCCCACTCATTCCACTTTCTTCTTCATCAACATCATCAACATCAAAATCGACATCAAAGTCCATTGGCACAGGCAATCCCTCTGACTCCTCACCAACAACATTTGTTTCCGCCCCATCAATTTCCGGCAACACACCACCAGACTGTTGCATAAACAACAAATTTTGTTGTGCCCTTAAAAAAACAGGTCTCATTTCCAAAGGCAAATCCTTTGGCAAATTGTTTTCAGGACTTTCCGTATCTTTTTTTTCTGGCTCTTTCTCGACTTTTTTTTCTTCTTCAACAGATTTTTTCGCTATCAAAGTCGGTAATTTGACACTCGGCATTGGAATTGTTATCAACGGCTTCTTTTTACGTACCACCAATGTGACAGTTGCAACATATAATGGCACAGTCGCCAACATTAACAACCCAAAGACAAATCCTGGGAAACCACGTAATTGCGCACGCATCAGGCGGTGCCATTGGGCTCCATTAAAGAAATCAAAATTAAATAAAAAAAATAAAATTGCCCAAACAACACAAAAATATCCCACCGTCCAAAAAATGGCATATTTATGTTCCAGAAAAAAATTCCAAATCGTTTTCATCAGAAACATTATAGACAATATATACTTTTTGTCAAATAAAAATATTGCCATAAAAAAACACTTTTATTCTTGCAGAATATGTGGCATAATAGAAAAGATAAAGAAAAGAGGAGAAAAATGTCCAAAACATCAAAGTTATTTGAAGTTTCAGCGTTATCACTGGGACTTTGCCTACTTGCAAATGGTGCAGACGCGGTGACCAGTCGTTCTGGCGCACAAAACGCGCGCAGCCTTGGCGGGGCCACAACCGCCCGCATGCCCAGCATGCCAACATTACCCATCATGGCAACTGGAAACATTTCTCCTAATTTACCATCTGGTGGTGGCGTACCATCAACACCAGATACACCGGATACACCGGACACGCCGGACACACCAGATACACCGGACACGCCTGATACACCAGACACGCCGGATACACCTGATACACCGGACACACCGGATACACCGGATACACCTACCCCATCTCCTTGCGCAGATGGCGGGGTACAAAATTCGCCCTATGATGTAAACGCATGTATGAATGACCTGTTGCGTTGCATCAACAATGGCGCACTGCCAAATGGTCTGAACGATATGTTTAATACAGATCAGCGTTATGCAATTATGAATGGTATGGGGCTGTGCAATGTTCAGGTTGAACAATGCATAAACACTGTACGTAAAGAATGCAAAAATGTATATCGTACACCAACTGACGTTTGGATTGATTTTAATTACCGCAAAGTACAACCAGAATATTTCAACTTTGTTTTGCGTAAAACAGGACTAACACCAAATCAGGCTGAAAATACATGTTGGTTAATTGACAGAAACACGTATGGCAAATCATTTGCCGCCGTCAGCGCAGATGGGCTGACCACATCTGAATTTAACAAACCTATTACACCATACAACACCCAACAAGGCAACGTTTTAATCAAGGCTAAACCACTGGGTACAGAAGTAAACACAACTGGCGAAGTTGATGCACAGCGCGGTCATTATGCACGTTGGGATGCCAGCAACGCAACCTGCCACATACGTGTTGCCGCATATAACAAGGATACACCAATTACCAACAAATGGCTATTTGGGGCGGCTGGCGACGACCAAAGCGCAGAAGTATGGAAAATCGCAGGGGACAGCTTTATCTGCAACAAGGACCTGTTTGGTTTTTCACTAATGAATAAAACAAAAACAGCTGCTGTTGTCGGTGTTGGTGGCGGAACACTGTTGGGTACCGGAATCGGCGCACTCAGTGGTCATGGTGATCGCAAATTTGATTGCGACATCAAAGAACATCGCGAAATGTTGACCCAAGAATTACAAGACGACAGAAACATCAGGATAATGAACGATTATTTAAAGATAGATATCAAAGAATCCAAGGACATTATGTCCGAACGCTCTTGTCGTGAAATTGTAGAATTGTTCAACAAAATCCCATATTATGAAGCATATCTTGACGAAAAAATGAGCCGAAGGATAGAATTAGAATGTAAGGACACTGAAGGGAATGAAATAACAAATACAGCAACATGTTATAGCGCTTTACAGGACGGAGAAGCACGAACACTTATCGAAAGATATTGCTATAACAATGGAGCAGTGACAAAACCGAACATAAACGAGTGCAAGTCGGCAATTAAAGAAGGCCTAGGGCCTGCCGACGCAACATTTAAAACCTTAAAGAGACAGAACATAAACAATATCCAAGAGGTTATATGTTTCGATGAGGAGAACAACCCAGACTGCATCACAAAAACAGAGATAAAAAAACAACTTGACGATCTAAACAACAACCTCTTTACCTATGAGGTTCGTGAAATCCTGACCGAGGGCGACAAAGGCAATCGTGGCAAAACAACTGTTGCAGGCGCTGCAATTGGCGCAGGTGTCGGTGGTGTTGCAACCGCAATTACAGCCTTTATTGAAAAAGGCAACATCAATTGTCGTGTTGGTGACGGATTGGCACAGGTTGGTCTTGGGAAAACACACACAATCGATTCGCTAAAAGACGTTTACGTAAAATGGAATCTGAACCTGCCAGACGTCATCGTACCAACAGCAAACGTTTCAGATTGTGATTCTTGGATTCGTATTTGCGCAACAACCACAAACCTGGAAGATTGTGTAAATGCAGAATTTAACTGGCAACCAACAGCGGGTTCTGTTCCCAAGAACGTCAAAAACCCATGCATTGTATCGGGCAGTACCTGTATTCCAAACGAAACAGTTATACGCGCAAACAATGCTTGCCCAGTACCAAACAATCCAAATCCACCGGTACGATAGGCAAACAAAAAAAACAAAAACGTGGGCTTTCCCACGTTTTTTTATTCACACAGCACAATCCCACAAAAACAGAACAAAAAAAATCCCCATACGGGGATTTTTTTAACAAGAACAAAACTTATGCTTCTGTTTCTTCTGTTGCTTTTTCTTCTTCTACAACTGGCGCAACAGGTGCTTTCTTGGCATTAACATCACGATCCACCAATTCAATAATTGCCATTGGTGCCGCATCACCATAACGGAACCCTGCCTTTAAAACGCGTGTATAGCCACCATTACGATTTGCATAACGTGGCCCCAAGACATCAAACAATTTTTTCACTGTTGCAGCAGATGAATTACCCAATTCACTGGCTGTCAAACGACGATTCGCAACAGAATCAACCTTTGCACGAGTAATCAATTTTTCAACGACACTGCGCAAATCTTTTGCCTTTGGTAATGTTGTTTTGATTTGTTCTTTTTCAATCAAGTTTTTTGCCAGACCAATAAACAAGGCCTTGCGTGCATTTGTGTCGCGATTAAAAGTACGACCTGCTTTCATATGTCTCATCGATTACTCCTTTTATGTTTCAGCCCTGTCCCACCATGGGACGGGATTGCCCCGAGACACCCACGACCTGATACAAATACCAGAACCATGGGACCTAAAATACAATGTATTCTATACTATTTTTTATATTTATCAAGAAATTAATTTCTGTGGGTTGATTGGAAACATTTGTCGCCCCGCAGTGTAGTTGACCTACATAAGGGGGCGAGACCCCCAAAAAAAATCCTTGCACTGCGAAGAAATTAAAATATATGAGATTATTGGAAGCATTTGTCGCCCCGCAGTGTAGTTGACCTACATAAGGGGGCGACAAACGCAACAAGAATCCATATATTTTAATTTATTTGTATGGGTCTTCGTATTTTTTTGCCAACTCCGCAATATTTTCTGGTGGCCAACCAGGAACTTCCATCCCCAGACCAAGCCCCATTGCCTCCAGTTGAACCTTGATTTCGTTCAAAGATTTGCGGCCAAAGTTTGGTGTTTTCAGCATATCTGCTTCAGTCTTTTGCACCAATTCACCCAACCAATTGATTTTATCGTTCTTCAAGCAATTATTTGCACGAACTGACAATTCCAGTTCATCAACATGCTTTAACAATTTTGGATCGAATGGCAAAGCATCCTTTGCTTTTTCTTCATCAGATGGCGCAGCAATTTGTGTTGGGTCTTCGAAATTGATAAATACCAACAACTGATCTGTCAAAATACGTGCTGCAAATGCGATGGCATCTTCTGGTGAAACAGAACCATTTGTTTTAACTGTCAATTCTAATTTATCATAGTCTGTTGATTGACCAACACGTGTTGGGAAAACATCACTTACCACATTCAATATTGGCGAGAATATAGAATCCACAGGAATCACACCCAATGGCAATCCATCAGCATGCGCAGATGCCGGCACATAACCACGACCAGACGCCAAAGTGATTTCCATATCCAGATTTGCTCCTTTGTCCAAAGTGCAGATTTCCACATCTTTATTCATAACTTCGACCCCACCAGATGTCTCTATCATACCTGCTGTGACGACTGCTGGGCCTTTGACTTTTAAATAAGCCTTGTGCTGACCTTCACTCAACGCCTTGAAATAAACACCCTTCAGATTCAATACGATATCAGTCACATCTTCACGTACACCAGATATACTGGAAAATTCGTGTTGCACACCATCAATTCTGATATATATAGGCGCACACCCCTGCAAAGAAGACAACAGAACACGACGCAAAGCGGTTCCCAGTGTCAACCCAAAACCTTTTTCCAACGGTTCTGCGACCAAAGTTGCGATATTAGGATTATGTTCATCGACATTAATAGTCAGTTTTTTTGGCTTAATCAAGCTCATCCAATTTTTTTCAATCATTTAAGTTTCCTTTTCGGCTTAGTTTATCATTTTCACCAATTCGGTACGGCACAAACAGCGCAGGCCACTTGCGCACGCCCGCATATTTTATACCCCCAACACCCAAAAGTCAATAACAGATTGATTTTTTGATAATTGTTTTATCCTAGAATTCTGTTCTTGCGTTTACCTTAGTTTTAACATTCGTAGTTGGCGTAACAGAATGTGCCGCTTGCTCTGTAATTTCCGCACGATAACGTGAATAAGTATCTATATCTGATTGCCTATATACAGCCCAACCTTCATCACGCAACGCATCCGCCGCTTCATCCAAAAAACCGCCCACAAGGGGCGGTGGAATTTTATGCAACTTTTTTTGTCTCTTGTTTCATAATCTCTATGGCGGATTTCTTTCCATTTACCACATCCGCATCGATAATGATTTCTGACAAATCTTCTTTATCAGGCGCATCAAACATTGGTTGCATCAACACGCGTTCCAAGATACTGCGCAAACCACGCGCCCCAGTCTTGCGCGCAACCGCCATTTTTGCAATCGCCCGCAACCCATCATCAGTTATATTCAACTGCACATTATCCATTTCCAGCATTGCTGCAAATTGCTTTACAATTGCGTTTTTGGGTTCGGTTAATATCTTTACCAACGCATCTTCATCCAATTCCTGCAAAGTTGTTATAACAGGCAAACGACCAACTAATTCTGGAATAATTCCAAACTTAACCAAATCTTCCGGCTCTACATCCTGCAAGAAATTTTTGTTTTTACGTTCCTCTTCGGATTCAACATATGCACCAAAACCAATTCCGCGTCTTTGCGCAGTACGATTACCGATAATCTTGTTCAAACCATCAAATGCCCCGCCACAGATAAACAATATCTTGCTGGTATCCAGTTGAACTGTTGCCTCGCCCGGATGCTTACGCCCTGCCCCACCTGCTGGGACATTAGCAACTGTACCTTCGATTAATTTCAGCAAGGCCTGCTGCACACCTTCGCCCGACACATCGCGTGTCAAAGATGGATTTTCAGATTTACGCGAAATCTTGTCAATTTCGTCAATATAGATAATTCCACGACTTGCGCGCTCTACATCAAAATTTGCATTCTGCAGCAAACGCGTCAGGACACTTTCGACATCATCACCAACATAACCTGCCTCGGTCAATGTCGTTGCATCCGCAACAGCAAACGGCACATCCAATATACGCGCCAATGTTTGCGCGAACAAGGTCTTACCCGTACCAGTCGAACCAATCAGCAAGACATTAGATTTTTGAATTTCAACCTTGGTATTTTCAGCCATCAAATGACGTTTATAGTGATTATAAACCGCCACAGACAATGTACGTTTTGCATTATCCTGTCCGATAATATACTCGTTCAAGAAATTACAAATCTTGGACGGGGTTGGTAATTTTACAGATTCTTTTGCGATATCACGCTTATTATCCTCGGCCATAATATCATTACACAGATTGATACATTCATCGCAGATACAAACATTACGACCACTAACCAACTTTTTTACTTCATAAACAGCCTTGCCACAAAAACTGCAAAACTGCTGATTATTTTCAGTTTTTGGTGTATTATCTTCGCTCATTTCACACATCCTAGACTAAAATTTACTTACGTTCCAACACACTATCAATTAAGCCAAACTTTTTAGCATCATCAGCTGTCATCCAATTATCGCGTTCCATTGCATCAAACAATTCTTTTTCCTTGCGACCTGTAAAGCCAGCCATTTGCTTAATCAAAGTTTGTTTGACACGCAACATTTCTTTTGCACGAATTTCAACATCTGTGGCCTGTCCTTGGAATCCCCCCAACGGCTGATGAATCATGATACAGGTATTTGGCAATGCGAATCGCTTACCTTTTTCACCTGCCGCCAACAAGACCGATCCCATAGACGCAACCAATCCCATACCAATCGTTGTCACAGGTGCCTTGATATATTGCATGGTATCCATAATTGCCCAACCTGCACTTACATCACCACCCGGGCTATTAATATACATTGAAATATCAGCGTTTGGGTTTTCTGATTCCAAGAACAACAATTGTGCGACAATACTATTTGCCATCACAGGTTCTATTTCACCCCCTACAACAATAATACGATCACGCAACAAACGCGAATAAATATCAAATGAACGTTCACCGCGTGGTGACTCTTCTATAACCATTGGTATCAATGCCATAATACAAAACCTCTTTATTAATCTAAGAAATTATACCACATAAAAATCCGATTCGCGAATATAAGATAATACAACCCCACAATATAACAAGCATAAAAACCCATAAAACTATGGGTTTTTGTTATAAATCAGAAATATTTAATCTCTTTTATAAAAAACTATCCGCATGTCACACCACGTTTGCCAAAGATTTTAGCCAAATCAATTGTTTCCATGCCTTTTTTCAGGTTCGCTGCCTTGTTAACCGACATCGAATTTACATTTTCCATACCTGTATTAAACTTTGTTATCATATCTGTCATCCTAAATACCTCTTCTACGCAATCTCTCTGGCACGAACCAAATATACACAAACAAAAACTTTTTGTCAAGTATATTTTTATTGTTCACACCCATATTCACCACAAGATTCCGATGAATACTCTTCTATTTCAATTTCCATCGGCACCGGTTTTGGTTCGTCTGTATAGTGAATTTCCTTTACTACACGCACGCGACGATTTGCTGCATTTGGTGTATTATCTGGCGTTGGCACAGCTAAATCTTCTTCCCCTGCAGACACTGCAACAATCTGGCTTGCTGGGATTCCATATTTAATCAACATCTTTTGTACAGCCTCTGCCCTACGCCCACCAAGTGCATAATTATAATTATTAGACCCAGCCGTATCAGTATGTCCAACAACAGAAACCTTTATATTCTTGTTTTCCTGTGTTGCCGTTGCTAATTTCTTAATCAATTCCTGATATTCTGGTTTTATTGTTGCTTTATTAAAATCAAAACGAACCTCAAAAACTTCTTCCATAATATGCTGTGTCGGTTCCAGTGGAATTTGCTGAACCTTAATCATTGTCTTTTCACCAGCCACCGCCTGCAACCTATCCAGACGCTCGTTAATCGCCTGCAACTCTGCACGCATAGCCATCATCATATCAATAAATTCAGCGCGCGAAACCAACTCTTCACCCAACATTGGGATTTCCTCAACAACCTGAGCTTCTTGGCATTTTTGGCATTCTGGACAATCTGGCGCTTCTTCACACACCGGACATTCAACAACAGGCGCATCTTTTTCCATAACAGAAATCATAAACGAAGGCGCATCTTGTTTTTCAGTCACAACTGTTTTTTCACAATCCGCATCACCATGCTGACACCCCTGCACAGACACAGAATTATTACTATCCGTCACACTATTATCAGTGGCTGTTTTATTTACCGTCTTGTCACCACCAAATATATTCTGGTTAAATACCAAAGGACGTACTGGTTCTGGATTAATCAAATGCTGTGGCACATTTACATTATTAACAACAATTACCCCCTCACGCGGGCGCGATGCAACACGCGCAGAATTCATAGAATAAGTATCCGGATAATAAGTCTGGGATTTTTCCACACCATCTGCACTTACTGTCGCTTCCTGATTCTGCCGCAAGGCCTTTGCCTTTGCGAAACAAGTCTTTTCTTCTGTCACAATCGTCTCACCATTAACAACGGTCGTTGTGCCTGTACAATTTTTCAGAACATCCATTGCCTTTGCAAAACGATCCTTGCACTGTGCGGCCGTCTCGAACTGACCACTGGCGCTTGCAGATAACCAGCAATCAAACTTCGCCTGCAATTCCGCAGCCAAATCAGGCACCGATTGTGCGACATCACCTTTTAAATAATCAACCAATTCATTATATGCGCTATATAATTCAAAAGACTCCTGTTCGTCATCAACAGGCCAATTTTCCAAAGATTCCGGGAACGGAACATCACCACTAAACGCAGCAACTGCCTTATTTGCAAACAATTCACCTATATCTGCATAACCACTGGTACGCGCATTATAAATCGCATACGAACGATAATTCATTGCCAGCTGATTCAAAAAAGAATCCTTGTGTGGCGCAGAATACACATCCAAAGATTCAACATAATCAACCGTCGGTGTTAAATATTCCCCATCAAACACAGGTTCCGATGGACGTGCACACGCAGCCAACACAGCAACCACCGCCAACAACGCAACATTACCACGACAACCATGCATTTTTGCAATTTGAATTTTCATTGGAACTTTCCTTCTTTTTTTCCTTTTATCTTTACCATTATACGATTTTTTTAATATTTAGTAAAGCAAAAACATAAAACAAAAAAATCCCCCATATTTATGAGGGATTTTTTTCAAAGTCCATACTATTTATTATTTATCCAAAGCATTCTTAATTGCTTCTGCTGGCAACGCGCCTGGGAATGCTTCTTCACCGATAATCAAGAATGGTGTACCAGTGATTTCGAAACGCTGTGCCAAGTCACGAACCTGTGCCAATTCAGCAGCAACAACTTCGCCTTTCATATCTTCTTTCAATTTTGCTGTATCCAAACCTACTTCTTCAGCAAATTTCATGATATTCTTTTCGATTGCTTCTGCCATTTTATCTTGGTCTTGGATTTTTTCTTCTGGACGATATTCACGTGTCATAATTAAATCAACCAATTTAGCAGCTTTATCACCATCTTGAATCTTAGCTGCAATCATTGCACGTGCTGGGCCATCAGACATCACACCATGAATAGAGAAGTTTTTAACAACAACCTTCACATCATCACGTTCTGCCAAAACACGATCCAATTCACCAAGTACACGACGGCAATAACCACACGAAGCCGCAGTCCATACATAGATTGTTTTTTCTGCATCTTTATTACCCAAGACAGGTGCATTTGCAATCATATCAGCTGCTTTTTCGCGAACATATTTGCGAATCGCCTTATTTTTATCTTCGGCCTGTTTTTTCTGCATACCTTCAACCATTTCCTGAACGATACCAGGATTTACATCTGTCAAATAATATGGGACATACAAACGGCAAACACTGCCTGCCATTAACAAAACAGCAATCAATTTGATTAAATGTTTTGTAAATTTCGCGCCATCTGCAGGTTTTTTATCGCCAGATTTCAGCAATGCACCACCAAACAGGAACAACGCAATACCTAAAACAAGTACTAAAATTGTCAACGTCATGATTTTTCTCCTTCTTATGTTGAACCAAGCATACAATAACAAATTTTTTTCAAAGCGCAAGAACTAAATAAATAAAAGAACATTATTTTTTTACCCAACTTCGCATTATCGGTAATTCTGTTCCTTGTTGCAGACAAACACTTTCCAAGAAGCGCTTCGTAATCCCCAAATTTAGTGGCAATTTATACAGTTTATCAATATACGGCGTTGCGCATTCATCACAAACGGCGCGTGCTGTTCTGGGCGACAAATAATTCAAGTTTGTCGTCCGTCCACACCCCGAACAGTGTGTTAAATCCAACGCGTACCCCAAATCACGCAACAATGCCTGTTCCCATTTCAGATAGCATTCATCCGTGCCCTGATGCAAATCATCCAGCAAATTCAACGTATCGAAATACAATCCCTGATATATTTCACGCTCTGGCAATAATGCAGTCAACAATGCAAAGGCAGAATTCACGAACATTAATTTTTCTTGATTCGCGATTAATCCTGCAATTAAATTTCGTTCAGCCTCCCAATGAAAGACCCCCAACTGCGATTCCAAGCGCGCCCCCCATACAACATTTCCCATCTGGCCAACCATAGGCTTATTTTTCTTTGCCACAACTGCGCCACGCAACACCCCGACCAAGACCCCATTATCACTTGTAAAAATACGTGCGACCGCATCGCGTTCACTAAACGGCCTTAAATCAATTAAAATACCTTGTGTTTCTATCTTCATAATTACGCAAAGATTATAAAGCAAGACAAAAACATTTGAAAGTATTTTTATTATCTGCTATACTGACCTTGTCATCAAGACCTTTTGATGATGGGGTGTCGAAACCCGAACATAGTATCCAAAGGAAATTTGGAAAAATCTCCAACTATTAATTCGGTTGGAGGGTTGGCGAAATATACCGAATACGCCACACTATTCTATGTTATAGTTTCGAACCTCCAACCACTTTGATATCATTGTGGTTTTTTTATTAACGTAGGGGGCGAAAACTTTGTCATTCTACAGGATATACATCTGCAAAAACATACGGCAACGCGTTCTGGGGCTATACATTATTTCCTATGACAAGAACCTTTTCCCAATTGCCCTATTCCATTTGCAACACAATTAAAAATTAGATATAATCAAAATGTCTTAACAACAAAAGACAAATTAAATTTTAATAAGGAGAAAAAACAAATGAGAGGACTTACAAACTATGTTCTTATGCCATTGACATTTATCGGCGCCTTGAACTGGGGGCTGATTGGAATCTTTGGTTTTGACCTGGTCGCATACCTTTTCGGCCCTGCAACACTGGCCAGCAATATTGTCTATGCTTTGGTTGGTATTGCGGCATTGATATGGCTGATTTGGATGGTAATTGACAGACCTGTATCACGCAACGAACGTTAACCAAAACAACAGTTTCATGTCAGCGCCCCATATAATATCTGGGGCATTTTTATTTTGTGTTTTTGCCGATAAAGTCGTCAAACATCGCCTCTGACCAAACTTCGATTCCCAAATCTTGTGCCTTGGTTAATTTACTGCCTGCATCTGCACCAACCAAAACAAAGTCCGTCTTATTCGATACACCACCCGTCACAGTCGCGCCCATTTTTTCCAAGATATCTTTTGCCTCATCACGCGTATATTTTTCCAGTGTTCCGGTCAAGACGACTTTTTTACCCGCCAATGGCGCATCTGACAAATCAACAACATTCGTTTCCTTGACCCGTATCTGTCCCAATAAATTATCCAGCGCACTTGCATTATGAACATCGGCAAAAAACGAAATGATTTCATCAGCCATAACATCGCCAATTCCGTCAATATTTTTCAGCCGCCACGATGGCGCATTCCGAACGGCATCAATCGACCCAAATTCACGCGCCAATATTTTTGCAGAAACCTGACCAATTTCTGGGATTCCAATTGCGAACAACAACCTGTGCAATTCGACATCACGCGCTTTCTCAATCGCCATATTTAGATTTGCAACTGATTTTTCCCCAAATCCATCCATCTGTTTCATCGCTTCGCCATAATTTTTTATCAGTGTAAAGATATCTGCTGGCTCTTTTATCCAGCCACGTGCGACAAAATTTTCCAATTGTTTTTCACCCAGACCATCGATATCAAATCCCTTGCGCGAAACAAAATGTTCCAGTTCACCGATTAATTGTGCTGGACACCCCAGTGTATTAACGCAACGACGCGCGACCTGACCAGATTCCTGAACAACCGCCCCACCACAGACAGGACACGTCGTCGGAAAAACAAATTCTGTTGCATTTTGTGCGGACTCTGCCACCGCTACAATTTGTGGAATAACATCACCCGCGCGTTGCACGACAACCTTGTCCCCAATTTTTATATTCAACCGCTTAATTTCATCGGCATTATGCAGTGTGGCACGCGACACAACCACACCGCCAATATTTATCGGTTCTAATTCTGCAACCGGTGTTAATACCCCTGTGCGCCCCACCTGTACAGTAATATCACGCAAGGTTGTTATTGCACGTGCCGCGGGGAATTTATATGCAACCTCCCACCGGGGACTATTTGCGCGCGCGCCCATTTTTTCTTGGGTTGCGATATCATTTACCTTTAACACCAATCCATCAATATCAAATGGAATATCAGGACGCATCATCATAATATCATTATAGACTGCTTGAATTTCATCCATATTATTTGCATAACGCGCATACTTCTTGGTTGTCTTAAAACCCCACGATTCCAGCACATCAAAATATCCTGACTGGGTTGTAAACGTCCTGTCTGATATTTCACCATAGGTATAGGCAAACGCGCTAAGTTTTCTGGTGGCTGTAATCTGCGGATTCAACTGTCGCAAAGACCCCGCTGCGGCATTTCTGGGGTTTGCGAATTGCTTTTCCGATTCCGCATTCAGTGCAACAAAATCACTGCGCAACATATACACTTCCCCACGCACTTCGACCACATCTGGGAACGCGCCCGACAACCTTTGCGGAATATCGGGTATTGTTTTTAAATTCTCGGTAATATCTTCACCCTCTACCCCACTGCCACGCGTCAACCCACGCACAAGAACCCCATTTTCATAGCGCGCAGCATAGGAAACACCATCGACCTTTAGTTCTATAAACAATTCCTTGCTGACCAGTTTATTAAACCAATCTGCAACCTCTGCCTGATTAAAGACATCTGCAATTGACAGCATCGGCACACTGTGACGAAAAGACTTAAACTTATCAGATACCGCAGCCCCCACATGAGTTGACGCGCCATTTTGCGCCAATTGTGGATATAGTTCTTCCAGTTCCAGCGCACGCTTTTTCGCTGCGTCATAAGTTGCATCATCAACAACAGGCGCATCATTTTGATGATACGCAATATCCCAATCATGCAATTTTTTTAGCAAATCCGCATGTTCCGACAAAACAAATAAATCAGGTATTTTTGACATACGCAAATTATAAAAAATAAGATAAATTAACACAACAAAATAATAAAGCCCCCAACACCGCCCCCCCCTCCTAGATCAAGAATTAGCCTTTTTTAACTTGCATATTTTTTTAACCATGATAGCATATGCCAATAAAAAATTTTGTCCACTAATGATAACTTTATTAAATTATTTAGATTTTGACGAATATTTAACAAAAATATCACACTGTGATAATACTATATTGCCACAGGGAAACACTCCATATGATTTTAAAAGTGCAGATTTTGTACTAACAAATTTAGACAAAATTACACACACTATGTTAAACCAGTACCTAAAATCGCGTTTGCACAAATATATCCTGAATCAAGACAATGAACCTGCGTTTGTTCTGATAGATACCAACAGACAAGACCTACCAAATTGGGCATCCTCACTTGTTGCGCGCGGAACAAAGTTATATAAATTTGACGGTGAACGTATGTCAGAAAAACTAAAAAAAGAAATTACAGCAGTATGTGATTACCTGTACTTAATTGCATATCAATATATTGAAACCCTTGCAACCAACAACAAAACAAAAAAAATAAAAATCAGATACGATTACTTGAAAACTCTTAATGAATACAAAACGTTTGAAATGGCATTAACCATGGCAAACACATGGCACAAAAATTTGGCAGCCAAAACAAAACGATACAAAGCAACAGCCAACACAATAAAAGAATCATTGAGCGGAACAAAGTTTATAATGAATTTACCCGGCGATATGAAAGTGTACAAACTTGTCACAGACACAGCATTGGATTTTGAATCCATATATATGGGACATTGTATCGGCAAAGGCAAATATGACAAATCTATTACAAACGACAGATTACAAATATATTCAATCAGGGATAAAAACTATAAACCACACATAACACTCAAGGTACAAAAAAACACACTACAAGAAGTACGAGGGGCCAGAAACAATCGCCCCAAGGCAAAATACATACCTGCAATTCAAGCATTTATCAGTTCAAAAAAAATTAATCCCGATTATTGCCTTCAAGATATCGGTATATTAAAACAAAACAATAAGTATTATAACATATTCCAATTACCAAAAAATTTTGTCGTTTTAGGTGATATAGACTTAACACGAATGGTATTAGAAGAATTACCAGATATGTCAACTGTAACCGTCATGGGGCATTTTATGTGCAACCACAACCAACTAAAATCATTACAAGGTGCACCACGAATAATTAACGGGGATTTTATTTGTAGCTATAACCAATTAACAACATTACAAGGTGCGCCACAAACAGTTGGCGGTGATTTTTTATGTAACAACAATGAATTAACATCCTTACAAGGCGCACCGCAAACTATCGGCAAAGACTTTTCTTGCAACAACAACGAATTAACATCATTAGAAAATGCCCCAAAAACAGTTGGCAGAGATTTCTTTTGTTGCAACAACAAATTGATGTCACTGCATGGTAAACCAACACACATTCAACGATATTTTTATTGGGATAACAAATTATTATCAGAAAGAACAGACTCTACAGATATAACAAACGAATTAAACACTCTAATGAAATTAAGCAAAACACCAACAAATAAAAAATTAATTATGATAGAGTTAGAAAAACTGCTTCAGCGCATAATATAACACAAAAATTCAACAAAAATGTCCCAACCGGGACATTTTTATTTATCTTCCAGTATTGCAATTGCAGGCAACACACGTCCTTCGACAAATTCCAAGAATGCCCCACCACCGGTTGAAACATAGGTTATATCGCCCTTTACCCCACATGCTTCCAGTGCTGCAACTGTATCACCGCCACCAATTACACTAACCAACTTTCCTGCACGTGTTTGTTCTGCAATTGCATTCGCCAGCGCAAACGAACCATACGACCACACTGGTTGCCATTCTGCCATACCGACCGTACCATTCCAAATTACTGTTTCTGCCTTGCGAATTTCTGCGACATCACGCTCTGTGGTTTCCAGCCCCGCATCAATAATAACATCATCGTCTTCTATTTCCGCAAAGCCTTTGTTAACACGCAACGCATCCGCCTTAAATTCCTTTGCAACCCCCTTGTCCAGTGGCAACAAAACCCGACAATTATTATTTTTTGCAAAATCTAAAATTTCCAGCGCAGTTTCCTTTTGGTCCGCCTCGAACAAAGAATTTCCAACCTTGGCCCCCTGTGCATAATTAAAGGTTGTACCCAACGCCCCACCAATAATAAGCGTATCTGACAACTTTGCCAATGCTTTCAAGACACCAATCTTGGTTGAAACCTTACTGCCTGCAACGATTGACAACAATGGACGCTTTGGGTTTTCCATAACCTGCGACAGATTTTCAATCTCAGACGCCAACAATAAACCTGCATACGATGGCAAAATTTCTGCCACCCCAACAGTACTTGCATGCGCACGATGCGAAACCGCAAAAGCATCATTTACAAACAAATCATACCCACGTGCCAAATCCGCTGAAAATGCAGGGTCATTTTTTTCATCAGCACCATAAAAACGAACATTTTCCAGCAATACAACATCACCATCACGCATATCAGCCAAAAAATCTTTATCCAAACAATCAGGAATCAGCTTTACATTCATATAATCCGCAATCGGTTGCAAAGAAAAATCCATATTTCTTTCACCCTTTGGGCGCCCACGATGCGAAACAATCACGACACGTGCCCCCGCCCTGCGCAAGAAATCAATTGTCGGCATACTTTGTTCAATACGAAACGCATCTGTAATTTTCCCATCAACTATTTGCACATTAAAATCATCACGCAACAAGACGTACTTTCCACGCACATCCAGATTTTCAATTGTTCTTAATTTCATTTTTTATCCTTTCCTTTATTGGCCCAAAACTTTTTCTATAATGCTGATTTATACCATACTTTTCAATGGCCTGCAAATGGGATTTTGTCGGATATCCTGCATTTTTATCCCAATCATATTGCGGAAATTGTTGTGCCAAATCACGCATAATACTGTCACGTGTTTCCTTGGCGATAATAGACGCAGCCGCAATTGACAAAGACTTCGCATCCCCCTTTACAACAGGTTTTCCAACTAAATTCTTCGGCAATATGTTCCCGTCTATCAAGCAATATTGTGGTTTTAATCCTAATTTATCAACAGCCCGTTCCATTGCCAACATTGATGCCCACAAAATATTCAATTCATCTATCTCTGACGGGGTACATTCTGCCACCCCCCAAACCGTATTTTGCACAATCCAATCATAGGCCTGCGCCCGCTGTTTAGCAGTCATTTGTTTTGAATCACGAATAACAACCGGAATTTCAACATCACGATTTGTAAAAATCACCGCTGCCGCCACCACTGGTCCACACAGGGGACCACGTCCTGCCTCGTCAACACCTGCGACCAGATTGAATCCACTGGCAACTTCCAAAGAAAAATCAGGCAACATTATATTTTTCATTTTATTAAATCAAAGTACGCAATAAAATCTGCCGTTGTACATATTCATCTTCACTATTATATAACAACCAATTACCATTTGCTAATTCCTTCATAGAAGTCAAGGGTTGATTTAACCGCGCACGATACAACCATAAATTTGATATAACGCGCTTTATATAACTACGTGTTTCGTATGCAGGAAAACTTTCAATATACAACAAGGGGTCGTATGTATAAAAAGACTTCTCGAACTTTACCATTGTTCCCATACCTGCATTATAAGCCACCAACATTTTGATAATACTATTTTCTATATTTGGATGCGCCAACAAATCAACGATATATTGTTGTCCCAAGAACATATTATGTTCTGGATTATTCATATCAATCTGTGAAATATCAACCTTATTAGCACGCGCAACTTTTTTTGCAGTACTTGGCATTAATTGCATAACCCCATTTGCACCTGCACCCGATTTTGCAGACGTTCTAAAATTACTTTCTTGTTTAGTAATCGCCAACAACAACGCCCTATCAATCGACCAGCCGCCCAATGGTTCCCAATCAGGCAATGGATACTGCGCAGAATAAATAATATTATCATCAATTTCCAAAATCCCCCTATCCTTCATAACACTGGCAGATTGAATCGATACACGCGGCAAGCTATATTCCGATGCCACAGAATTAACTGCATGCAAAACCTTATCAGAAACCTTTGATGTTATTAAATATTTCAAATACTCCTCTGCCCTATCCTTGCGCCCAATTTGCAACAATGCCAATGCCATTTTTCCATATTTTGTTTGGCTTAAAACATCAATATCTTCATCGGTGATATTATTTTCAAAGAACTCATAACGCGGTTGCTGTCCCAACATAGTCGCAGACAACGCCCCATAAAAGGCCATCGGATAATTTGCTGCAATCCGCCAATAAGCCTTTGCATCCTTTCGTTTTCCTGCATAATCTGCAGCACGTCCTGCCCAGAAAGCAGCCTCGGTCTTGCGCGCATTATTAATCTGCTTCAATTCCAAGATTTGGCTAAAATACTTCTGTGATTCCGCATAATTTTCTTCCTTGAAATAAATCAATCCCATTGTCCACAAACCATACTCTGACTTTTCATCTGCGGAAACGAAGCCCCACTTTTTTGCCAACTCCATTTCACCATTTGTATAATACAAATACGCCAAACGTCCCGCCAACCGTCCAAAATCAGATTCTGTCAGACTTTTTCTAAAAACCTTATCTTCCAAGATTCCTCTTGCAACCTTTGTTGCACCACTTCTGATTGCACGTTTAAATTGATTTATATTTTTTTCCGTATCACCAGAATATTTTTTTGCAGTCCAGTTTTCTGATTGCGCAGTTTCAATAGATTCTGATCCCGAAATCATATTTGGCACACGCGCCTTGCGCACAACAGCCTTTTTAATCTTGGCCAATTTTTCCATACGTTGCGCACCAGGCATATCATAATATTGCTCCATCCAGCTTTCTATTTCTTTGCCACGTGTACGATACGTATCAGAAATATATCGTTGATATAAAATTTCGTTAAACAACAACTTATCTGCAATTTGATTTTGCACTTTTATTGCGGTATCAATTTTTTCTTTATCCTGCAAGATAAAAATCTGTTGATACAGCCTGGCATCAACATCAGATAATATTCGCGGAACATCCGCAGCCATTGCTGCAGCAACAAAAAAAATTCCAGACAAAAAAGCAAATAATTTCATCATTTACGACACTCAAAACAAAGAATTTTTCGGCAATTTACAAACAATTGCATTATCTTCATCCTCTGGAATTTGATCAATAATTTTCTTAAAATCCGCCACACGCGAAAACTTTCTGTACACAGACGCAAAACGTACAAACGCAATCGGGTCAAGATTTAGCAATGAATCAGACACCATCTGTCCCACCTGTGCACTGGTCACCGTATCATCTGGCGTTTCTGTTTCCAATCTACGGTGAATCGAAGTCACTAATTTTTCAATTTGTTCATCACCCACATCCCTGTTTCTGCAGGCCAACTTGATACTTCTGCGTAATTTTTCCCTATCGAACGCTTCGATTTTCCCGCTATTTTTCTTAACCATTAAATCGCGCATTTGCACACGCTCTACAGTTGTAAACTTTGCACCACATTGTTCACAAACCCTGCGTCGACGAATAATCGCATCTTCTATATCTGGTCGTGAATCTGTGACACGACTATCTGTTGAATTACAATATGGACATCTCATAATTATATACGGTAGCAATGAAATCCGATATTGGCAAGTAAATTATTACACAGCAAAAAATACACTTTTCAAAAAAATCAAGTGCTTTATTTAATAAATCTTACCTATGTCTAAAAATTTTTTTCACAAATTATGATATAATTCTAGCACAGAAGGGAAAACAGAGAGAGATGAACAAATACCTAAATCAAATTTTACTTGGCGATTGCATTGAAATCATGCGTGGTATACCGGACGCCTCGGTTGATGCAGTATTTGCTGACCCTCCATATAATCTACAATTGGGTTCAAAAACCTTGTACCGTCCCGAAGATCAAACTGCTGCACGTGCTGTGCGCGACGAATGGGATTCATTTGAATCCAGTGCAGAATACGACCGTTTTACACGCGCCTGGTTATCCGAATGCAAACGCATATTAAAACCAAATGGTTCGATGTGGACGATTGGCAGCTATCACAATATTTTCCGCGTAGGCAGCGCATTACAAGATATGGGTTTTTGGATTTTAAATGACATTGTCTGGGTCAAAACAAACCCAATGCCAAACTTTCGTGGCACCCGTTTTACAAATGCGCACGAAACACTGATATGGGCAACCCCAACCAAGACAGGAAAATACACATTTAATTACGAAACAATGAAGAAATTAAATGGCGGCAAACAAATGCGTTCCAACTGGGATTTGAACATTTGTCTGGGCGAAGAACGCCTGAAGGGCGCCGACGGCAAAAGTCTGCACAACACGCAAAAACCACTTGATTTATTACATCGTATAATTTTAGCGTCAACTAAACCAGGCGACATTATACTTGATCCATTTATGGGTTCCGGAACGACTGCGGCTGCCGCCCGCGAACTGGGCCGCCAATTTATCGGAATTGAACAAAACCAGACATACGTTTCCGCCGCCCGCGAACGCATCAAAAATATAACACCTATCGATTTAACAAACATCGAAGTCTCTAAGCCGAAACGCGAAGAAGCCCGCATCGCCTTCAAAGAACTTATCCAAGCAGGCTTGTTATACGCAGGTCAAACACTGGTCAGCCCATATGGCGAACGCGTTATGATTACCCAAGACGGCCAATTAACCCACCAGTTATACGGGCGCGCATCCATTCACGTAATGGCGGCAAAACTGCAACGCAGTGTCAGTTATAATGGTTGGGATTATTGGTCTGCACAGCGCAACGACGGTACACTCATTCCAATTGACGACCTGCGCAAATATGTCAGACAAATCAAATCAAATATGAAGCAAGCCGCCTAAAAACCCATACACAAACATAGTTTATTCTGATAAAATATATTTTAGATTCAGGGGGGGAATATATGAAAATTTCAATTATTGGCATTGGTTCTGTAGGCTCTGCAGTTGCAACTGCAGTATCAAACACAGGTCTGGCACATGAAATAGTTTTATTTGATCGTGACGGCATTCGCGCACGCGCTGCAGCCGAAGACCTGGGGCACGCTGCTGCATTTTCGTACGACATAAAAATAACCGCTGTAAATACATATCGTGCAATTCGCGGCAGCGATATCGTAATTATTGCCGCGGGCGCAAATCAAAAGCCTGGTCAAACACGCACAGACCTGCTAAACGCAAATGCCGCGGTCATCAGCGACATCATTCCACGTGTTATGGCAAATATTGACCCAAAAACTGTAAAACTTATCATTGTCACCAATCCACTTGATGTTATGGTAATGCTGGCACAACAACTATCAAAACTGCCTGCAAATCGTGTTATTGGCACTGGCACTATGCTGGATTCGGCACGTCTTCGCACAATTCTGTCACGTCAATTATCTGTATCAACCCAATCTATAAATGCGTATGTTTTGGGCGAACATGGTGACAGCAGTATGATAAACTGGTCATCCGCATGCATTGGCGGACTGGATTTAAACACATTTTGTCGTCAGACCAAAAATTCATTACCAGCCAGCACCCGTCGCACTATCGAGCATCGCGTACACAACGCAGCCTATGAAATAATTCAAGGTCGTGGCGCAACATGGGACGGCATTGCAGGCGCAGTCGCAGATTTAGTCCGCTGTATCATCAATGACGAACACAGAATATTAACAGTATCAACAGTTGACGGCATTGGCGACAAAAGACTATCTATATCCCTGCCCCGCATTGTTGGCAAGGACGGAATTATATCAACACTTGTACCCAAAATGGACACAACCGAATCGGCCGCATTCCGTCGCAGTGGTCGCATAATTAAAAAGAATTTTGATTCTATCAAATAAAGAATCCCCCGAATGGGGATTCTTTATTTTTTATACCGCACGTGATTAACCATAAAACCATTTCGATTTTTACGACTTGGGATAAAGCAACAAATTATTCGCGCAACCCACCTTGGAAACAGCATCTTTTTTATTGCGATATTATGCTTTTGATAAATATATTGCATATTACCAACTTCTGAATTAGTAATACGTTTAAAATCATTTTTATCATTATAGTCCATCAAGACCTTGTCAATATAAATTGGCGGATAACATTTCGTATAAGTCAATATTAAATCATAATCTACTAACCGTCTGATATTAGTATCAAACCCACCTAATTCTTCAACCAATGACTTATGATGGCAAAACACACCCATATCAATATAATTCCCGCGACACAACCGGTCATAATCAAATGGTCGCCCCAATGTTTCACCTGCTTTTAAAAATTGTATTCTAGCATAAAAGGTTTTTGTTTTTGGGTTTTCTCGAATCGCATCAGCAAAGGCCTCTAAAAAATTCGTTCGAACCGCATTATCTGTATCGGCATAAACAATCCAATCATTTTTTGCCAAATCCAACCCAGCATTTCTTGCAAATGCCACCCCTGAATTTTTCTTTAATTTATGATAGACGATTTTTCCAGACTTTATTTCTCTTGCATACTTTTCGCCTATATGCAAATCAGTATTATCAGTTGACCCATCATCAATAATCAACAATTCGAAATTCTGATATGTCTGATTCAAGATATGCTCAATCGCAGTATCGATACAGAATGCGCGATTAAACGTTGGCATAACAACAGAAAAACTAATCATCAAAACCCCTTACAGTATGCTCACAATACCCCACATCATGCATTTAAGCAAGGTTTTATTTCTGTCCATAAAAAAAAAGAGGGAAAGAAATCCCCCTTTTTTACATTTTAATAGTCGTAGTAGTAGTGACGGGTTCCATCATATTTTTACACCGCATACCATGAAAGTCATTTGTAATATTTTTTTCATAACTCCCATCAGAACTACCCAATATATTAGCACCACCCCTACAGCCACCGGCGCTAATAATTCCCCCTGACGAATAATCACAACTATGATGCGTGTCAGTGGTAATAATAGCTTGCATATCTTCACACATCATCGTTGTAGATGTAATAGTACACGTATTATTACCCGCAGAATATGATGCTGCTAAATGAATAGAAGCAACCATATTTCCATCGGAATCTGTCTGAATAAACTCAGAACGCCCTGTCTGCTGCACAGAAGCCAACTCAGATATCTTTACCCCTGGAATAACATAACTCGTTGAATACAAATCCTCATTGTTTCTATTTAATCCAGCATTCTTATCACTATCCTTAAAAATATCATCTATTTTATTCACAGCATACTCCTGACAAACAGGCCCACGTCCAATAAGGCCTTTTGTATACCTAGTACACTCTGGTTGTGAAGATGCAGCCATAGAAGCACACAAAACAGCCTTAACTGAATCATCATACGACTCCATGGCTTTTGCTACCAATTCATTATATTTCTTACTATAATTTTTATTTGCCTGATCCAACCCCGAAGAAATAATCGCCAAAATCGCAGAATCCAATAAGTTAGGGAAGCGTACCGATGTCTTTCCTTCTTGTCCACGAATTTGGCTCATATCGCGTCCATTTACACACATTTGTATTTCTGGATCCTGTGTCAACAATGCAATTCTCTGATTAATCTTTGTTGCTGCAGACTGTAATGCCCCGACAACACGATTTGCCACCGGATCGGTTGAATTTAAGTGACTTTGATAATCCTGAATATTAACTTCATACATACCGAACTTGATATCATCATCTGTCGATTTTGGTCTACTAACTTTAACATTACCAAACGAAATCAAACCTTCTATAACATGGTCACCATCATTATTCACATGACTAGACAAGCTTTCCGTACCTATATACAAATCATTTTCAAACGCGGTACACAAATCAGAACTTCCACAAATTTCAATCATACGCTCATTAACGATATTACGACATTGTGTCAGCATAGCATTATCGATATTCAACCAAACACCACGAACGATATTTTCAAAATCAGCCCACCCAGTCTCTTCTTTTCCATTGGCTTTATTCTGACAACTAACCAACTTTTCCACTGGGCACAATTCCTTCAAGGCCTCCATATCCAAACCGATACATTGCGTATAGTCTTTACCGCATCTATCATCTGAAGTCAGACATTCTTTGACAGCGTTGGTACAAGAATCGACACGTTGTGCGGCCAGGGCTGCGAGCACATAATCCCAGATATCAGATTGTTCAG
>JAFQTD010000005.1 GCA_017409215.1 Alphaproteobacteria bacterium
ACATCCCCATGACAAATATGTAATACAGAAACATATTATCAAATATCTTACTATTGCATTTTTTGTGATACTCTTTTTCATTACAATTATACCTCTACTATATGGAATTACTTTTGTATTCTGACATCTTTACAAATTGGAATTTGACGCTTCGACAAACTGAAAGTTTACAACCTTTTTATTGTATGTTTATAAACCGATATGCGCCAAGAACACTCCTATAGCATACCCTAATTTATAAATTACAAGTAGTGTTAAACTAACAACAAGTACTCTCCTAATAAAAATCTCATTTCTTGTTCCTGCATTTATCCAAGCCTTGATGTCACTTATGATATTACTAATTTTACTCATTTGAGTTACCTCCTATATTGAATTTATACCTAGAAAGTAACATTGTTAATTATAAAACACCATAAAATCAAGGTTGCACTTGTGTAAACTTACAGTTGCACTTACATTTTCAGGTCATTTTGTATATGTCCGATGAATTGTCCTATCGCATATCCAGCTCCATAAAGGAAAGTAACAACAATAGCAACACTCACGCATATCAATAAAATATATAATATCATAATTAGTTTTCGTTGCTTATCTGATAGATTCGAAATAAAGTTATTCCAAACTCTTAACATGTTTTGAGCTTTGTAGCCTACCGTTAAATCATTATTGCTTTCATCACTATCGGCACCTCGCATTAAATAGTCCAAAGAAACATCAAAATATTCACTCATAAATAGTAGTCTTGTCATTTCTGGGTATGCCTTATCATTTTCCCATTTTGAAATTGATTGTCGGGACACATCTAACAATTCTGCCAACTCTTCTTGTGAAATATTTTTATTCTTACGTAATTCATATAAACGTTCACCAAATGTCATTATTATCTCACCACCAAATTCTTATTTGTCGAACCCATTATACCACAACCACATCACAAATTTCAATCCGTTACATACACCTGTTACCCCAAAAGTAGCAGGTGCTTTTTTTATGCCCAAAACCGTGATTTTGGGTATATGAATACTGCGTCACATTTTTTCGCAGTACAACTAAATTTTTAAAGAAAGGAGGAACCCATTATGCAAACAATCAACCTTACCCTTAAGCAATTTGCAGAAATCAAGACAATGATTAAAATCCGATGCTGTAACTGTTATCAAGGCAACTGTCTGCTTCTTGATGACGGTGACACTCACACCTGTCCGCAACTCATAACACCGAGCCATATTATCTGCAGATATTTTCTTGACTGTGTGCTGCCGAGTGATAAAGCCATTATGAAAAGCGCCACAGGTCAGACACCTGCCGAAACGGTTGTCTGTGCTTTGTGCGGCAGTAAAACTGAGAGGACAGGCAGAAATCAGAAGTTCTGTCCCGACTGTGCGATGAAAAAACAGAGACAGAGAAATGCAGAATATATGTCTGCAAAAAGGTCTCGGGTGGATGTTTATGATGCCCTGAAGCCACCAAAATAAAGGCTTAAAAACGGCAGAAAGACAGAGGCAATATACTTTTATGTTGTTGCGTTTTAAAACATCCACACAAACAACGAACATTATACAACAAAAACTTCAAACCCGAACAACCGAACAAACCACTACAAAGCCCTGTGCTACTACCTTGCAGTGTTCGGCTTTGTAGCTTACAGCGTGGCACATTGTACGGATGCAAACCGAACATAGAACTCTTTATGTTATTGGGTACTTGCAATGTCTGTACGGATGTTCGGAAAATCATTACAAGAAAGAGGTAAAAATTTGGAGAATTATTTATACTATTCAGAACCGTTCTTTGCATATAACAACTCACTGTATATAGAAAAGACGATAAACGGAAAGCCGGTCAACATTAAGCTCAGCAATTTCCTTGCAAGGATAACAGAGGATATTACCTGCACCAACGGAGCCGAGAACGAAAGATTCCTTTCTATTGTCGGCACAGATGATAAGGGAAACGACCTTCGTAAAATCACAGTACCCCTGAAAAATTTCGCACAGCTTGATTGGGCGCAGGAGTATTGGGGTATCAACTGTGTTATCGAGTCAGGCTACGGCAACCGTGATAATCTTCGTCAGGCTATTCAGTCAACAGCAAAGTACGCAGAGGCGAAAACTATTTACGGTACAACAGGCTGGTGGGAAACTGCAACGGGCTGGCAGTTCTGTATGCCGGGCAACAGCAACGCAGAGGTTGAACTGACGGAAAAGACAAAGGGTTATTCATTTAAAACTGATGCTGATGTAACCGATACAATGAACCTTATGAAAGCTTTACCGTATTCCGTCGCACCTAAAGAAA
>JAFQTD010000032.1 GCA_017409215.1 Alphaproteobacteria bacterium
CTTGACCATGGAACCTAGGTTATGTATTCCTTATTATCGGCACTACCTGGGTCCTGTGGGGCATTCACCCACAAAAATTTGCAATTTTTGCGGGGCCCGAAAAAGCCACAGGATGACAAGAGCTTAATTTACAATTTTTGCGGGGTCTGAAAATCCACACCGATGACAAAAATAAGTCCCTGCGGGGCAATGGATACCCGCCTGCGCGGGTATGACGAAGAGTAGGTGCGGGGCCCGATACGCGGGAATGACGAAGAGAGAGGGTGTGTGTGGTGCGGGTGTGGCGATGAATGATGATGGTGGAATATGATTTACTTGATTTTTTAATTTTTTGGGTGTATTCTGTTTGATATGTATATTAATAAATTGTTTTTTGCTGCAACTACTACAACCCCGTTGGGGGTGTAATTTCTGTATTGCGATAAATCGCGTAAATATTTATAATCAAAAACATTAATTAAAACAAAAAAACATATATAAAAAGGATTGTTATTATGTCTTATCCGATTGAAACGATACGTCATTCGTTGGCTCATGTTATGGCGGCGGCAGTTAAAAAATTGCACCCACAGGTTAAATTTGCAGGGGGGCCAGCAATTGAAAATGGTTTTTATTATGACTTTGATACAGATTATCGCTTTTCCGAAGAGGATTTCGCAAAAATCGAAAAGGAAATGCGTGACTTGATTAAATCAAATGGTCGATTTGAACAGAAAAATGTTAGTTTAGATGAAGCAAAAGAAATCTTTGCTGCACAACCATATAAAATGGAATGGTTGAATGATTATGATGCGGCGGGTGAACAGTTGTCTATCTATACTTTCCGCGATTTTGTTGATTTGTGTCGTGGGCCACATGTTGAATCAAGCAAAGATTTGCCACGTGATTCTTTTAAAATTCGCAGTGTTGCAGGTGCATACTGGAAAGGGGATTCAAAAAATAAAATGCTGCAACGTATTTATGTTGATGCGTTTGAAACAAAAGAAGATTTAGATAATTTCTTGAAAATGCAGGAAGAGGCCGCAGCACGCGATAATCGTAAACTGGGTAAAGATATGGATTTATTCCATTTTGAACCTGAATATGCACCTGGGGCGGTGTTCTGGCACGATAAAGGATACAAGATTTATCGTGGGTTGATTGGTTATGTGCGTGCACGTCAGGAAAAAGCAGGTTATCAGGAAATTTCAACACCGGCTGTTATGGACAGATGTTTGTGGGAACGTTCTGGTCACTGGGCAAAATATGGTGAGCATAATTATTCCGGTAAAACTCAAGATGGTAAAGTATTTTGTATCAAGCCTATGTCGTGTCCAGGTGGGATGTTGGTTTTTGGGCATGGGTTGCGTTCTTATAAAGATTTGCCATTGTATATGGCGGAATTTGGCAAAGTTCATCGCTATGAAGCCGCGGGTGGTTTGTCTGGATTGTTGCGTGTGCGCGAATTTACGCAAGATGATGCGCATATCTTTTGTACAGAAGAACAGTTAGAGGCAGAAGTTGTTAAAATCTTGAAATTTATTAAAGATATTTATAATAAGTTTGGCTTTGATAAAATTACGATGAAATTAGCAACCAGAAAAGAATCTGAATTCCGTATTGGGTCTGATGAAATTTGGGACAAGGCAGAAAATGCATTGAAACATGCATTGGATGCAAATGGTATCGAATATGAAATCGCAGAAGGGGATGCGGCGTTCTATGGTCCAAAAATTGATAATTATTTGCGCGATTCTATGGGGCGCGTGTGGCAGTGTGGTACAGTGCAATTGGATATGAATCTGCCGGAAAGATTTGATTTGTCCTATGTTGGTGAAGATGGTGAAAAACATCGTCCAATTATGTTGCATCGCGCGATGTTGGGCAGTATCGAAAGATTTATGGGAATATTGCTGGAATCAACAGGTGGACATTTGCCACTGTGGTTAAGCCCAGAGCCAGTTGTTGTTGCGCCAATATCTGAAAAATTTGCAGATTATGCAAATGAAGTTGTTATGGCACTGCGTGATGCGGGGGTTAATACGCGTGCAGATTTGCGTGATGAAAAAGTTAATTATAAAATCCGCGAATTGTCACTGGCAAAAACACCGATTATCGCAATAGTTGGTGAAAAAGAAAGTCAGGATAAAACGGTGACTCTGCGAAAGTTGGGACAGGAAAAACAGGAATCTATGCCACTGGATGAATTTGTCGAAATGATGAAAAATGCAGTGAAGATGCCATTGTAAAAAATAATAAGGCGCGTGATTTGGTTGCGCGCCTTTGATTTAATAAACAAAAGGAAAGGATAAATGAAGAAAATATTGTTGTTGTGTGCGGTCTTGGTTGCGCCAGTCGTTATGTCAGGATGTGCAAAAAAGTGCGAAGTAGAACCAATCGTACAGGAAAATCAAAAGTTAATTGTGCCGCCTGACTTTGGAAAAATGCCAAAATAATTTATATATCTGTTTGGTGGATTGGTTTTTTTGTGATATAATACAATGAAAACGTAATTTATATCAGAGGGGGATTGTTATGAATGATGATAATAACTTGGATTTGTTAGACTTAGACGATGATGATTCTGTGGATTCTTTGCCAGATGTGCCGGCATTCACAACGCCCAGACCAAAAAAGCCTTGGCTGTTGTTGTCGGTTGGAATCGCGGTAATCGTGTTGGCGACTTATATCATAATTCATGCAATTGGTGATGATTCTGCATCAACGGTTGAAGTTGATTTAGATGCGCCAGTCGAATTTGTGGTTGAGGGTGATGCAGAAATCGTGACAGATGAAACAAAAGATATGAATGTTATGCCGCCTGTAAAGCCAGTGCAGGTCGAACAAAAAATACAGCCAAAACCACAACCTGTGCAGGATGTTAAAAAAGTAGAACCAAAACCACAGGTGCAGGTGCAACAGCAAGAAGAAGCTGCTGTTATGCCAGTGCGCGTGGTCGAAGAACGAAAAGAAGTTAAATTTAATCCAGAGGCAAAACCATCAACAGATGTTAAGCCAAGACCTGTGGAAAGCAAACCAAAAACAGTGCAAAGGACAGCGGTAAAGTCGCAACAAAAAAAGGCAGAAAATAAAAATGTAGCAGCCAGAACATCTGTGTCTGCGTGGTATGTGCAATTTGGTTCGTACAGTACACGCGCATTGGCAGAAGCGGCACAACGAAAAATTGCAAATGAACATAAAAGTTTGTTCGCAGGTAAGCAATTCGTTATATTGGCGGCACAGCTGAAAAATGGTACAACAACATACAGATTGCGTGTCGGATTCCAAAACGCAAATGATGCAAATGGATTTTGTAGAAATGCAAAGTCTGATGGATTGGATTGCTATGTCGCGAAATAATAAATAAAGGAGTTTTTGTTATGTTTGGACGATTTGGTTGGGCAGAGATTTTAATAATTGTTGTCTTGGTTGCTGTCTTGTTTGGGCATAATAAAATTCCAACGATGATGAAAAATCTGGCCGATGGGTTGAATGTCTTTAAAAAGGAATTAAAGGCGGATAAGAAAAAGTCAGATAAAAAGAAAAAAGTTGAAAAAAAGAAGTAATAAAATTCTGTGACAATCTTGTGGTTGTGAAGTTGAAAAAAGGATTTGTAAATGGCAAATAAAAAATTAGATAAAAAAGCGATTTTGTTGCAGGTTATTACGGCATTGAAAGATGATAATAATGAAGTTATTGTTGAAACGGTTGAAGCAGAACCAAGTTTGACTAAATATGGTGTGAATTGGCATCATGATGTTGGGCAATCGAAGAATCATGTTCCGTTGTCTAGAAAAATGCACGATGTAAAATGGCAGAATGCAGACCATGCAAAAAATATCAAAATTGGTAAAGATATTACGATTGAGCGCCTTGAAGGTGTAAGCAAATTTGCAATTAAAGTAAAAGGTGAACGCGTTGAATTTGGTATCGGAGATAAAGAATCTGATTCTTATGATATAGGGGATGTGCGCGGATTGTGGAATGCGGCAAGGCATAAGTATGTTGATGAAAAATCTGATTATTTAAGTATATTGTACGGTTATGCAAGAACAAAAGAAATAAAAGAAGCTGTTAAAGAAAATAATAAATCTGGGCAGAAAAAAGATAAATATGAAAAGGCGATAGAAAAATTAAAAAGTTTGGGTATTAAGCCAGATAGATTGCAAGAATATATCGCACAAAAACAAAATGAATTTTAATAAAAATCCCGATTTAATCGGGATTTTTTATTTTGTTTTTTTATACCATAAACGGCAGGTTTTCAAGTGTACCTTCGGCAACACGAACATTAACATCAATCATCATAAAAATTGAATCCGGAGTGCGTATAACGTGTTCCGAAAATAGTGATGTGTCAAGCAAGTGGCTGGTGTTGACGGACAGCTTTGTAATTAAATGGTCGTCGTCCAGTAATGTATAGATTGGTCCAATATCACGCGGTGTGTTTGCACCAATTTCATGTTCGTTCTGTGGACAGCGCAAACCATCAAGAATAGTTTTTACACGATTGTCAATGTCGCTGCGTGGAACACCAACAATTTCAGGGTGCAACATCTGGATGTCTAGTTCGGCTATCAATTTCAAGTTTGGTGTAATTATTGGATTCCAATCAATTCCACCAACATGTCGTGTTGTAATTGGGCTCTTGGTTGGGTTTGGAACCATATATTGTGTCAAATTTGTCCAAGGACTGTGTTCAATTAGTTTCTTTAATTGCGGATGAAATTGCATACGGATGTCTGCAATATGTTGTGCGCGCTTTTTAGGATTAATTAAAATGTCGCCAAAATATAATAACTTAAATTTCATAAAAATACCCCTTTTTTCTTGATAATTATAGCATAAATTGCTATGGTTTACATAGAAAAAAGAAAGGAATTTTATATGGCAATTAATAATGAATATACTGGTGACTCGATTAAGGTTCTAAAAGGGTTAGAGGCTGTTAAAAAAAGACCGGGGATGTATATCGGCGATGTGGGCGAAGGGGGTAATGGTCTGCATCATATGATTTACGAGGTTGTTAATAATTCTATTGACGAAGCAATGGCGGGATATGCCGATACTGTGTATGTTTCGCTGAACGCAGATGGCAGTGTGACAATTCGTGATAATGGACGCGGTATGCCGTTTGATATTAATCATGATACAGGACGCAGTGCGCTGGAACTGATTATGTGCGAATTGCACGCAGGTGGTAAATTTGATAACGAAGGCGGTGGCGCGTACAAGGTTTCTGGTGGTTTGCATGGTGTGGGTGTGTCTGTGGTTAATGCCTTGTCCCGTTGGTTAGAGGTAAAGGTTTGGCGCGGTGATAAGCAGGCGTTTATGTCTTTTGCAGATGGTGTGCCGACAACTGATGTGCAGATTACAGAAAATAAGTCAGGTATAGAGCATGGAACAGAGGTTAGTTTTCTGCCGTCTGATGAAACGTTTACAGGAATCGAATTTAGTTTTGATACATTGGAAACTTGGTTGCGCGAACAGTCTTATTTGAATGCAAATGTTAAAATTATTCTGGAAGATTTGCGTGGCGCAGAAAAGAAAGAACGTGAATTTCATAGTGTTGATGGATTGAAAGGGTTTGCAACTTATTTGGATAAATCAAAAGAATTGCTGAACAAAGAACCAATTCAAATGATTAAACAACAAGATGATTCTTATATCGAAATTGTTTTGCAGTGGACAACAGCATATACAGAAACATCTTTGTGCTTTACAAATAATATTCCAAATCGTGATGGTGGAACACACTTGGCGGGATTTCGTGCAGGGTTAACACGTGCGATTAATAAATATATTGCAGAAAAAGGTACTAAAAAAGATATTAACCTGTCGGGTGAAGATTTCCGCGAGGGGTTAACAAGTATCGTTAGTGTGAAAATCCCAGACCCAAAATTTGGTTCGCAGACAAAAGATAAACTGGTATCAAGTGAAGTGCGTCCAATTGTAGAAAGTACAGTGTCTGAAATGTTGTACGAATTTTTGGACGAAAACCCAGCAGTTGCAAAAACAATTGTTGATAAAATTATAGAGGCGGCCACTGCACGTGAGGCTGCACGTAAAGCACGTGAATTGTCACGTAAAAAGACGGGGCCAGAATTGGGTGGTTTGCCTGGTAAATTAGCAGGATGTTCAGAACGCGACCCTGCAAAATGTGAATTGTTTATTGTAGAGGGGGATTCGGCGGGTGGTACTGCAAAACAAGGACGTGACCGCAAAACTCAGGCGATTTTGCCGTTGCGTGGTAAAATTTTAAATGTTGAACGTGTGCGCTTTGATAAAATGTTGGGGTCTGATACGATTGGTGCTTTGATTACAACAATGGGGGCGGGAATTGGTAAAGATGACTTTGATATCGAAAAAATGAGATACCACAAAGTTATTATTATGACCGACGCGGACGTTGATGGTCAGCATATTCAAACATTGTTGATGACGTTCTTTTATCGGCATATGCCACAGGCGATTGAACGTGGGTATATATATGTGGCAAAACCACCGCTGTACGGTGTTTCGCGCGGTAAACAACAAATTTATTTGCAGAATGAACGCGAAATGGATGACTATTTAATGGAACAGTTGGCAACAGATGGTATGATTGAAACTGCGAATGGGGTTCAGGTGTCTGGGGCGGACTTGAAACGTTTGCTGGGGTTGGTCTTGGATATGCGTAATGCGTTGCAACCGCTAAATCATATTGTTCCATTGCGCTTTGTAGAGGCGTTGGCACTGAATGGTGCGTTTGAAAACGAAAATGACACAGTGTTCGCAAATGTGCAGGCGATGCTGGATGCACAGGAATTAGAATTTGAACGTGGTTGGAAGGTGTCTGCTGATGATGCAGGGATTACAATTACACGTACTTTGCGCAGTGTAAAAGAAACCTATGTATTACCACGTGAAAAAATTAATGGCCCAGAAATTCGTGCGTGGCATAAGCTGGATGGTCGTGAAGAATTAATTGAAATGTTCAGTAAACCAACAGTCCTGCGTGTGAAGACGAAAAATCAAAAAATCTGGGGCGCGTTGAAGTTGCTGGAAACTGCATTTGAATATGCTAAAAATGGTTTGAAGATTCAGCGATACAAGGGTTTGGGTGAAATGAACGCAGAACAATTATGGGAAACAACAATGGATCCTAATCATCGTTCGCTGTTTCAGGTCAAGGTTGATGATGCAGCCAAAGCAGACGAGGTTGTTTCAATGCTGATGGGTGATATTGTTGAACCGCGTCGTGACTTTATTGTTGAAAACGCGTTGGAAGCAAACTTAGATGTTTAATTGGTTGGCGCAGGAGTCCCCTGCGCCATTAAATAAAAAGGGTGAATAATGTCGAAGAAACATGATTTGTTGGCGGAAAAAGAAAAACTGCAAAAAGAATTATCTGAATTGGGAAGTGTGTCAGAATCACAGGTATATCATAAAAAAGCGCGAATTAGTCAGATTGATGTTGAAATTAGTGAATTAGAAAAAAAGCAGTTTGACAAAGGAAATGATAAATTGAAATCCATGATGGAACAACAGAATGCACAAAATTTAACGCCTGAACAAATGATGCAGATGATGGCGCAAAAACAAGCATCATAGATAAAAATGTTTTCACGTAAATGGTTCTTTGATTTGGATTCCGCGTTGCGTGCGCAGGGGATGGACAGTGATGCCCAAAGTTTTGATGAAATATTACAGAACCTGCGTGCGCGAAAAATTTATAATGCAGATGAATTTGCAGCGCATTGTGCGTATGTAATTTTGGCGGGTGGTTTCTCGCAAAAAACAGCAAAAAAAATTCATGAAAAAATTTTGAATGTTTTGTCTGGTGTTGGTGCAGACTTTGATGCCTTGATTCAGGTTTTTAATAATAAAAATAAAATTAATGCCATTTGTGAAATTTGGGAAAATAGGCAGTCTTTGCGTGATGGGTATTATGTCTTGGCTGATTTAAATGATAAATTAACGTATTTGCAAAAATTGCCGCATATCGGAAAAATTACTGCAAATCATTTGGCGCGAAATTTGGGTGAAGATATTGTGAAATATGATGTTTGGATTCAACGTCTGGGGTGTGTGTTTGTAAATAAAGAATTGTCAATCAATAATGCTAAATTGTCAGATGAGATTAAGCAGGCCTGTGATGATATGTTTGCGCATTTGGTTCGTGAAACAGGACTGCCGCGCGGATATATTGATGTGGTGTTATGGAAATCTTGTCAGGTAAAATTAATTTCTATGGACGATTACTTGATATAAATTAATTTTGAAGTTGGTTGAGGTTGATAAAATTATGAATGTGAAAATTGAACAGTCTTGGAAAAATGCATTAAGCGCAGAATTTGATAAGGATTATTTTATTAAGTTGACTGACTTTGTGCGCGGTGAATATTTATCAGGGCGGGTCGTTTATCCCGCACCACAAAATATATTTAATGCATTTGACTTGTGTCCACTGGATAAAGTTAAAGTGGTTGTTATCGGACAGGACCCTTATCATGAACCAGGGCAGGCGCATGGACTTTGTTTTTCTGTGTTGCCACCAACGCCAGTGCCACCAAGTCTGCAAAATATTTATAAAGAGATAGAATCTGATATTGGTCACGTCAGTATTACAAATGGGGATTTGACCGAATGGGCAAGGCAGGGGGTGTTGTTGTTAAATTCGACATTAACTGTTCAAGCGCATAAGGCGGCATCACATTCAGGACGTGGCTGGGAAGAATTTACCGATGCGGTAATGCGGGTGTTAAGTCAACGTGAAAATATAGTCTATATGTTATGGGGCAGTTTTGCGCAAAAGAAAGCAAGTATAATAGATGCTAATAAAAATCTGGTCTTGAAAAGCGTGCATCCGTCACCGTTGTCGGCATATCGTGGATTCTTTGGTTGTCGGCATTTTAGTCAGGCGAATAATTATCTGGCAAAATGTGGAAAAACACCGATTGAGTGGTAGTTTAGAAGTTGTATGATATGCCAAGACCATAAAATGCGTACGAGTTGTTTTCTGGGGCAGTGTTCCCGTTCGACATATGTTGCATAAATGCCTCAACCGATGTGCATTCTGATATGCGATAGCCAGCGCCCAATTTGAAACCAAATACCATTTTTGAACCAATGCGAGCATTTTGTTGCGCCTGCATACCAATACCAAGGCCGATAAATGTATACCATTTTTCGCCGTAAAGTGGAATTACATCCTCGCTAAGCATTGCAATTGGTATCGAAAAGTCATCCCAATTCCAACCGTATTTTTCGCCCCGGCCAATGTTTGCGATAACGTTTATTGATTTTCGTGCAGGCAACCTGAAAAAAGTTGTTGGTTGGGAATATTGCAGTTGAAACATCGTGTATGGTACAAATTGTGATGGTGGTGGAATCAAAAAGCCACTGTTTACCCCAGCACCCAGATTAAACGATATCTGATTTGTGTATCCGTTAAAAAATGGATTTATGTCCGCATTTGCGTATGTGCAGAAAAGCAAGATGGGTAAAATTTGGGCAAGTTTTCTCATAATTTGCATTATATCATAAATAAAACGTTTGTTCAAATTAGATTATTAAAAATAATAATTATTTTTTATATGAATAAAAACCGATTGTTTTTCTTTTGCTTGCAATTAAAAAAAAGTCTGTTATAATCAGTGCCGTTTGGCAGCGTAGCTCAGTGGTAGAGCAGAGGAATCATAATCCCCAGCCCTAGATTTGTATTGAGTGCTGTTGAGTATGAATAACCTAGGTTTTCCGCAACATTGACCGAGGTTAGGATTTGTAAAATTTTGTTGCGAGAATGATTAAGATTGTTCTAAACTGTTGGATAGTTTTACATAGACTAGACATAGAGATGGACATAAGTTTTGGCAGCGTAGCTCAGTGGTAGAGCAGAGGAATCATAATCCTTTGGTCGGGGGTCCGAATCCCTCCGCTGCTACCAAGACAAACAGCCCTATTTTGGGCTGTTTTTTGTGTTTTGAATTTATACCAATACTTGATAAAATATATTCGTATTCAAATGAGGTGCATGATGTTATTAAAAGATATGTATTGGGACGGTAGTCAAATAATAGATATTGAGTATAAAGATACAGATGGCAATATTACAACCAGAACAGTAAGGTTGGAATCAGTTAGTCCAAATCCATTTTCACAACATAATAATTCACTGATATTTTATGGATTTTGTTTCATGAGAAACGAATACAGAACATTCAAGTATTCTAATATTCTGTCCATTAAGGTTGATGGAAATATTGTAAATCCGGTAGAGTTTTTATCAAATTATTGTGGTATTAAATACGATACCAGAACACTGGAAAGTAAGCAAAAGTTTCCAAACGGTGTTATGTGTATTACAGGAACTTTCTCTATCCCAAGGGCAGAAATAGAGGCGTATATAGAATCTTGTGGATTTGATATACAACAACAAATTGGTGCTAATACAAAATGGTTGGCGGTTGGTGAAAAATTAAAAGGCGATAAACCAACATATTCTGTGTCAAAAATAGAAACTGCGGCAAAACGAGGAATAAAGATTATTAGAGAATCCGAGTTGATGGATTTGATAGAATCTAATAAGTAAATTTTGTCTTGCATTTGTAAATCGCATTTCAGTATAGTTTAATTCAAGGAAGGAAAGGATAACTGACCTTACTCTGGTTTTACAGAGAAACAATGACAAAAATGGCGACCATCTGGCCACCGTTTTTATCGATTTTTTTATCAAATTATGATATAACACTCAGTATAAGAAAGACGGTTTTTGCCGTCTTTTTTATTCTGCCGACGTAATACCACGGAGCTTGCCCTGTGGGTGATTTATTCATATCGCAGGCTGTCAATTGGGTGCAGTTTGGCGGCTTTGCGTGCAGGCATAACCCCAGATGCCAATCCTACCACAATTGCAACTGTAACCGACACAACGACCGGCCAAATGCTGAATGGAACAGCGTATCCCAATACAAATCGTCCGACACCCTGGGCAAGACCCACCCCCAATACCAAACCAACCATTGAACCGATAAACGATATCAAAACAGATTCTGACAAAAACTGAATAATAATCATGCTTTCACGTGCGCCAATGGCCTTGCGTATGCCGATTTCGCGTGTGCGTTCGGCGACCGATACCAGCATCATATTCATAATGCCAATCGCACCAACCAGTAATGACACTGCTGCAATCGCAACCAATAATAACTTTAAGTATCCAGATACAGTTTCCATGGTTTCCATGACTTGCTTCATATCTGTGATTTGAAAGTCATCTGCATCGTTGTCGTCCAGTTTATGTCGTTGACGCAACAGTAATGTCATTTGTTCAATAGCCAGATTATTATCCGCATCGTTATACAGTTTTAATGATACCATTTGCACAGCATTTGGGAATCGTGAACCTGACAGGCGTTTCTTTAATGTTGTAATTGGAATGATAATCATGTCGTCTTGGCTGCCCATACTGGAATCGCCCTTGGCGCGTGTGACCCCGACAATGGTAAAGGGGGTGTTTTGAACACGTATAACTTGCCCCACAGGATTTTTCCCCATCCCCAGCTCTTCGGCGGTTTCGGGACCAATGACGGCATGTGTTGATGCGTTTCGTACCGCAGACATATCAAAGAAAGTTCCATATTCTATTTCTATATTTTGTACGGTTGCATAATCTGGCCACGCACCGACCATTGATGTGGACCAGTTTTTATTGCCATAGACAACCTGGGCGGCAGCATTTTGAACAGGGGTGACCGCTGCAACATCGGGTAATTGCCCTAAAAATTCTGCATCATCCATGGTCAGGGTTTGTCGATTTCCACCACGCACACCGGCAGATTGTGCGGCACCGGCGCGTATTATAATTGTGTTCGTCCCCAGTGATGAAAATTGGTCTGTGATGGATTTTTGGACGGTTTCGCCAACTGCCACCATAATTACCACCGCCATAACACCGATAACAATTCCCAAGACGGTTAAAAAAGACCGCATCTTATTACCGCTGATGGACAGCCATGATTCTTTGGCGATATCTTGTATATTCATTTTTTATATGCCTTTGGTATATGTGATTCTGATTTTGGGATTTTGCCATCGTATGTGATATGGCCGTCATAGATATGAATCAGGCGGTCAGAATACATGGCAATATCAAATTCGTGTGTAATCATTATGATTGTTATTCCCATATCACGATTTAGTTTCTTGAAGAACTGTAAAATTTCGTTCCCCATTTTACTGTCCAGCGCGCCGGTTGGTTCATCTGCCAAAATCAGTTTTGGGTTGCCAGCCAACGCACGTGCGATTGCAACACGTTGCTTCATACCACCAGATAATTGCGTTGGCAGGTATGTTTCAAAGTTTTCCAAGCCCACCAGTTTTAGCATTTCGCGGGCGCTTTGTACCCGTTTCGCCATTGGCAGTCCGCGATACATCAATGGCAACATTACATTGTCCAAAACATTGCGTTTCGGCAACAGGTTAAACTGCTGAAAAACAAAGCCAATATGTTCATTTCTAACAACGGCCAATTCATCAGGCGACATTGTTGTAATATCTGTGCCATAGAGTTTATATGTCCCAGATGTTGCGGTGTCCAGCGCACCAATAATATTCATACATGTTGATTTGCCAGACCCTGATGGTCCCATAATAGATACAAATTCGCCGGGATAAATATCAAAAGTATTGTCAAATAAAACCTGTTGTTCGCCGCCCATTTCCATGGGAAACGATTTGCAGATTTTATGCATTGAAATAACAGGTGTATTTTTTGCCATAGCCGCCCCCATATTACATTGGTCCACCCATTGGACCGCCGCCACCAGGACCGCCCATTGGACCACCGCGATTGTTGCTGTTTTGTGTGGTGTTAGACGTTTGTCCCTGGACACCGACAACGATGCGGTCACCATCCATTATCTGGTCTGATATAATTTGTGTTTCGGTGGCGGATTCCAGTCCTTTTTTATATTCAATAAATTGAATTTCACCATCACGCATAATTGCCAGATGGGTGTCGGGTGTAATCGTTTCATCTAATGTTGGGTCAATGCTTTTGAAATTGCGAATAAGGAAAGCGGCATTTTGCGCCTTGTACACATTTTCAGCACTGTTGATAATAACGGTTACGAATGCGGTCATTCCTGGCATCAGGCGCATATCAGAATTATCAACATCAATTACAACCGTATAAACGACAACATTGGATGTTGTTGTGGGGGACAAGCGAACCTGACGAACTGTGCCGTTAAAAATATCTGTTGGGTATGCATCAACGGTGAATGTGACAGGTTGGCCTTCGCGGATAACACCAATGTCTGCCTCGGATACAGATGTTTCAATCTGCATTTTTGTTAAATCTTCGGCGATTTCAAACAGGTCGGGTGTTGAAAAAGATGCCGCAACCGTTTGTCCAACATCAACCTTGCGCGATATAACTGTGCCATCAACAGGGGATGTAATCGTTGCATAGCTCAGATTTGTCACCGCACGGTCGTATGTAGATTGGGCTTTTTTGACAGATTGTTCGGCCTGATTATATGTTGTTTCGGATTGTTCCATTTCGGCGCGTGAAATAAAGCCATCGTTATACAAGGTTTTGTTGCGTTTGTATTCGCTGAATGCGAAATCCCGTTGGGATTTTGCAGATGTCAAAGATGCCATGGCTTCATCAACAGATGCCTGAAGAACAGATGGTTCAATCGTCAGCAAGATATCGCCTTTTTTGACGTTGGAATTAAAGTCAACATACAGATTGTCAATTGTCCCCGATACTTGCGAACCCACATTTACTGTGTTGACAGGTTGAATTTCACCGGTTGCACTGACCGTATAAGACAGGTCGCCACGCGTTATATTTATCGTGATATAGTTGCGTTTTTCATCGCCACCACCACTAAACACTGCAATCGTACCAATAATCGCCAGCGCAAACACACCGTATTTCAGAATGCGTTTGCTGGATTTTTTATTCTTGGTCTGTTTGTTCTTCATATTTCTCTCCCTCTAGTTCTGATTTTATATCACCGATTGCTAATGCGACCGCTGCGCGTTTTATAAATAAGTCGTACTTTGCAGAATTGTGTTGTTTTTGCGCGTCGACCAGTTCTGATTGTGCGGTTTGCCAATCCAGCATTGTACTGCGTCCAACTTTATACATGCCAGATGTGACACGTTCTGATTCTTCGGCGGATTTCAACAGGGTTTCTGTTTGTTTTAATACTGTTTGGGCGGTTTTGTAGTTTTGATATGCTGTAAAAATATCCAGCATGGCATTATCAATTGTTGCCTGTTCGTTGTATTTTGCACGCTCATAGTCGGCAACTGCACTGCGTGCACCATACATATTGGCAAAGCCTGCGAATAATGGCATAGATATACGAATCCCGATTGAGCCATTTATTTTTTCGCCAGAAACATCAGTCAAACCCGATAAACTGTTTTCGTTCCATGATACAGACCCTGATGCCGATATAGACGGCAGGTTTTTCAAAAATGCACTGTTGCGTTTATGCCATGCGGCATCTTTTTGTGCCGTTGCACGCAACAGGTCAGGACGCTTTTTACGGGCGATTTCTATCAATTCGTCAATATGTTCGTTTTCGGCATCTGTACCAAAAGTTGAAGACATATCCGCAATTTTGATTTCTTGGTCGGCCGGAAAAGATAGTTTGGTCAGCAATGTGCCCTGGGCGATTTCACGATTGTTTTTTGCGCGTTCCAGCGATAATTCAGAACCTGCCAATGTGGTTTCGGCCTTTAATACATCGGCACGTGCGACCGAGCCGGCCTTGAATTTCTTATTCGCGGTGTCGTATGCGGTCTTGGCAACAGACAGTGCCAGTTCAGCAGATTTAACATCTGCATCGGCATTCAGTAATTCATAATATGCCCCGACCAGACCATATACAAAATTTTGAACAGTTTCATTGAATTCAAATCCGGCGGTGCGATACGTGTCAATCATTTGGTTCATATCTGATAGCCGCTTGCCAAAATCAAAAATTAAATAAGATGCAGAAATCGATGCGCCATACGACCAATCGTCCCAAGATTCATCTTGGTAGTTCTTGCCGGCAGATGCACCAATACTGACACTGGGTAAATAATTTGCATAACCGGCATTTTTATTGTATTTGGCAGCACGCAAACTTTGAAATGCCGCAGATGTTTGTGGATTACGACACAGTCCAATATGAATTATATCGGTCAGTGTTTGTTCTGTGTCGGGTATGGCTTGCATGGTGGCGCAGTCGGGTGCAGCATACGCAATTGTGGGAATCAGTCCCATTATGAAACAGATTTTTTTCATGAAAATTCTCTCGTTATTATCCCTTTACAGGACATACAACGATTTTATTCCCAAATCGGTTCAAAGTTTTTTTATTGAACCGATTGGGGCCATTTATCGTTTTGTTGGTTGTATAACAAAACAAGGGAGAAAAACATGAAACATAAAATTCTAATCGCGTCGTTGTGCGCAGTTTTTGCATTGCCTGCATTTGCAGCAGATATGCCAACACCACCAAATGGTGAACGTGGTCCGCGTGGTGGTATGCCAATGATGCAAAATCTGACCGAAGAACAAAAGACCTGTATGCAAAATGCGATGGCGCAGTGCGGCATTGAAATGCCAACACCACCAGAAAAGCCGACAAACGGTCAATCCGTTCAGCCTAGACAATAAAAAGCAACTTCTCTTTTCATAAAAATCCCCCAAGACGGGGGATTTTTTTAAAGGAAAGATCGATTAAACCGAATTATTTTTTTTGTTTGTCATGTTTTGGCGCAGGTGCCGCATCATTTGGTGTGCCAAACGGCGCAGGTTTTTGCATTTTGTGATTTGGTTTGTGTTCATGGTGCATACGGTTTAGTTCTTTCTTTTGTTCATCGGTTAAGATTTTTTCAAAATCTTCACGATGTTGTTCGAACAGTTTTTTCTGTTTTTCGTTTAGTTTTTTCATATCTTTGCGTAAATCACGACGCAGGTTTTCAATTTTGCGGAATTGTTCATCTGTCAAAATATCTTCAAATTTTTCTAGGTATTCTTCACGCAAGTCTTCGCGTGCATCGTGCAAGTCGTCCATTTGTTCGCGGTGCTTTTTCCCCAATGCTCGCATTTGTTCGTGCTGGGCATCTGATAATTTTATTTGTTCCATTGGTTGCGGGCCATGTGGTGCGGGACCTGCCATGAATGGCGGACGATGCATCGGTCCGTTCATCAGCATCACCATTTCAAAACTGGGTTCCATTTGTTGTGGATTTTTTGGTGCATCTGGTTCGTTTGCGAATGCGTTTGTTGCCAACGCAATACACATTACAGACATCGAAATTATTTTTGTCATTTTCTTTCCTTTTGGTTTATTTCATTTCATACAACGATTTTTTTATCTTTGTGGTTCATTTTGGTTGTAATCCCGACAGCTTTTGGGCCAGTATTTTTCGTGCCGTATGCAGTCGTGATTTGATTGTTCCTGATGGTATGCGTAATTTAGATGCAATTTCTTCTATGGTTAAACCTTCAAACTTGTACAAGATAATTGTTGTGCGTAATTTATGTGGTAATGAGTTTACCGCACGCAGAATTATACGCTGACGCTGTTTATCAGAATAAACCACATCAGGCGTTGGGCGATTATCGCTTAAATTATCCGGGATTTCAACATGTTGTTTTGATTGATTGAAAAACTTGCTTTTGAAATAGTCAATGCAAATGTTATTTGTAATAACACATATCCATGACACTTCTTTGCCCTGATTGGAATACAAGTGCTGTTTTTGCCAGATACGAAAAAACACCTCTTGTTCCAAGTCCGAATTTTCCATGCCCGTTTTTTGACGGATGATTTTGCGAACCAGAAACTTATACTTATCCACAGTATCGCGCATTAAATGATTCCTATGGCATCAAATTCATCGATGTAATATTCGGTGTTTGTGTCGTTGGAATACAATTCTGCATACAGCGCCCCAACATCAACATCGTATTTATGCGTATGAATAAAGATAGGGGTAAAAATTGCCACAATCGCTACAACAGCACATTGATATTTGATATTTGTTCGTAATTGCTTGCGCCGCATGTACAGCGGTTTTGCTTCTTGTAATAAGATTGAAATATCGTCCATTTCCATACCCTTTTCATGTATAAAACGATATTATTTATACAATGGTTCAAAATATTTGCAAATTTGTTTTTAGATGAAATTTATTAAGAATAATTTTGTATTTAATATGATTGTGTTTTTTCTTTCGGCGGACATATTGCGTACATAGAAATTTTGTATGCTTATGAAAGGTGCGGATTTCTGGGGAGTTCGTGCGGAGAAATTCCCCAGCGCTGGTATATCATAATCCTTTGGTCGGGGGTCCGAATCCCTCCGCTGCTACCAGAATTTCCCGGTGTTCCGGGATTTTTTATTTTGTAAAAAATCTCCGATTTCGTCCGAATTTATCAGTTTTAGCAGATATATTTACATATACTGGACATAACTTTGGACATAGAAAATATGTTTACATGCGTAATCCTTTTGCTTGCTTTACACTATGAATTATAAAGATGAATACATAGAAAGTCGCGGCAAAAGGTTGCGAAGGATGACAAAGGTTTACAAAGGGGTACGACTCTTTACAAAAGTAATATAAATGTGGGTAAATATATTTACATGTGAACAATAAAATACCACTTGACTTTTTGTATCCGTTTGGATACAATACAAATGTGTAATAAAACAAAAGGATGTATATGAGGAAGGCAACGTAGGGGCTGGACGTTATCAGCCGGGAGTAAAAGAAAATGTTAATAAAGAAGACAACAGAATATGTAAAATGGTTTGATAAATTAAAAGATTCCGAAGCGCAGTTTAGGATAAGCACAAGGATAGATCGCATCGCAACACAAAATCATTTTGGTGATTTTAAGCCAGTTGGTGATGGGATTTATGAATTGCGAATAAATTATGGTCCTGGATATAGGGTTTATTATACGAGGCAAGGTGAAGAAATTATCTTGTTGCTGATTGGGGGCGACAAATCGACGCAACAGTCAGATGTTGAAAAGGCCAAGAATATATTGACAACACTACCGTAGACACAGGATGTCGTCGGTTAGTAGATAACAAATTACTCAAAGGAGTAAATCATGAAAAAAGGGAGTAACAAGATAACAGAATGGAATATTCTGGATTATCTTAAAACAGAAGAAGATATTGCTAACTATCTAGAAGCTGCATTAGAAGAAAATGATATTGAGTATTTTTTAATAGCCCTTGGAAATGTTGCAAAGGCACGTAGCATAAATAAGATAGCAAAAGAAATAGGGGTAGGACGCGAATCTTTGTATAAAAGTTTCTCTGGCGCACGTCGTCCAAATGTAGAAACTGTTTTTAAAGCAATAGATGCGTTGGGTTTAAAAGTTAATTTTACACCTAAAAGTACATATAATCAAAGTGTAGCAGCATAATATACCGCCCGTTTGGGCGGTTTTTATTAGGTTTGTGTTAATATATAAAATATTTAATATCATATAAATTGGGAATAGTTATGGATTATAGTTTAAAACAAATTTTATTAAAAATTGAACAAGTTGATTTAGAACTGTTAAAATATTTAGATACAGATAATTTTTGTTTGTCAAATTTATTATATAAACTATCGGAATCACGTCGCTCTTATCTGGTTCTTATGAGAAATAAATGTTATACAGATGCTGTTATTGTTGCAGGACATATTTTGGAAAATTGTGCGATTGTTTCATATTTAATATCAGAAGTTTCTCCAAGGCGTGAAAAAAAATATATAGCATCAGATGCACAGAAAATATTGTGTGATTGGTATGATTTTATTAAAGACGAATCTAACAATGATGAACTGTATGGCTTGGAAACGGAGTGTATCAACGTTTTAAAAGAGTTTGGACGTTGTATTGCAGATACGACTGCTAAAAATGCTGCTCTGATAGAATTTTTATGTGATTCAACATATACAAACAAAGAAAAGTCTCAGCGTATAAAGGATACATATACACAGTTAACATCGGTGTGTGATTATTTGAATATGTTTATAGAACAACTTGATAAGAAATATAAATCTATTTATCCAAAGATGCAACTTGGTGTTAGGTTGTTATATGCTGCATATTGCAAAATAAAACATTGTGGTGCGTCAATGTTTGTTCGAAATGACGACAATATACCGTCTTTACAATATAAATATATTTCTTGTGAAATAGTGTTGATGTGTTTGGAGTTTATTAGCGAAGCAATTAAGCTAGAATCAGTATGACTCCTTGGTATTAGTCATAAACTCGGTTATTTCCTTTGCTTTTGTAGATGATATAACAACAGAAGTGTCCTTGTTGGTCATTATTGCGTCACCGGCAACATATGACAATAATGGGAAGATTTTTCGCATATCGTTTGTTGAGCCCGAGCTTGAAATATTAGCATTCCATAATTCTTCACCCTTTTTATTTATTGCAGCCAACGCCAACCAACGCACATAGTAATATGTGTCATAGTAGCGATATCCTGTAACACCATATTGCGGTATGTTGTATGTTTGTGTCATAGCAGAACCGTATGCTGTATTTCCATACGCACTAATGCTTCCGTTAGTATAAGATGTTGAGCCGCTTGTTCCAGTAATACCTATAATTGGTGCAGCATTGGTTTCTTTATACGGTCCTTCAATGGCATAAGCAACACCAATGGTACAATTTGCTTTTTTAGAATCTGTTATTTGAATTCCGTTGTCTGTTAATATTTTTTCTATTTGGCGATTATATTCTCTGCTTTCAATACTTTTTGGATTTGCGTCTTTGTTAAAATATCGAATTTCACACATACTTGTTTCAGGTAATTCATCTTGTGGCACAGATTGTGTTTTTATATCTATGTGATACCTTGTAGATGTACAACTGCACATTATTATTGGAAAAATCAGTAAAAATTTTTGCATCTAAAACACCTTATTGAATTAAGACCGCCATGGGATGTTAGGCGGTCGGGGAGTTCTCAAATCAGCGTATTAGTGATTCTGTTGTTTTCGGGTTGCCCCTGTTGTATGACAAACAGCTCCCCGACTTATTAAGTCAGGGATAAATCACGACACAAAACCACAGGAATGACATCGGATGACGATGCCGTCAGTAATTTTGCACCGAATACGCTGGGCTTGAGATAGCCCCGAACCCATATCCCTATGGATTCATTTCATAGTCTATCACTAAAAATCAAAAATCTCAATTAGATATTAAAAGTATGGGATTTGTATTTGGTATGATTAAGTAGGGGTAAGAACTTTACATAGAAAAATGGTTAAAAAATGGCGGAAATGTGAGTGGTGTAGCTGTTTTTAGGTAAGTGCATTTTGTATTTAATATGATTAACGCTTATGGACAATTTTACATATACTAGACATCAACTATTACAAAACAAATGAAAGTGGCGGATTTCTGCGTAGC
>JAFQTD010000033.1 GCA_017409215.1 Alphaproteobacteria bacterium
GCTACGCAGAAATCCGCCACTTTCATTTGTTTTGTAATAGTTGATGTCTAGTATATGTAAAATTGTCCATAAGCGTTAATCATATTAAATACAAAATGCACTTACCTAAAAACAGCTACACCACTCACATTTCCGCCATTTCTTAACCATTTTTCTATGTGAAGTTTTAGAAAAATGGATAATTTACTCTTTATAAAACAAATCTATATAATCCTTATAATACCATTTTTGAGCATAAGCATTATCACCAAGTTTTACCAGAATTCCCATTTTTACCAATCGTTCTATCATCTTATAGCCAGACGGCTTTGTTGTGCCTGTCCATTTCATAATATCTGAAATACCAACAATAGGCATTTTATATAAGTTTTCTAAAACATTCATGGTTGATTGTGATACAGCTTTGCTTAAAACTTTTACTTTGTCTGTATCTCGTTCGCGTAACTTGGTAATTATTGCACATGTTTTTATCGCAGAATTTGCCGTTTCAATAATTCCATCTAAAAAGAAATCCAACCACCCCACAATATCACCATTATGATAATTGTTTAATTTTTGATAATACACATCCCTATGTTGTTTGAAATATGCTGACAAATACAATATTGGCATTTCCAACAATTTTTTATACCATAAAAACATAGTTATCAACATACGACCTGTTCGACCATTACCATCATTAAAAGGATGAATTGTTTCAAATTGTGCGTGCAACAACCCCGCTTTAACAAGCGGTAAATAATCATCGTCTGCATGTATAAATTTTTCTAAATCATTTAACGCACGGTTCATATCTTCAACTGGTGGCGGAACATAAGTAGCGTTATCCGGTCTAGTACCCCCAATCCAATTTTGACTAGTTCTAAACTCTCCAGGATAAGAATTATGTGTACTGCGTGCTTTCAACATCAATTTTGAATGTAATTCCCTAATAAACCTTAATGACAAAGGAAAATCTTTGGCACGAACAAGACCATAATTCAATGCATCTATATAATGTATAATATCGTCAACATCTTCGGGTAAAGAAGAGCTTGGTTCAACATTTTCTTTTTCAATCACATCCATCATTGTGGCATTAGTGCCTTCTATTTGACTTGATGAAGCTGCATCCTTCTTTACAAACATAACCAAAAACCAATCTTTATCAGGCAACAATTCTGTAATTCCATCCAATTTACCTAATAATCTTATGGCTTCCGTATGTTTTGATATTATAGTATTTGGCAAAGACAATCCCACAATCGGCGGAAAATCATTGGGTATAAAAGCCTTAAAACCCGCAGATTGCTGTACAAAACTACCTATTTTTATATTATTCATGACTTCACCTTTTAGTAAATATACTAACATAAAAACTTTACTTTGCAAACATAAAAGTAAACTTTTTTAGCAAAAAACTTTACTTTACAAACACAAAAGTAAACTTTTTTAATAAATATTATTAGTAATAATAAAGACTCTAAAAACCGCTACACCGCTTGCAAATCTGCATTTTTATGCTATAAATCTTGTGTAAAATATCAAAAGACAAAATAAAGGAACGCAAAATGTCATTTACACAGAAAAAGAAAACAAATATTTTACATTGCGATGGTTGTAAAAAACATTGCTATCTAGGTTTCACACTTAAGGAAGAAGACTATTATCTTCCAATGATTGGCAGAGCTGTGATCACTTCATTCCAAGATGAAAATGACAACACCCAAACAACTGCCAAAAGCAAACTATGGTTGTCAATCAAAGGTATTGATCACCCCTTTGACCAAAGGGTTTACATGCTGGACATGGCGCGTAAAATTGCTCGTCTTTGCGATAACTATAAACAACGATAAAAGGAAAAATCAAATGTCATTTACACAAGAAAAACGCACAAACATAAATCCAAAACAGGTTCGGGCATACGTTGCACCCGGGGGATTTTGTGATGGATGCGATAAACGGTGCAAATTTGGTCATGAGTATATTTCAGTAAATTACACTCGTTACATTTATCCGACAATTAACGGATTTATCATATCTTGTTACGTTGACGAGAATTCTCAAATTCAAACCACTAGTGATATTGTCACACCAAACGGAATAACCGCTCAAGCACGTCAAAAAGAACTGACAGCCAAGGTACTAGCTGGCAAAATCGCCCGCCTGTGCGACAATTACAAGACACGATAGAAACAACAAAACAACCATACCGCCCCAAATGGGCGATGTTTTTATTTTCTATGTCATCCCGCCGCACACCACGGGACCCAGGTCATAATACAAATAAAAAAATAATAAAAAATCGCTACACCACTCACATTTCCGCCATTTTTTAACCATTTTTCTATGTAAAGTTTTTTACCCATCTTAAATCACCCATATACAAATGGCAAAAATCCCAAAATTGTGTTAAAATATCAATAAAATAAATCATAAGGAAAAACCATGACAGACGAAGAAAAATTATCCGCAATAAATGAAACTATAAACAAGTTAAGAGACGAAAAAACAGGATTGAGCAGTTTAAAAAATCTTATCACCGATGCATTAAAAACAGAACCTACGTTAATCGCAGCCGCGAACCAGCATATATTAAACACAACTGGCGAAACAGAAGACGAACCACTCGAACACCTTGATGTATTTATTTGGTGTGTTTTATTCAAAAAAATTCAAAAAAACGAAGAAAGCCACGCTAAAACCCCATCAGAATTTAAAAAAACAATCGGGGATGAAATAAAAGAAATCGTAAAAGCAATACCAAAACTTTCCAAAGAAGAACTGGAAAAGACACTAGAAAACTATGACGACAAACGCGAAAAATTAAATGCCACACCAGGTATATTTATGAAATATGGCTTCACAACATCTTGTACAAATGGTGCTGTTGCGTTTATAGATGAATTTACAAAAGAACATTCAGAACGAAAACAATACGTCAAGTTTATGTTCACAACCGTCTGGGACCATTTGCTGAACGGCCGTTCAGGGCACACCGTTCCTTGTGTAGAACTAAATAATGGTGATTGGATTATAATAGAACCAAGAAACCCCACTTTTCCCAAAGGTAAGTTTACAAAAAGAATTTCCAAAGACGATTTCCAAGTTGGCAAATCGTTCAAACATTTGATGACGTTCAGAAATGGCGAACCATATATGATTAAGGCGATACTGGACAAACCTTTTACTGACCACGAAGTATTTCTGGAAAAAGCCAGTCGTGTTAAACTTGATCGCGCACAAACATTCATAAACCAAATATTTGAACAAGGCGATATAACCGAAGAACAATACCAACAACAGCAACGAAAATTTGAACGCGAGCGCAGAATACAATCACTGCGATTGGCAACTGAAGAGCTTGGCAAACAAGTTCAACATGGACCGTATGTCAGTATGGACGAACTAAAACGGGCACAAGCACAACAGGCTTATCTCGGATACGGCAATCTACACGAATGATACGATAAGTTATACGCAAACAACAAAGATTACAGAATAATGAAAAAAGAACAGTTCGAAAGCGCACAAAAAAATATACAGAAACAGATAATGCAATCGGTAATACAACAAATACCGACACTGGACAGCATAATGCAGGTTGATAAAATGTCGCCAGAAGACCAAGTGTTCTATGAGGCATACAAAAAATACGGCAACAGAAATCACACTTGGCAAGATTTCAAAGCAATGTTTAATGGCGATATTGCAAATATGCAGGCAACCATCAAACATTGGAAAACGTGGGATGAAATAAACCATATCTTTTCTGAATTACACAAACAATCAGATATAGTTCGAACTTTAATGATAAAATATGACATAAAAGAATTCGGAAAATCTGACTATCAGCAATACAAAAACAAGTTTCCTGATCTAATACAAGCCCAAGAAAAATTTAATACCTTATATCGCATGGCGCATGTGAATTATTCTACATTTGACCCAGAAGTATCAAAAATAGAAAAACAATTTGAAAAAGAAAAAGCGGCAATTGCACCAGAAAACGAGTCAAAAAAATTAGATTTATTAGCCAGGTATATTCATAAAATGTCAACCATAACCGACCTACGAAATGCAGATTTCGTTGTGGGAGAACGCATGGAAATATACCGAGATATAATTCTATCAAACCCACAGATTCTAAATATGGCATTGTCATTTGATTCTCTGACCAACACAGAAAAAACAAAATTTGCAACCATGATACTGAATGCCAGCGGACGAGAATTCGGTACTTCTGGGAATGTTGTGTCTGGCAATGAAAACTTTTATAATCCATTTAATAAAACGATAACATTAGACCCAGACCGTTCTTCAGATGAATTTCCTTTGTTTGAATTTTTACGACTTTTGGCACATGAAGACTCGCACAGAATAGACCATCAAAATCCAAATATGGGCATGCTAGGCAGTCAAATTATGTTATGGCAAGATGAAAATTACTTGGAACAAAACAAAGTATCTGTTAACGGATACGATATATATCGCAATCAACCAACAGAACTGGCATCAAACTATCTTGATATCCCAGTAGCAATTGGTTTAGATATGACGACAGACCAAATATACTTACAAAAAAACCAAGAAAGATAACTATAATGTAATTGTAAATAAAATATACCAAAGGTGAAAACTACGCAAGAACAAGAGTGTTTAAAAAACGGCGACCAGATGGTCGCCATTTTTGTCATTGTTTCTCTGTAAAACCAGAGTAAGGTCAGTTATCCTTTCCTTCCTTGAATTGAACTATACTGAAATGCGATTTACAAATGCAAGACAAAAAATAAAAAACAGCCGGAAAACCGGCCGAAACTTGGTAGCAGCGGAGGGATTGTCTGATTCCCATATTCGCTTTCGCTCTATGGGCCCCTTTCGCTACGTATGGTTCAAACTTCGTTAACACTCGTTTTCACCAACTGACGCCCCGGACCCTGGGGTCCTTATCGTCCTTTGCTAACCAAAATTAAAACCGCCACACGGGCGGTTTGAATTTTGGTAGCAGCGGAGGGATTCGGACCCCCGACCAAAGGATTATGATTTAGCAGCGCTGAGGAATTTGTCCGCATGAGCTACGCAGAAATCCGCCACTTTCATTTGTTTTGTAATAGTTGATGTCTAGTATATGTAAAATTGTCCATAAGCGTTAATCATATTAAATA
>JAFQTD010000034.1 GCA_017409215.1 Alphaproteobacteria bacterium
CGAATTCGCCACATTACACGCTGCCGATACGGTTGCAACAATCCAGGCAGTGAATACATTGGTGCGGAAAATTGATAAAGGTCCAGAATTTACCCTGACCACCACACCTGATACCAACAGTTTTGAATTTTCAATCAGTGCGGCGGGTGAATTTATTGTTGACTGGGGCGACGGCACAGTCGAAACCATAACAAAAACAGACACAACAACCACGACGTATTCACATACATACAACACCGCCGGCACATACACAATCGGGCTTAGTGGTCAAGCAACGGCATATGTTGGTGAGTCGAATTACGGCGACATCGCCGCAATAAGTTTTTCAATCAGTGCATCAAAAATCGCATCTATTGATGGTTCATTGGGGGCAATATTTGGAACATTGGCAAATGGTAGTCAACCGCTATTTTATCAGACTTTTTATGGCGCAACTAATATGGCTGGTTCAATCCCAGAAAATTTATTTGCTGGCATCTATGGTGCACCCCATAATGGTATGTTCAACAGCACCTTTGATAATTGCAGTGGTTTAACTGGCGCAATCCCCGATGGTCTATTCGGTAATCTATATGGTGAAATAAAAGATAATGTATTCCGTGGCACCTTTGGTAATTGCAGAGGATTAACATCAATCCCAGAAAACCTGTTTGGGAATATTTCTGGCCAAATTAGTCGCGGTACCTTCTTGGGGACCTTTTCTGGTTGCAGTGGTTTAACTGGGCCATCTGCGCGTATAAATGGAAAATATTTATATGAAATCTGGACAGGTTGCTTATTGAATGAAACGTATAAAGGTTGTACTGGGTTATCGGATTATAATTCTATACCGGAATGTTGGTTGACCAACTAATATGCATTTTATCGCCTGTACACATAAAAAAACACCGGAAATAACCGGTGCTTTTTTTTTAATCCAGAAATTTATTTCTTCCAGAATGCAAAGCCACGACGGCTTGATTTGTCTTCGCGTTGTTTGCGTTCTTCGATTGCGCGACGACGTTCTGCGCGACGTTCCTGGAATCTGCGTGCAGATTCTTCATCGCGTTGCACCACAGAAATAGTTGTCACTGATAACTTATCGTTGCGAACTTCTTCTTCAAATTCAACGATATCGTTTTCGTTTAAAAATCTGATGCCGGCTGCCTTTAATGAACTTGAATGTACGAATACATCATCTGTATTGCCGTTTTCGTTTGGGGTGTCTGGACTAATAAAGCCGAAACATTTTTTACCATTATACCATTTTACTTTTCCTTGACGCATAATCCTATCCTTTCTTATGCTTGTTATAGTTCTGTAAGACCATAAGAACCTGATATCATTCTGCCAATTTTATAAAATCAACGCAAGCAGAAAAGGATTATAAAGCACTGGGTATATTTTCTTGTTAAAAAGGTGGTTTTTATCTTTTGTAATACCGCTGAACTTCGCGCATCACAAAATTAAACAGACGTGCAGATTGGTTGTTGTCGGATATTGCCCAGTCTGTTTGCATATACGGCATTGCAGACACCAATATAAACCGCGCCATAAAGTGAAAGATGTTCGATTCTTGAATCTTCGATAATTTTGCCGGTGCATTTGTGATACGAAACAGTTCGTTTTCAATTGCGTCATCCAGCTTTTCCAGAATGTTATCCAGTATTTTCTGTGGATAATACAGTTTACATTCCTTTGGAAATCCTTCCAATACAGAAATATCGCTGCCTTGACTGTACAATATATTCCAACCAACCCTGTCAAACAGGTCATCCAAACATTTGCAGATCATACGATTGTATGCCTTGACGCCATCTTCGTAAAAAACAGCCAACTTTGCTTCAAGTGCATCGGATTTTTTTGATTTTGTTTTACGTGCACTTTCATACACAAAGTGTGTCTTGTTTTCAAATTCAAAGAATGTACGAACCTGACATATAATTTCCATTGGAATAATGTTTTTTTTGTCTGGCCCGATATTAATAATTATCTTGGCGTCACGATAATTGCGCGGGTTTTGCATATTGTAAAAGCAGTCCCGAACAGACAAAATTCTGTCAGGCATCATTGACTGAATGCGTTCAATAAATGTACGTGCCTGTGGGATTAAATCGAACAAGCATTTTACGCGCCATACATCCTGCAGACGCATACGTGGCTTATCAATTTTATCCAGTGCGCGAACTAAATCCGCTGCAATTTTTTCATGTCCTGACCCAATAATGGCCAGCACTGTTTCCGCAGGTGTTGATATGTATTTTTCTTTCAATTTTGCGCGCGCTTTTTCTGCAACGGCCTTGGCGGATGCTTCGCGTTCGTGTGCCGCGATAACCCTGTATACAGTTTCTGCAACCTCGTCAACATAGTTTTCATAGTATTTGCCAACGATTTTATCCAGCGAACGTGAAACAGTTTTTTGTGCGCCGACAATTACAGTCACAATGGACGATACAGCCAAATCAATTTTATGACCTGCTGAACTTGTAAAGAATTGGTTGCGCATTGGGTCGCCATCCAAACGATGTTGCACGATATACGCATTCAGCGGATTTATATCAGCGATACTAATCGGCTCATCGATTGCGCAATCTGTCTCGTAATCATAACGCATAACGGCGGTCTTTGGCGCACCGAAACACTTGCCAAGAATATAAAAAACTTCACGAAACCAGTGCAGACTATCTGAATATAACGTTTTCAGATAGGCTGCAGCCTCGTCATTGATGCGTCCTGCCAGACGTGCAGCCTCAAGCGCTGCAATATTCTTGCGGTCGTTTTCAATGGTCAAAGCAACCGTATCGGATTCTTGGCTTAGTGTGTTCATTTGTTGACCTACTTCATCATTGGGAACAATACGACATCACGCAGTGTTGGTTGGTTAAAGATAATGCTTGCCAATCTATCAACCCCCATACCCACACCAGAAATTGGCGGAAAACCATGTTCCATTGCGCGAACAAAGTCGTTGTCTGGATTAAATGCTTCTTCATCACCATCTGCGATATTGCGTGCCTGTTCTTCGAATGCTTGCTGTTGTTGGATTGGATTTACCAATTCGGAATATCCCTTGCAAATTTCTGCACCACAAACCAGCAATTGATACATATCGATTCTGCGAACATCGTCATTATTACGACGCGCCAAAGGCACCATATATGCAGGATAATTATACAAGAATGTCGGGTTTACGATATCGTTACGGATTTTGCGCTTATATACATAATCGACCAACGCAGGCAAAGACTTCAGGTCTTCTAATTCTGCCATTGGGAACATACCGTTGTCGACCAAACGTTGGCGCAATTCATTAACGTCTTCGAATTCAAGAATATCACAACCAAAGAATTCATTCATCTTGGCGGTATAGTCAACCATTTCATACTTGCTGAAATCTAACTGTATGCCTTGGTATTCGATTTGCAGTGTTCCGCGACACTTCATCAACAGGTCTTGGATTAAATCCCACGTGAATTGAATATTTTTGTTATAGTCCCAATATGCGGCATACCATTCAACCATAGTAAATTCTTGCAGGTGTGTTGCGTCCATACCTTCGTTGCGGAAATCCTTGGCGACTTCATATATACGGTCAAATCCTGCACCGATTGCCTGCTTCAAGAACAATTCTGGGGAAATACGCAGTTGGAAATCAGTATCCAGTGCATTGTGGTGTGTTGTAAATGGACGTGCAGCAGCCCCAGATGCAATATTTTGCAACACTGGTGTCTCGATTTCCAAGAATCCATTTTTATTCATAAAATCACGCCAATATTGTGTCATTTTAAATCTGCCCAGCAATGCATTGCGTGCCTCTGGATTAGAAATGATATCCAAATAGCGCTGACGATAACGCGTTTCCATATCTGTCAAACCATGATATTTTTCTGGCAATGGGCGCAAAGCCTTGGCCAAGATTTCATATTCAGAAACCTTGACGGTCAGTTCGCCTGCGGTTGTGTGATACAGTTCGCCGGTAATTCCGATAAAATCACCCAAATCAACATTGGCTTTCATAAACTTATAGTTTTCTTCGCCTAATTCTTCGCGTGACATAGAAAATTGAATTTCGCCATTAATGTCATAAATACGACCAAACATCAATTTACCCAACCAACGCAGGGCGGTGACACGACCTGCCAATTTTACAGGTGTATTATCGGCCAAGTTGCGTGCTTCTTCGATTGTGTGTGTGCGGTCAAATTTGTCTTTCCAAACAACACCATCGCGTGCCTTGATATTTTCTGCCTTTTGCAGACGTGCGGTTAGTTCATTTGTTGAAATTGGTGTGTTTTGTGTTTGTTGTTCTGACATTGTTCAGCCTTTTTTTTGCTTATTTATTTGAAACGGACGCACAAAAGTGCGTCCGTCATTATTTGATGGTCGCACTTTGCATTAAAAAAATTTTTTCGAACTGTTTTTCATAATCAAATTCGACCTTTGTTTTCAAGAAAAACGGTGTCAGCAATGCTGACACCGCAAAACTTTGGTGCGAGCAAAGGGGCTCGAACCCTCGACCTCAACCTTGGCAAGGTTGCGCTCTAGCCAACTGAGCTACGCTCGCATTGCGTGGTATATGTTTACACAATTTTTTTTAGATTGCAAGCATTATTTTAATTTTTTTTATTTGCTTGCGAAAAAACAAGAAATCCCCGATTGGGGATTTCACGACTATATTGCTTTTTGCAGAACTGCAGTAAATGTTGCCTCTGCTACTTTTTTACCGCCAACAAATGCGATTCCATGGAATTTGTACAGTTTCATCTTAGAAGTCAATAATTCGACGTGCAGTTCTAATTTATCCCCTGGTCGCACCATATGTGAAAATTTTATCTTCTCCATCGTGGTAAAGTACCCCAGCATACCTTCGCGTTCTTCATCTGTCATACGCTTAAACGCAACAAAGCACGCAGTTTGTGCCAGTGCTTCGACTTGCAAGACCCCCGGCATAATCGGGTCGCCTGGAAAATGTCCTGCACACCAAAATTCATCATCACGAACGTACTTTACACCAACTGCGTTGGTATCATTAAATTCGCGTATTTCATCAATCAGGCGCATATTGCCACGATGCGGGATAACTTGTTCAATTTGTTTTGCGTCAAACATTGTATAGTGTCCTTTTTAATTATTTTTTTGAATTTTTACGCAGCCATGCATAGTGTCGCATAAATTCTGTACCAGGTCCCGCAGGGTATCCCATATGTGATTCGCCATCTGGAATATTACGAAATACGCCACTGTTTGCGCCAACCGATGCGTTGTTTCCGATATGTACACCATTTGCGACACCAACGTGTCCGCCCAGTAATGCGTTATCGCCAACAACAACCCCGCCGGCCAGTCCAACCCCGCTGGCCAAGAAGCATTCGCGACCAACGACAACCCCATGTGCGATTTGGCACAGATTATCGATTTTTGTTCCGTCGCCGACAGTTGTATCGGTCATTGCGCCCCTGTCAATACAGGTGTTTGCGCCAACTGAAACCCGTTCCCCCAGTACCACGCGTCCAACATGCGGGATAAAAATATTGTGTCCATCTTGTTTTGTGTATCCAAAACCATCTTTCCCAATAACGGCATTTGCGTTGATAACACAGTTTGCCCCGATTGTTGCATTTTCGATATGCGCACCACTATGCACGATTGTGCCACGTCCCAGAACGACGTTTCGTCCAATAAATGCGCCTGCGAATATCTTTACATCTGGTTCGATTGCAGCGCCGCGTTCAATGGTGACAAAGTCCCCAACATAATTTGTTCTTTTTTTACGAAAGAAAACACCGCGTTCAATACGTGAATTTTTACTGATTCCAAATCGTGGCTTTTCACGATATATTTCCCCCAGTATTTTTACGATATTTCCGCGTGGGCTGTTTGTTATCAGCAATGTTGCATCTTTGGGTGCAAACTGTGCTTGTTCTGGTTGCACCAAAATAACAGTTGCACGCGTTTTTTCAAGCACCTCAATAGGTAAGATTTTAAAAGCGTTACTGTTTTGTTCTGTTGAATAGAACGCCAATTGTCCTGCCCGCGCATCAGCGATTGGCGCGACCCCACGCACAGGGGTGTTTGGATTTCCGCGTAATTCTAAACCAAACTTAGTGGCCAATGCCCCAGCTGTTGTCTTAACAGCAGCTGGCATAAATAAAGATTTGATTAATTTTATCATAGCAAGCAAATTATAAATAAAAAAAATATAGATTCCACATATTTATACACAGTTTTTTTCTTGCGTTTTTACGATTCGGGGTTAATAATAAGAATGTTCTTAAAATTTAATTTTGGGGGCGGGGTTGAAAAACCCCGCTCTTTCACTAAGACATACAACAAACGCAAAGGAGTATATAGATGTCTTTTGTTTCGATGCCACGTCAAGATTTATTACTAGCAATTGACTCGTTGGCCCAAGAAAAACAAATTGATCGTGAAGTTGTTTTTGAATCATTAGAGGCTGCAATTGCAAAAATCGCAAAGCATAAATATGGCGAAGAATTTGATATATCTGCAACGATTGACCGCAAAAATGGTGCGATATATGTAAAGCGTTCATTCTTGGTAATTGACGATGCAGATTCTGTCGAAGATTATAATCCTAATACAATGCTTACGGTTGCGCAGGCAAAGAAATATGCAAAAAAGCCAGTTGTTGGCGAAACGGTCGAAGACCCATTGCCAGAACCAGAATTTGGTCGTATGGCGTTTCAAACTGCCAAACAGATGATGACTGCGCGTGTACGTGATGCAGAAAAAGGACGTCAATTTGAAGAATTCAAAGACAATATTGGTGATATTGTCAGTGTCGTTGTAAAGCGTGTTGAATTTGGCAGTGTTATTGTTGATATCAATGGCAAGGCCGAAGGTTATATCAAAGGTTCGGAATTAATCCCTGGGGAACGTTTGACTGTTGGTGACAGGGTTCGTGCATTAATTATGGATGTTTCGCGTTCTAATACTGGTCCTCAGATTTTCCTGACACGTACACATCCGATGTTTATGGAAAAATTATTTACCCAAGAAGTTCCTGAAATTTACGAAGGTATAATTAAAATCAAATCTGTTGCGCGTGCACCTGGTTCTCATGCCAAGATTGCTGTTGAAACTGCAGACCCATCGATTGATGCGGTTGGTATGACTGTTGGTATCAAGGGTACACGTATTCAGCCTGTGATTAATGAATGCCATGGTGAAAAGATTGACGTTATCCTGTATTCCGAAGACCCGGCTGTATTTATTGTGAATGCGATACAACCAGCCAAGGTTGCAAAAATTATCGTAGACGAAGATACGCACAGCGCGGCTGTTGTTGTTAACGAAGACCAATTATCATTGGCAATTGGCCGTCGTGGTCAGAATGTTCGCCTGGCATCACAATTGACCGGTTGGAATATCGATGTTATGAGCGAGGCCGAAGAACAAGAACGTCGCGCCAAAGAATTCCAAGAAAAGACAGATTTGTTTATTTCTGGTTTGGACGTAGACGAAATGATTGCGCGCCTATTGATTACCGAAGGCTTCCGTACAATCGAAGAAATTGCATTTGTCGACATTAACGAACTGGAAGAAATCGAAGGCTTTAACTCTGAATTGGCCACCGAATTGCAAAAGCGTGCAAAAGATTATCTGAACAAAATTGAACAAGATTATATTGATGGCGGACATAAACTTGGAATGTCGGACGACTTGTTGAATTTCACATTTGTCAGACGTCCAATTTTGATGAAGATGGGTGAAAATGGCATCAAGTCTTTGCAAGAATTGGCTGATTTATCAACAGATGAATTGGTAGAAATTTTAGGCGAAGATACTATGTCGACTCGCTTGGCTGGACGTATTATTATGAAGGCGCGCGAAATCGCATACAATATAAACCAAGAAGAACAATAAATTTATCGGAGTAAATATATAATGGCAACATTAACACTTGGAAAATCTGTGACAACTGATGCTGTGCGCAGCAAAAAAGGCGATGCTGTTTTTGTAGAACGTCGTCGTCGCGTTGTTGCGCCAAACAGTAAAGAGTTGCGTGACGAGCCAACAGCGCCTGCTGCACCACGTAATGCGGCAGACGAAAAATTGCGTGCCGTACTGGCTGCGGCCAAGGCGCGTGAAGAAGAACGCAAAAAACGCGAAGAAGAAGAGGCTGCTGCCCGCGCTGCGCGTGCTGCGGAAATAGAACGTGAAAATCGCGAATATGAACAGGTTCGCGAACAGTTGGCGGCACGTGAAAATGCAACAGAAAAAGAAAATGTTGCCGAAGAAAAAATAGAAACACCTGTGCAGAAATCGCAACCCCAACAGCGCAAGGTATTTACAAATAATGCTGTTGCAGGTGCGTCGCGCAAGAATCGTAATGACGATGATGACGAAGGGCGCAACAGCCGTTTTGCTAATTCAAAAAAAGATTTCAAAAAATCTGGTAAAATACATTTGCGTGATATTGTCATAGGTGGTGACGAAGATGATGATGAAATTGGTATTCGTGGTGCCAATCGTCGTCGTTCCGAGGCATCACTGAAACGTTTTCGTGAAAAGGCGCGTGCAGTATTTTCTGCACCTCAAAAGGTTGAGCATATCGTTTCTTTGGGTGATACGATAACTGTAAAAGATTTAGCAGCCGCCATGGCGGAAAAGGTCGGAAACGTTATCAAGAAATTGATGGAAATGGGAATGATGGTTTCCGTAAATCAATCGATTGATGCGGATACGGCTGAATTGATTGCTGGTGAATTTGGTGCGACGGTTAAACGTGTTGATGTAAAACCGTATGCAAATATTTTGGAACGCGAACCAAATCCAGAAAAGCTAACGCCACGTGCACCTGTTGTGACTGTTGTTGGTCACGTTGACCATGGCAAGACATCATTGCTTGATGCATTTCGTAATGCGAATGTTGCCGCTGGCGAAGCAGGCGGAATCACCCAGCATGTATCATCGTATGAGGTCAAGACACAGTCTGGTCAGATGATAACATTCTTGGATACACCTGGTCACGAAACATTTACTGCAATGCGCGCGCGTGGTGCACAGATGGCAGATATCGTTGTTTTGGTTGTTGCGGCAAACGATTCTATTATGCCACAGACAATAGAGGCAATTAATCACATTCGTGCTGCCAAGGTTCCGTTTATTGTTGCGATTAACAAGATTGACCTGCCAGAGGCAAATCCAATGCGTGTAAAAACAGATTTGCTGCAGCAAGAGGTTCAGGTTGAAGAAATGGGCGGCGATATTCAGTGTGTTGAAATTTCTGCAACAAAAAGAATCGGTCTGGACAAATTAGAAGAAGCGATTTTATTACAGGCAGAAATTATGGAATTAAAAGCAGATGCAGAAATGCCTGCCGTCGCCTATGTTGTAGAGGCGAAACAAGAAAAAGGACTGGGACCTGTTGCAACAATCCTTATGCGCCAAGGCACACTAAAGATAGGCGATGTTTTTGTTGTTGGTGAAACATTTGGACGTGTACGTGGTTTAATTAATTCTGTTGGTGAACGTGTAAAATCGGTTCGTCCTGGTCAGCCAGCGATGGTTCTGGGGTTGGATTCAGTCCCCAGTGCGGGTGATGATTTGCGCGTTATGGAATCCGAGGCGCAAACACGCGAAGTCGCGGCATATCGTGCACAAAAAACCAAGGACAAAGCAAATGCGGTTAAACGCACATCACTGGAAGAATTATTTGCCAAGCGCGATGATAACAAGAAATTGATTTTACCGATTGTTCTGCGTGCAGATGTACAAGGTTCTGTCGAAGCGATTTCAGATATGATAAAAGAAATCAATACGGACAAAGTTGGTGTCGAATTATTATCATCCGGTGTCGGTCAAATTACCGAAGGCGACATACGTCTTGCGACGGCATCTGGTGCGGTAATTATCGCGTTTAATGTTCGTGCAGATGCTGCGGTTCGTGATATGGCGCGCAACAATGGTGTTGACATTCGTTATCACAGTGTTGTGTATCGCATCACAGACGAAATCAAAGAAATTTTGTCTGGAAAACTTGCACCAGAAAAACGCGAAACCTTTATCGGCTATGCGGACGTTATTGCGCTGTTTACAGTTGGCAAAGGCGTTCGTGTTGCGGGTTGTCGTATGACCGAAGGCACGATAAAGAAAGATGCTTTTGTGCGTCTGTTGCGCAACAACGTTGTTATTTACGATGGCAAGATTGGTCAGTTGCGTCGTGAAAAGAACGAAGTCAAAGAAGTTTCTGGTGGCGTTGAATTCGGTATGTCGTTTGATAAGTATAATGACTTAAAAGAAGGCGACCGCGTTGAATGTTACGAGGTTGAAGAAGTTCGCGCACAGATATAACTGTCGCGACAAAAAATTAAGCACCGAATTTTATCGGTGCTTTTTTTATATGCGTTTTATTTTTATTTATGTTTTCTTTTTATCAGTTGCATTTGCACAATACCGAACAGGTTAGATACAGTCCAGTACAACACCAACCCTGCTGGCATCCATGCGAACATTATTGTAAACAGCAGTGGCATCCAATTCATCATTTTCTGTGTTTGTGCAACAACATCATTTGCTGGTTCTTTTTTGTTTGCAGATTGCAGATATTGTTGCAACCACATTGTCAACCCCATCAAAATCGGCAACACAAAATAAGGGTCCATTGCAGATAAATCAGAAATCCACAAGAAATGTGCGTTGCGCATTTGTACTGAAACCAACAGCGCTTTATACAGTGCAAAGAAAATGGGTATTTGAATCAACATTGGCAAACATCCCGACATAGGTGATGTCTTGTGTGTTTGATACAATTTCATCATTTCCATTTGCAGGCGCATTTTATCATTGGCATACAGTTTCTGAATACGTTGCATTTCAGGTTGCATTTTCTGCATTGCGGCCATCGAAGTATACGATTTACGTGTCAGTGGCCACATCATCAATCGCAACAATATAGTCATAATTATAATTGCAATGCCATAGTTCATAACCACGTGATTAATCGTATTTAACAGCCATAACATAGGACGCGCCAAGAACCAGAACCATCCGTAATTTATAGTATCTGCAATACCTGCGATTTTTGATTCTGCGGAATTCAGGACTGATTGTTCGCGTGGTCCAACAAAGACATTTGTTGTAAATGTCTTTGTTTCGCCATTTGGAATCTGTACTGCGCTGGCTGCGGAATCTGTTAAATATTTATCCCCGGACTTTTTAACGCGAATTGTTTGGTCTGTTGCATCCATCGACGCAACTGTTTCCCAGTACTGGTCTGCAAATCCTGCAAATCCAGTTTGTGTAGAATATGCATAAGATTTTTTATCTATTTGTTCCCAATTTAAATCTTCGATATCTGTGTTTACGTATGAAATTGCCCCTGTTGAAACACCAGATGCAGATTTAACATCGTTGGTTTTTACTATGCGAACATACGGTGCAACTGCGATATCTTTACCAGAGTTATTTTGAACGGTATCTGTGATTGTCACCAGATAGCCATCCGTTGCGATATTTCGTATGAATTTTACATTATCTTGGTTGGTCCAATTCATGCCACCATCGGCCTGTTGTGTCCAGACTGTTTTGGCAAGTGGGGCTGTTGTCCCGTTTGATAACAATCCCACCTCTATAAAATTATCGTCTGCCCCCAGCAATACTACACGTTCTGCAGAATCGGGATTTTGCGCAAAATCTGACAATTCTATATTTGAAATTCGCAATCCCTGCAGGTTCGCTTTTATTTTATCAGAATTGATACTTGTTGTTGGAACGTTTGATATGTCTTCACTGATAACAGTGTCCGTTGTTTCAATATTTTGATTTTTATTTTGTGTAAATGCACCAATTACCCACCATGCAAGCACAAAGACAAATGTCCACCACAAGAATCCTGAAAAAGACGATTTTTTCTGTGTTGCATTTTTATTTGCGTTCCACATATTAAAACCGGAATTTTTATCCATATATTGTACCATTTTATTTACCATCCTTTATTGATTTTATACATTTTTGTCGTGCCAAATAAACGCTTAACAAATACCATGCGACCCCCAGTACGATACAAATATCTGCGATATTGAATGCGGGCCAATGCCAACCGCCGATATGAAAGTCCAAGAAATCTACAACTGCACCAAATCGTATTCTATCGACCAGGTTCCCCAGTGCGCCACCGCAAACCAGTGCCAGTGGTGCAACCTCGTATTTTTTTGCGCGTTTAAACAGGTAATACATCAGCACACCAATAATTGCCCCTGTTGCGACAATCATTATAAAAGGTGTCGCTTCGCCCAGTGTGCGGAACATAGAAAAAGATGTGCCAAAATTCCACGTAAACACAACGTTAAAGAAATCGAAAACATTTGCCATCATATATGGTACTGGCACAATGTCCCATGCGTGTCCGATCCATGGTACTGTATCTGTAATCAGATATAACAACAATCCCTTGGATAATTGGTCTAAAAATAATGCGCCAAAGATTATGGATAGTATAACAAAATATTTTTTCATTTTAATTCCCTGCAAATAACAGAATTTAAATATAACAACATAACATAATAAAATCAAACAAAATGTCCAATATGGAAATTATCGTAAAAAACAGCGCCGAAATTGGCGCGGTCTATTATTTTATATTTTGATTTTTGTACCCTGCAAATTTTAAGATAATATTACTTGGTCGTTTAAGGTCATCTTGTACCGATGCGATATGTGATAAAACCAAATTGCGCATTTTATCTAAATCATTTTTCATATTAAGCCATGTTAATGATTTGTTTTTGTTTTGTGCCAGATCCTGCATAGAAATAGCTGGATTAGATAAATATATTTTGCCAAGGGTTATCTTTTCGTTATTTTTAACGCGTACATGTTCTTGCAGCCATCTTTTAAATAAAAAGATTCCCAAAGATTTCGTGGATAATCTATCTGTTTCTGTAAAGAATATTTTATCCATATTGTATTTTTTTTCAAAATTTTTCAACACCGTAAAAAAGCAGATTGCATACCTGTACACATCATCGCCATATGGCGCTTCATCAATTTTTATCAATGTTTCTTGCAATTCTGCAATTGCGTCTAAAAACTCTGCTCTGTTCGCGGCATTTTGAAATATGGACATTAATCTGTTCCTTGGTTTAATTTAATAGTCGCCCAAGGCGACTATTCTGTTTAGTTAACTGCTGATACAGCGATTCTTTTACGTCCAACTGCGCGACGACGGTTTAAAACTTCGCGTCCACCTTTGGTTTCCATTCTTGCACGAAAGCCGTGTGTACGAACACGACGCGTCTTAGATGGTTGATATGTACGTTTTGTTGCCATGACTTAAACCCTTGTTTTACTGTGTGTACTTTGTTTCTTGATTTGTTTTACAGCATCATAAACAATCCAAGAATAATTCGTTTGCGCGTATATTTAATCACACGTTTTATAAAAACGCAACCTTTTTATTTAGATTTTATTAATCCAATTTTTTTCAGCCCCTCTATCATAAGATAGTATGTGAATAATGCAACAAAAAACTTGTAAAATGGTAAAAACATAACTGCCTCTTTTGTCTTACTATATATAATACCACTGTAAAAATATTTGTCAACTAATTTTTTAACCTTTATTTCTTGACCAAAAGCCTAAAAATCTGCTATGTTTTGTATGTTAATAACATAGGAAAGGTAAGTATGTCTGAAAATATTAATGAAGTAATTGAAACACGTGTTCCGCAGTCTTCGTTGGAACATGAAATGAGAACTAGTTTCTTGGACTATGCGATGTCGGTTATCGTTGATCGTGCATTGCCTGATGTTCGTGATGGTTGTAAACCCGTTCATCGCAGGATTTTATATGTGATGAATGATGTTGCACCTGCGACTAAGCCGACTGTTAAATCTGCGCGTATTGTCGGTGATGTTATGGGTAAATATCACCCGCATGGTGACAGCTCTATTTACGAGGCTATGGTTCGTATGGGTCAGGATTTTTCAATGGGTGAAATGTTGGTCCAAGGGCAGGGTAATTTTGGTTCGCGCGACGGGGACAAGGCCGCTGCTATGCGTTATACAGAGGCTCGACTTTCCAAACTTGGCGCATCATTAATGGATGATATGGACAAGGATACCGTTGATTGGCAACCGAACTTTGATGGCAGTTTGCAAGAACCTGTTGTCTTGCCGACCAAGTTTCCAAATTTCTTGGTCAATGGCGGTTCTGGTATTGCGGTTGGTATGGCAACGAATGTACCGACTTATAATCTGGGTGAAATATGCAATGGGATATTGGCGATTTTGGACAACAAAGAATTAACCGATGACGAATTGTTCACTATCATTCCTGGGCCTGATTTTCCAACAGGTGCAATGATTATGGGGCGTGCCGGTGCATACAAGGCACACACCACAGGACGCGGTTCAATTATTATTCGTTCAAAAACACATATCGAAGATTTTCGTGACCACCAGGCAATCATTGTTGACGAGATTCCATATCAAGTAAACAAAGCCCAGATGATTATAAAAATCGCAGAATTAATCAAAGACAAACGAATCGAAGGTATATCGGAAATTCGCGACGAATCGTCCAAGGAAGGTTTGCGAATCGTTATTGAATTAAAGCGCGACGCAATTGCAGATGTTGTATTAAATCATCTGTTTCAATACACAGAAATGCAGACCAGTTTTCCTGTAAATATGATGGCGCTTAATCGTGGTCGTCCAATGTTGTTTAATGTGCGTGGTGTATTGGATGCGTTTATTGATTTTCGTGCCGAGGTTATTCGTCGTCGTACAATATTTGACCTGAACAAGGCGCGCAATCGTGCGCATACATTGCTTGGTTTATCTGTTGCGGTTGGCAATCTGGACGAAGTAATTGAATTGATTAAATCCAGCCCAAATCCAGAGGCTGCACGTGAAGCATTAATATCACGTGGTTGGAAGGCTTCTGACATCGAATCCTATATCCAATTAATCGATGACCCGAACACAGAATACAAAGATGGAATGTTTTATATGTCCGAAGACCAAGCGCGTGCAATCTTGGAATTGCAATTGCATCGTTTAACGGGTCTGGAACGCGACAAGATTCACGATGATTTAACATCGCTGGGTGCAACAATTCGTGATTTGTTGGAAATTTTGGGCAGTCAAGAACGTATAATTCAAATCATACGTGAAGAAACCGCATCGGTTCGTGACAATTGGGCATCCCCCAGACGTACTGAAATATCAGATGCAGAAATTGACATTGATATCGAAGATTTGATTGCACGTGAAGATATGGTTATCACTGTATCAAACACTGGTTATATCAAGCGTGTTGCGCTGGACACATATCGTGCGCAAAAACGTGGTGGCAAGGGTCGAAATGCAATGGCAACCAAAGACGATGATTATGTTGTTCAGGTCTTTGTTGCGAACACGCACACACCATTGCTATTCTTCAGTTCCAAGGGATTATGCTATAAGCTAAAGACCTATAAATTGCCCGAGGCTGCCGCCGCTGCCAAGGGACGTCCATTGGTAAATCTGTTGCCACTGGAAAATGGCGAAACAATTACTGCGATTTTACCTGTCCCCGAAGAGGATGTTGCGCGTGTTGCAGAATCTGGCAAAGAACATTTCTTGATGTTCGCAACTGCATCTGGAACGGTTCGCAGAAATCGTATGTCTGATTTTGATTCGATTCGTGCCAATGGCAAGATTGCAATGAAACTGGACGAAGGTGACAGTCTGATATCGGTACTGCCATGCAACGAAGACCAAGATGTGTTCTTGGCGACCTATCGTGGACGTGCGATTCGATTCCCTGTCCCAGAAATTCGTGTTTTTGCAGGTCGTAATTCAACAGGTGTACGTGGTATAACACTTGGCACAGATGACAGAATTATTGGAATGGCGATGTTAAATCGTGGCGAATCTGATTCTGCAATTCGTGCGGCGTATATCAAACAATCACGTGCCGCCCGACGTGCAGAAACTGGAATTGAAGAAGAAGCCGATTCTGACGAAGAAGAAACAACACTTGTTCTGGATGAAGCCAAAATGGCAGAAATGGCATCACGTGAAGAGTTTATTTTGACCATATCTGAAAATGGATTTGGCAAGCGTACCAGTTCATACGAATATCGTTTAACGCATCGTGGTGGTGGTGGCTTCACTAACATCAAGCTTGGTGGCAAGAACACAGCGGTTGCAGGTTCGTTCCCTGTTGAAAATGACCAAGATGTGATAATGGTGACCGACGGTGGCAAGATTATTCGTACACCTGTATCGGATGTTCGCATTGCTGGTCGCAGTACGGCTGGGGTGACATTGTTCCGTACGGCAGATAATGAAAAGGTTGTTTCTGCAATTTCAATCGAAGGCTCAGAAGATGCGGCCGAAGAATCAGCAGAGGTTGCATCAGACATCACAGAAAGTATTTCTGAATAATGCATAGGGGTGCAGGTATGGATAACAACGAATATTTTATGTCAATAAACGAAGTTTCGAAACGTTTAAACGTACCTGCACATACATTGCGTTATTGGGAACGTCAGTTTCCTGTGGCGATACGGCCAACGACTGGTGCGGGCGGTCGTCGTTATTATCGGCCAGAAACATTTCAACGTCTAATAACAATCAAAGATTTGTTATACACGCATGGAATGACGATTGCTGGGGTCAAGAAGATGATGCGTGATGGCAATTTACCTGCATCATCGCAAGATATTTTAAAAAATGTTGTTCAAACAGGTGCAATATCTGCGAAAACAACCCCCAGTGAATACGACACAGAAGATATAGATTTGGCAATAACATTATTAAAGAACGCAAGAAGCATATTGCAATAAAAACACCCCAACAATGGTTGGGGTGTTTTCATATCTGTTTCCAATGGCATATAACCAGTGCATGTTCTGTATCGCCGGTACGGATTTTATGTCGGCTGACCAGTCCATCAATTGCGACATCAATAAATACCTCTGGCGTGTCTGGTTTAATTTCTTTTTTGAAATTAATATCGATTTTGGCCAATTTGTGTTTGCTGCGATATTCGTATCCGACGCTTTCGGTTGCCCATACTGCATAAACTGCATTATTAATATGCTGATTAACATCGATATCATCGAATCTGCACTTAAAGATATGCGTTTTATTTGTTTCAAAATCTGGAAACTTTTCAAATGCACAGCTATACGCACGATTATTAACGACAACATCAGGCGACAAGTGTTTTTCCAATGGCAATGGTCTGCGGCTGGTTAAATCAATCAGAATCCACTGTGACGTTGCGCGCACCATCAGTCGCCCATCTGCACCACGCACTTCAAAATCGCGCGTTGCGCGCAATGCGTCCTGACATGATGGCCATGTTGTAAAGGTTAATTCTTCACCTTCGCGTGGCAACTCAACAATATCAACCAGATAGTACATCACAACCCATCCGACATTGTTTTCCAGACAATATGTTCGCCCACACCCCAGAATTTCAGCGTGTCTGTCCGCAATAGATTGCAATTCGTTCATCAAAATCAGCGGCCTAACATTGCTGTATTTGTCGCACTGATATGCCTGTAAAATACGTTTTTCAACCAGTTTCCCAGACATTTTTACCCCTGCATATTTTGTGCCACAACAAAGTCTAATTCGTCACCGATTTGAATATTATTTGCGCGCGCTGCAGATTTTATCAATCCATGCAAAACATCAGGCACGTCATTTGTAATGGTCAGCATTTCCAGCTTTGCGCCATTTCCGACCTTGCGTTCTGTGCGCAGTCCGCGAATGTTTTTCAGCACCTCTAATGCGATATCCATCGTTGAAACGTCTGTATCGTATTCAGGCACAACTGTTGGGTATGCAGTCAAGTGCAGTGTTTCGCCACCTTCGAACGGCTTGTATATTTTTTGCCACAATTCTTCGGTCAAGAATGGAATAAATGGTGCATACAGACCAATTATTGCGCGCAGAACGGTATACAACGTCCATTGTGCAGACAATTTTGATTCAGCGCTATATTTTTCAGGTGCCCAGAATCTGTCTTTGATAAATTCCAAATATTGGTCACAGAAAACATCCCAAAAGAAGGTATCAATTGCTGCGCGTGAATTGTAATTATCATATCTGTCCAAATGTTTTCGTACTTCTGCGACTGTTTTGTTAAGTTCTGACAACACCCATCTATCTTCGATAAATCGTTCTGATACAGGTATTTGCCTTGCGCAATCTGGTTCAAAATCAGACAGATTCATCAGGGTATACTTTGACGCGTTCCATAATTTAGTCAGCAGTTTAGAACCGCGTTTCACCTCGTCATCAGAATAACGAATATCTGTTCCGATTGGTGCGGTTGCAATCCAGTACCGCAACGCATCTACCCCAAACTTTTCAACTGTATCCAGTGGGTCTGTGCCGTTGCCCTTGGTCTTTGACATTTTTTGACCTTTGGAATCACGCACCAGTCCATGGAAATTAACGGTATGAAATGGTACTTTGCCCATAACATATATTCCCATCATAATCATACGTGCGACCCAAAAGAATATGATATCTGCACCTGTATACAACAGGTCTGTTGGGTAATATTTTTGCAATTCTAACGTATCTGTTGGCCATCCAAGTGTTGAAAACGGCCACAGTCCTGATGAAAACCAAGTGTCCAGCACATCAGGGTCGCGTGTCAAAGATTTTCCACCTGCCATTTTAATGGCTTCATCTTCTGTTTCTGCGACATATACCTTGCCATCTTCATCGTACCATGCTGGTATATGGTGGCCCCACCATAATTGACGTGATATGGTCCATGGTCTGATGTTTTTCATCCACGCCATGAACAGGTTATAACGATGTTCTGGCATAAATTGAACTTCACCGTTTTCGACAGCTTTGATTGCAGGAATCGCTAATTTTTCCGCATCAACGAACCACTGGTCGGTCAGATATGGTTCAACTGGTACCAGTGCGCGTTCAGAATAAGGTGTTGGAATTATCTTATCTTCGATTTTTACCAGTAATCCTGCATCTTCGATATCTGCAACGATTGCATCGCGCGCTTTATATCTGTCCATTCCGCGATATTTTTCAGGCACAACAGGATTGTCATTTAACCTTGCATCTGGTGTTAAAATGCAAACAGGTGTCAGGTTGTGACGTTGTCCGACTTCCCAGTCATCAAAATCGTGTGCAGGTGTAATTTTCACTGCCCCTGTACCTTTTTCTGGATCTGCGTGTTCATCTGCGATAATTGGAATTTCGATATTTGTCAGTGGAATAATTGCCTTGCGCCCAATCAAGTGTTTTAACTTTTCGTTTTCTGGGTGAACTGCAATTGCTTGGTCGCCGAACAGTGTTTCTGGTCGTGTTGTTGCGATTTCAATAACACCGCCACCAACCAATTGGTAATTGAAATAATAAAATTTACCTTTTTCTTCACGTGTTTCGATTTCCAAATCAGAAATAGACGTCATCTGTTTTGGGCACCAATTCACCAGACGTTTTTCACGATAAATCAGTCCTTCGTTATACATTTTTACAAACAGCTTTGTCACTGCATCAGACAGTCCCTGGTCCATTGTAAATCTTTCGCGCTTCCACACTGGGCTGGCCCCCAAGATATGCAATTGGTTCATAATTTGGCCACCCTTTTCAGACTTCCATTTCCATGCTGCATCTAACTTTTCCTGCAAAGACAAACTGTGTGGATTAATTCCGCGCTTTGACAGGTCGCGTTCCACCAACAGTTGTGTTGCAATTGATGCGTGGTCTGTCCCAGGTTGCCACAACACATCAAAGCCTGACATACGTTTATACCTGCAAACGATATCTGTTAATACATTATCCAGTGCGTGCCCCATATGTAAATTACCGGTCACATTTGGTGGTGGCATCATAATGCAAAATGCAGGCTTATCAGATTTTACATCATTATCCCAGAAATTATTATTATCCCAAAATTCTTGTATTTTTGTTTCGATTTCGCGTGGATTGATATTTTTACCTAGTTCGATATTCATATTGCATACCTTGTTGTTTGTATAATCTGTTGCAAATCGTACCAGAATAAAATCAAAATTCAAGGAAAACCCCAATAGTGAAAAATACATTACACCGACACATTTGATACAAAGTCCCAAAAGTGACAGTGGACGATTAAATCACCACCACAACAGGTGCTTGTCCGGCCCCTGGGTATTATTTGCCACATTTGTCAGAAGTATGCGAAAGATGCCGCTGTCATAATTTTATGACAAAAATTTATGAAAAAAACAAGATAGAGTCATCAGATATGGGAAAATTTATATTCAGTCGATTGTGCCTAAGGGGGAAAAAAATAGGATTTTATATTGACATCCAGCATGGATTTGCTATTTTTTTATTGATATAACCAAGGGGTTCTGACAATGGAACGTATTTTTAAGCAGGTTATTGAAATCCTGAACCAAAACCAAGTTTATCATTCTGTTAACCAAGAAGATATCAGCAAGACAGACTTTTGTATGGTTGATGTTTATTCTGTAAATGCTATTGTGAAACAACCACTTGCAAAAACGATTTCTAAAAAACGTTCCAAGAAAATTGCCGAACCGCAAATTGTATTTGTTCCGATTTTACAAATCAGGCATAATCCGATAATGTGCAATCTTAAAATATTTTTGGATAACGAATGTATTTATAACAACAATAATTTCCAAGTTGAAACAATTGGTTATAATAACAACAGGGTACAATCGCCTGAACCGTCGCTTAAAAAGATTCTTGATATATGCAAAACAAAATCAACCAAGGCGCACCTACAGAACCTAAGAATGGCAAAAGAATTACTCAAGGAACAGCGCAGGTTTTTGGCCAATGTCAGATGATTCAACCAGGATGTTTTTGTATTTGAAAAAACTTATACAGACATCATTTGTTGGTGTGACAAGTTTATGTGGTGACGCAGTCAAGGAATATTTCATAGATATTGACGCAGGCACAACGATTTCGTTCATTGTTTCCAAAAACAACACAGATGGCATACCTTCGTATCAATATTTAATCGGTATGGGTGAAGACATTATCGCAAGTGCAATGATTTCTGCGCATTCTAAACACCTGACCCGCGAAGAAGAAATGATTGTTCGGTTGTTTGATTTGTGTTCTGCACGCGTTATTTTCCAAGAAACACGTGGTGCGATACGTGCGGCATTGGAATCCAACAGGCAAAAAAATCGATTAAACTAAATTGCGCGAACGACACGACAAAATGTTATTCCATATACCGCGGTTGCGCCCGCCTTTAATAAAACCTTTCTAATTTCTGCAAATGTTGCGCCTGTTGTCATAACGTCGTCAACCAACAAGATTCTTTTACCTTTGATTGCAGATGGATTTTTGATACTAAAAACACCGCTGATATTCTGTGCGCGTTCACGTGCATTTTTGTGTCCCATATCTGGTCGATATTTTCGCACAACAGAATTCAGATCTAATTTTAGATTAAATTCTTTTGCGATTGGTCGGGCCAGTAAAGTTGCCTGATTATAACCGCGATGGAACAGCCTGCGGTTTGCCAGTGGTATCGGAATAATTATATCTGCATCAATATATAAGTCTTGCAATGCGTTAATCATTGCGCGCGCCATAAATTTTGCATAGTTAATTTTTGCAGCATGCTTAAAGGGCAAAACTGCATTTTTGGATGCATCATCATACACGCACGCAGACCGAATCCAATCCAGTTCACATTTCCCCGCTGCACAAACTGGGCAAAGTGGATTTTGTCCTAAATCGATATTCGCAGGGAATGGATAGCCGCACTTAATACACTTTGGGTTTGCAATCCAATTTATTTCGCCCCAGCATTTTGCGCATAATTGCCCATGAACAGAAACCGGCGTATCGCATAACGGACACGCCGGTGGAAACAGGAAATCTGCAATAGTTCTAAGATATTTTACCACGTCATACTTTTATAAGTTTTTTTACCAACATTATCGCCAAAAATATTTTTCTGTTTTTGTGTCATTGTTTCATATTGTTCGTTTGAAATTATACGCAGAACAAAACCAGATTCGGTTCTTTGTGACAACACTGGAACGATACGTTGCTGTGAAACCCCGTTATCTGTTAAAACTTGCTCGACAATGGCCAGTCTGCGTGCCGCCAATTTTCTTTCGTCCTTGCTTTTTGTCATATATTCTGGAATTGCCACTTGAATTGCGCGTGTTGGTTTATTAACAACAATGCCTGCGTATTCGGTCAACAAAGTATAATTTTCGCGTGACAGTGCTGAATCATCGTTTCTGAATTTTATTTTTATTTCCAACGGTCTGATTCCACTGCCTTCGGACAAATCGTGTTGTGCAGTAAACCCTTCCATTGAACTTGATGTCTCGCTAACTGTGTCAAATGCGCTGTCTATTGAATACGTAGACAGGTGTTTATTTTCGGATAAAAAAGTCTTTCTGAATGCGCTTCTCAATTCCGCAGGGCTCATTTTTGCCATATCGTTGCGCACACGTGCGATTCTTGGTGATTTATTTTGTTCAACCTTTCTTACGATAACATCATCTGTCATTGGAACGACCATACGATGCAAAGAAACAGGTTGTGTTTTCTCTGTGGCAACAGCCAATTTTGTATCTGTTGTCTCAGGTGTGGTTTGCATATTTGCAATTGGGCGTTTTGCAACGGTACGGACACTGTCGTCTGCGCGCTTTTGCAAATCGATTAAACGCGCAATCTGCGAATCCAGCTCAGATGATTGTTTTGGTTCTGTTGTTTTTATTGGCGCGCTTGCCTTTGCCAGCAATGTGTTTGACTGGGGGGTACGCATATCCAGACTTTCTTCTGGCAGGATTGCATCGTTTCTTATTACAGAAAATTCGCTTGGGTGTGGCATACGCAACGAAGAATCGCTTTTTGCCCACAAATCAGCGCTTGGACGTTTTGGGTTTAATACGTCACCAACAGCAGATGCAAGAACATTATGTTGCTGGTTGATTTTTGTTTCTGTTGGCTGTTTTATATGTGCGCTGCGCGCCACAACGGTTTTTTTGCGTGTTTGTACTGTTGGTTTGGTTGTTTTCTGCGTACTTTTATTGGTCGCTTCACCAAATGCGTTTCGCGCAGAAACACCGCCTGCGGCAATATTTACCACAGGCATCTTAGCATTCGCCAACAAATTCGTGGTCATAAATAACGACAGCAGACAGACAATAAATCTTTGCATAATTCCTTTCCTTCCAAATCAATCATAGAACAAAAGGCGAATCGTACGCAAGCAGAAAAAACACCAAAATAAAAAAATCGCCAAATGGCGATTTATAATTCAATTTTACCGTTTGTGGCGACCAGATCTGCGGTCATCTCGATTGTTCCGCCTGCCTCGCGCAGGATTAAGTCGCCTGCGGCAATTTCAGCAAAATCTAACGGGTCTGACACGAATGCGTCCAACTTACCCGCGGCGACCCAGGCCAAATCCATTGCCGGACAACCCGTTCTGCGAACGTCGCCAATCAATGGGCGCGCATCAGACGTATTGGATGCAATTGTTGCCTCATCACAATCTTTGATATTAGAAACCTTGATACGTGCAGAATGAAATGCGGAAAAGACGTATGCGCCACGTTCCGCCTCTGCATAATACAGCCGTTCGTCAATTGGTGAATATACCAATGCAATTTTTGTTTCGTCGTTTGTGCGCAAAGCCAATGATATTGCAAAATTTGGATTTCCACGAACGAAATTTGCCGCGCCAGACAGCGCCAGTACAAATTCGTCACGACCATCACCTTCGCGTGACATATCTGGTGTCAAAAGACCTGCGGATGGGCGCACCAACAGCAAATCAGACAAAATACTTTCTTCGATGCGGTTTGCTGCCTTTTGAACAAAATCACTTGCGCTACGCAAGGATTGCTGCAAGTTTTCTACTTCGCCAAAATCACGACGCAGACCAGATGCGGTACGTTGCAACGCCATAAACATTTTGTTTAACTCGGTCGAACCTTTGATTAGCAGTTCCATATCGTTGCCCCCCACATTTAGTCTTGTAATTAGAAATTGAACCCTGCGAATTTAGATTTAAATTCTGCTGCGCGCTGACCCTTTTCGCCTGCATTAGAACGTTGACCAGTCCATGCAGAATGATTCAAGTTGTCGGTCGACAAAATCAAGTCTTTTTTTACAGAAGAGAACATTTTTATAGTTTTGCCGTCTGTTCTTGTGACGTTGATTTCGTGGTATTCTGGATGAATTCCTTTTTTCATAGTTTTTACCCTTTTTTAATTTTAGCCACAAAATTATACAATTAATTTTACAGAAATCAAGCAATAATGCAGATTAATATCTGCCAATACAACCCAAATAAGAATTTCCCGTAGATTCCAGTATATTGATGAATTGTGTCTGGTTCCTGCCCGAGAATAGCGCCAAAATAGTCCCCGCATCTGTGGCCAGCATATCCGCAACAGTTGCAATTCCGGAATTCATTTTCTTAAAAAAGCCACTGGTTGGGTATATTTCTGCCGCCAGCAGTTGCGTTTTTCCAGTTAATTTCACTTTTTTTTCAGATTCTATGACCATCAATTGGCATTCCGATGATATTATAATCTTGTCGCTAATTACGCCGTCGCTGCCTAATAATTCGCCCCACCAACCGGTTGAGCCACAGAATACCGGATAATAAATAATAGTGTTTGGGTTATTGCTTAATATCTCTGCAATATCGATATCGTCTGTACAAACATCAGGCATAATGCCAGTTGTATTGTTTATTACCTTTCGTGCCAGCTGGTATTCACTGTCCCCAGTTGTCTTGCGTGGCCAATAAAGAATCGGAAACTTTGTCATTGCTATAAATTATAGCAGATTCGGCATACATAAAAAAGGGGGGTGGGTTAAATAAAGGACTTGATTTTTATTTTTTTATCGATTCGAATATTTTTTTTGCGCCCTTCCACAGAATATCTGTATTGTTTTTAGCTGTTTTATAGAAGTCGTCAGAAATATTTACATTAAATATAGATTTAGAAAGTGCGGGAATCATTGTCATAAACATTGCTAAAAACAGCCCCATCAGTATAACTGTCACCAGACTGTCATTATTTAACATTAACGCATCCATCAAGAATTTCGAATCGTTTTCAGTCAGTGCTTTTGCCAGTGCTGATTGTCCCTGCCAATCACCAAAAACAGCATTTATAAACATTGTTGCAAAGGCTACAAATACACCTGTTATTGCCAATCCCAGTGTTCCATTAATTGCATTATCTATTATCTTAGAAATGGTTGTTCCTGCGCCTTGTGGAAAAATTTTCCAACCCTTGAACAGCCACGACAGCAACATAAATGGCAGCATAACCAAATCCATTGATAACTTTATAAATATTTCCAAGAAATATATGGGGATTGGCACCAGTGCTAAAAAGAACAGTACCAAAACCAGTGCGCCCGCAAACAGCAAAATTACGTTTGGAAATATCGGAATTTCCCACATTATTTTGTGCATATATTCATCATTAAATGCCATATTTACCATTGTCCATCCGACCGCCATCCCCAGTCCAGTCATCTGGTGAACCCCAGACAATTCGCATGCCAGATTATGTCTTAACTTGGGCGAGAATGCCCCATAACTTGCGGCACGTTGGTCTATTGATGCCTGGTCTGCGATTGCGGTTGCAATAACACACGAATCGAAAGTGTCGTCATGTACGACCGCGCGATTCAAAGATAGTCCGACATTAAATATAGGTTGTATCGCGATATCGCTAATTAATCTGGGCAATGGTGCAAGCAAAACAATGGAAACGATTGCCAGCTTAACTATTTTGTTTGTAAAATCGCTGGCCTGTGACCAAGGGTTATCAAATTTTGAGTCCATCATATTGCTGGTCAGTGTCCAAGCAAACCAAATCGCCATCAATATTGCAGCAAACGGAATAATAGTTTTTCCCAAGCTTGAATATATGCGTGGTAAAATATCTGACATTGTTGACATAATGCTGGCGAACATATCACAGGTCCAGCACGAACTAAAAAATTGATATGCTTCATTTGTGTTTACTGGAAATGCACTTCGGTATATTGAAAATCCAGCGATTGTGGTCAGGCCACCGACCACCGCGACAACAACAGGTGCCCACGCTGCGGCTGTCAGTGGCAGGAATGATAAAAACGTTATCCAAAATTTTTTTAGTCGACTCATTGTTTTTAATTATACCATATTTTGCAATAAATGTGATATAATTGAAAAGATAAAAAAATCAGAGAATGTATTTATTGAAAAAAAACTTGTTTTTTGTCGCGGTGTTATTGGCATTATTTATGCCAGATGTTGCGTTTGCTAATATCGTGGACAATTTGAATATTGCGCCATTTGTACCGATTGTATTAAATTCTATGATGATGATTGCAACACGTGGCTATGATTTTTTTGTTGGTAATGGTGACGGGATAATATATTTACTGATTTGGGGTTTTTTAGGGTTAACAACGGTATTGTATGTTGTAAAAATGTATTTTCCCAAAACGTGGCTGGGTTTTCTGGGGTTTTCTGGTGGTGGTGAATTGTATGAAGGCAAAATAACAGGATGGCAAATCGCTGAAAATTTATTACGTCCTGCGATGCGCGCGGCGATTGCGGCCATATTGTTATTACAGATACGACCAATGTTTTTAACCCACTGGTTGGTCAACCCGTTCTTAGAGCTGGGGTCGATATACACCACTGCAATAACCAATACGATAAATGATTCTGGCACTGCGCCCAAGATAGAATGTCCATCGGATATATTATCTCAGGGCTGGATATCACAGGATTCGTGTGTTTTTCTGACACAACCTGTTTCAGATTTATCGCATGCAAACAATCAGATTATAAAACGTGGTTTTGATTATTTGACCAGTGGCATTCGCGGGCTTTTTTCACCTATACCTGCTGGTGGGCAAAATTTTATGAATGTTATAACTGGTGTGTTATTGATATTTACATTTGTCAGTTGTAATTTATTTATGGCGTTATTGATTATTCAAGGGATTTTTAATTTCGGTATGCAGCTAATTTTATATCCATTTAGTGTTCTTACCTATGTTGTAAAATCCAGTGACAAGTGGCTTGATATATGGCCTGCATTTGGCGGAATTACCAAGGCATTACAAGATTTAATTATCACGATGATTTCGTGTTCATTTATGTTATGTGTTGATTTAGCGATTGTTCGTGCATTATTTCATATGAACAAATCTATATATGTTGTTGCGGCAGATGGTTCTGCATACACTAATATGCCCCAGGCTGCAGATACTGCGATGGGTTTTGGCGAGCATTCTGTGACGTGGTTATCGGCAATATTGACTTTTTATTTGTTTTTCAAGTTATTTGATATGACGCAGAATCAATTAAAGTCCTATGTCGGCAGTGGTATGGACGGTTTGTATAATGCTGTAAAGTCTGACAGTAAACGTATGTTTGAAAAAGCAAAAAATATAAAGGACACATTTCAGTCTGTAAAGAAGTGGATAAAAAAGTAAATGGAAAATTTGATATCATCTTCAATAGATAATACGATTCAGTGTTGGGGCTGTTCTGTGTTTGACAGGTTGTTTCAGCTTGTTTCAACGGTCGCTACATCCATATATGATTATTTTAGTGCGATATGCATTGTGTTATTTCTTGCGGCATTTACTGTTTTGATAGTCAACGCGATATTTATAAATGGCAAAAACGATTTTTCTGACCCGTGGTACAAGGATTCCATTCAAAAAGTATTCATATCTGGCATTGTCGCATTGGGTATAATGGGGGCCGGGGTTATGTTTCCGCGGGTGCTGACCATGATTACGTTTGAACCTGTTGCGCAAATGACCACGACGTATACACAGTATATGTTGCGTCAGGATACAGCTGCAATCGAACAGCGTGTTTCCTATACCCCGGTTGAGATGCAAGACAATGGAATTTTTCGTCCACAACTGCGCGACAAAATAATTCTGTTAATGAAAACATCGATATCCCAGTTTCAATCTTATATAAAACTTGGTGTTGCTGTAATGGACAGTGCGTTTACGTGGAATGCATTGTTGGGGATTGGTGCATTACTTAAACATATTGTTTTGTTTTTTATAGGTCTGGCACTAACGATTGGTTTTTTTAGGTTGTTCTTTAAATACAGTTGTTATTTTATCGATGTTATAATTGCGATGGCTCTGTTTGCTTTTTTCTTTCCGTTATCTTTGGCGATGTTTCCGTTCCAAGGCGTAAAATCTGCGCCGAAATGGGCGCAAAATCTGGGGGGCAGTGTTGGTACCAAACAAATAAAATCCTTGATAAATTCGATTGTCACATTGGGGGCTGTTGTTATCAGCTATACTGTAATAATGTTAATTCTTGCAAATTTCTTTATCGCGACGGACCAGAATATAAATGATTTAATGACAGCAATAACCAGTGGCGAAATATTTGCATTTGATTTAAATACAGAAAACATAGCTGCGATGAGCTTAATGAGTTGTATTGTTTTGATGTATGTGCTAAATTACATAGAATCCCAGATTCCACAGATATCAAAGACAATATTAAGCGCATTCAATGTAGAAGAAAAGAAGGATGCTGGCGAGAAGCTTGGCAACGATATGATGCGTCTGGGCGAACTGGCGCTGGGTAAAGTGTTGCAAACAGGCAAGATAATATTGTCTGGCGGTAAAGATAAAGAGGAAAGTGCTAAATAATGTTAAAGGCGCAATTGATTATAGCCGCTGTTAAATTAATTATGGGTGCGATTGCGCTGGGTATTGGTATTTGGTATTTGTCGTCATCATTGGGTGGTGCGGCATTAACCTATACCAGTATGGATAATTTTTTAACATCAATTGGTGTTGAAAACGGTGATATTACGACATCTAATGGTTGTTTTTTGTGTCAGTATATATCGGATTTGTTCGCTGTGCTAAGCGATGCAACCGCGCGTTTTTGGGGTGTTATGGTTGATTGGGTATGGGTATTGGTTGCGCTGGGGTTTGGTGTTTTTATTTTAATTCATACCATGCAGTATATGTACGATAATGCTAAAAAGACCGCAACACTAGATGCCAAAGAGCATAAATTTGTATTCAAAGACTGGTTTGATAAAGTATGGAAACAGGGGGTTCGTGTTTTACTTGTTGGTGCATTAATTGGCGCGCTTGGTATGGGTGGGACAGATGCGCTAAAAACGATAACGCAAATAACTGTGACACCTGTATTATATGTTGGGTCTGAACTTTCGATGGCGGCAACCGGCGTGACCAGTGCCGCGCAATGTAATGCATTGGTCGCGATTGGCGAAGATGGCAACGACCAGATTTTTAATTCGGTTATTCGTCCATTTATGTGTGTTATTGGTAATTTGAACAGTGTTATGCTTGCTGGTGCTGCGGGTGGATTTGCCTTGATGAACTATGCATGGTTGGGAATGGGTGGTGGTGTTATAACATGGTTTGCTGGTTTGGCGCTTGTTATACTGTTTCTGATAATTGGTTTTAATTTATTTTTCCAGGTTTTATCGGTTTTCTTCAAGTTGATATTTTTTATAATATTTTTGCCTTTATTATTGGCTGCTGCAGCCTTTGAGGGTGTTTGGTCCAAGGTAAACTCTTTGGTAAATAATGGGATTAGTATGCTGGTTTCATCTGCGGTCAACATTATTGCGATAACGTTAAAGGTTGTTATTTTGTATGCAACGATATCGTTTGCGGCCGACACGTATTTCCCTGGTCCGATGGATGGCTACAGTACGATTTTGCCACCGATGATGGGTACACACACAGAAAATCCTGATTCCCAAACCTTGTCCGTTATGAATGTTTTTTCAGAGTGCGAATCGATTTCAATGACAGAACAGGGGCTGGACAAAGAAATATTCAAGAATTGTTTTTCCGCCAAACGCGCCCAGGTTGAACGTCAATATCCTGGTGCATTTGATTTTCTGCGCGATGGGTGGGATTTTCTGTTGTTAATGTTGTGTTTGTTCTTTTTATATAACTATATCATCAGTCCCAAGATTGATAAAATATTCCCCAAGGGTTTCAAGTTAGTAAACTTCACAAATGGTAATGAAAAGAAATTCGAAACAACCGGTGAAGAATTTGATTATGGTGCATGGGTTCACAGTCTGGGCAAAAAGGCGTGGGGAATTCCAAAACAGATTGCAGAGGCTGCAACAAAAAATATGTCAAACTAGGAAATGAAAATGCGACAATGCATAAAACGTTTTTTATCTATTATTTGCATAACGCTTGTATCGTTGTGTTTTCTTGCGCCATCGTTTTGTGAAACAACAAATTTACCGTCTGGTGATATTGGTGATTATGGTGCATGGGCGACAGAAAACAATCGTAAAAAGTTTACGGCAGACCTATCGTCGGATATTGAAAATTTCCAAGGCGATTTTCAAAACAAAGTTGTTGCAGATTATGTCCCAGCAGAGGCAAAAATAGGCCTTGCCTTTATGAATGGTTTGTCATACATTGCGCAGGTTTTAAATTCGTCATTAGTTCGCTTTATGATAGTGTTTATCATAGTTATGTATTTATTATGGGTCACATTCGAAGCGTATACTATAATAATAGGACAGGGTAAAGTTGAAGGTTTTGCATCAGGCAAAGGCACAATGTTCGAGATAGTAAAAAGAGGCGGTCTTGTACTTATGTGGATTGCTGTCCTAAAAGTTGGTCCCGCCCAGGCGTTTATGGTGGTTATGTCGCCTATTTTACAGGTTGCAAATTATATTTCTGATGGGATATTAACTGTTGCATCTGGTGCGATGGGGGTGGACGAATTGCCTGATACATGTGCGGCGATACGTGAATATGCGGCTGCGCATATTTCGGATAGTAATATATTAAGTGCATCTCAGGTCAGTGATATAATGTGCCTGCCATCACGTTTGTCTGGTTTTTGTTATTCTGCGGTTGCTGTTGGCTGGCGATGGATGTTATACGGTATTGGTACCAGTGCGTTTTCGTTTTTGTGTGGTTTAATATTTGTTTGTGGTTTTGTGTATCTTACCTGGCGGTTTGTTTTTATTGCATTTGGTGTTATTGCCGACTTGTTCCTTGCGGTAATGTTATTGCCGTTTACAGCCTTGTCTGAAACGATTAAAGAAACATCGTACAAAGGAATAATAGGCAGATTTTATAACGGTTTTCTGGGCGTGTTCAATGTTTCTAATATAAACAAAGAAATAGGTTCCTTAGAATCGCAGGTTGGCAGAATTATTGATGCTGCGCTTCATTTCATAGTTTTGTCTATTGTTGTCACACTGTGTTCTGCATTTTTGTCTCAGACAGTGACAGTAAATTCTATGAACGGGGTGCCACATTTTAACAGTCCTGGGTTCTTTATAACCATATTGATTTTAGCATTGGCGATTTATTTTGCCAAACAAGCGGAAACTATTGCCACAGAACTGGGTGGTTCTATAAACACATCGATTGGTGATAATTTACGAAACGATGTAAAGGGACGTTGGAAATCGATCAAAAAGAACGCAGAAAAAATACGCGATATAATTCGTGACAGAAAAAAATAAAAAATCAGACGAACTTTTCTGGCACCAGATTACAAAGTGTTTTCCATATTCTGCGGAATATGCTGGTATCTGGGTCGTGTCGGTATACACGTTCTTTATCATCGCCGGTTCGTTTGCCTGTCCAGACTGGTTTATTGTTTCTGTCCAATGAAACGCGCCAAGATGTTTTTGTGTCTTGTATAATCATATTTCTTAGTTTATCTGCGAAATCGCGACTTTCAAATATTGCGACGTTTTCTGTATTATAGTATGCGCTACGTGGGTCCAGATTAAAACTGCCAATCCAAGAAATATCATCATCAAAGACCATTGTTTTGCTGTGCAATACAGAAAAACTGGATTGTTTTCTTTCGCGGTCGTGTTCTCTGCCGCGCAGATTTTCTGCAGATTCCATAAATTCATAGACTTCCGCCCCAGATTGGATTAATTGCTTTCTGTATTTTTCCCATTTTGCATAAACGGTTGGCGCATTCGTAGACGACAATGAATTTGTGACAATTGTCAAATGCACCCCAGAATCTTCTTCGCGCAACATGTGTTCCAGTCCGCCTTGTCCAGGCACAAAATATGCCGCGGACATATAAACAGATTTTTTAGTTTTATCCCACAGGTGTTGCAGTGCTTTTACTATATCGCCACGATAAGATTCTTTTTCTTCCATTGTCATTTCGACCTTTTGTGGTGGGTCTGCCAGAAACTTTCCGTGTCCCCAACTAAAATCGAATTTTTTATGCTTAAATTCGCGTTTTGCAAGATTGATAATGGTATTATATCTGCGGACTTCTTCGGTGCTGCGTTCTTCCAGCTCTGCAAAAGATTTTTCCAGTTTTCGCAGTGCGCGCTTTGATTTTGCCTTTGGAAATACTGATGCAGGAATTGACAAGTGGTGATTCCAATATTCGTTAAAGCTGTTTGTTGCGTATCTTGTCATATCGCCCAAGAACAAAACGTCTGTATCGGAAAAATTCGATGCAGTTTCTGGATAGAAATAATTACTGCCAACATTTCGTCCGCCTGTTATATATGCAACATTGTCAACAATGAACAATTTGTTGTGCATACGTGAATTCAGCCTATTAAAATCCGTCAAGAACTGTGGGTAATACAACAGTTTTGAACGATTACTGACGGTATTAAAAACTTTTACTTCTATATTAGGATGTTGATTCAGCAGCATAACATCAACGATATCAGACTTTGTTCCATAATCGTCCAGCAGTATACGAACCTTGACCCCGCGGTCTGCGGCATTTTTTAGTTCTGCAATCAAAACGCGTGAAGTAAAATCATTACTATAAATATACGTTTGTAAATCAATTGTCTTGGTTGCCATTCTTGCGAACGCAGACCTGATTACAAATGCAGACAATCCATCTTCGATAAGTGTTGCCCCTGAAATATTTGGTGCAGAATTAAGTTCATCTATATAGCATTTTGCAATTGGTGTTTCGTATGGGTTATAATCAAAGTCACCGTCTGTAATCTTCGGGGAATAGTGTTCCAGTCGTGTATCATGTATGGTTGTTGGTACGGTCGTACATCCGGCCAAAGGCAATGCCAAAATCCATATTGAAACCTTTTTTAAAATCCCCAAAATAAAACCCTCTTTTGTATTTTGCTTGCAATTATAAATAAAAGTAAATGCGCCTGCAAGTGAAAATCATTATATTTTTTAATGAATTGGAAAAAATACCTTTATTAACATAGCTTAGTTGTTGTATTATGCAAAAAAACAAAGGGGCAAGAAATGCAAAAGATTATTATTACTGGTGGGGCAGGGTATATTGGTTCGCATACTGCGGTCGCATTACAAGAATCAGGATTTGATGTTGTTGTTATTGATAATCTGTCGAATTCTTCGGTTGCGTCGCTTGACGGTGTCGCGTCAATAACTGGGACACGTCCATGTTTTGAATGTGTTGACTGTACGAATATTGAAGCGTTGCGTTCGGTTTTCAACAGGCACAGTGATGCGGTGGGTGTTATTCATTTTGCTGCGCTCAAGGCTGTTGGCGAATCGGTACAGCAACCATTGTTATATTATCGTAATAATCTGGATGGTTTGATTAATGTTCTGACGTGTATGTTGGAATTTCAGATACCAAACATTGTCTTTTCATCATCTGCGACGGTCTATGGTGTTCCATCTGTATTACCTGTCACCGAAGAAACCCCGCTTCAGCCTGCCACATCGCCGTATGGTCAGACCAAGGTTATTGGTGAAAATATAATACGTGATACCGTATTGGCAAATCCGGTGTTGGGTGCAACATTGTTGCGTTATTTCAATCCGATTGGTGCGCATCCATCAGGGTTGATTGGCGAACATCCCAATGGTATCCCAAATAATTTAATGCCATATATTACACAAACTGCGGCGGGCATTCGTCCGATGTTGCGTATTTTTGGTGATGATTATGATACGCCTGATGGTTTTTGTGTGCGTGATTACATTGACGTGAATGATTTGGCTGCTGCGCATGTTGCAGCATTGCAATATATGCTAAAAGGTGCGACAGGCATCAGTACTTTTAATCTGGGTACTGGTCGCGGTTATTCTGTTATGGAATTGGTCAACGCGTTTCAGGAATCGACTGGGGCTGATGTTCCTTATCAGATTGTTGCACGTCGTGCAGGGGATGTTCCTGCGATTTGGGCAGATGCATCATTGGCGGGTCGTGTTTTGAATTGGCGCGCAGACACTCCGCTGTCTGAAACTCTAAAATCCGCATGGCGCTGGCAACAGAATTGCAAGAAGTAAATTTGTGAAAAAATACGCTTGTATTAGCACGTGATATATGATAAAATAATCTGTAAAGAGAAGGGAAATTTAGCTATGAAAAGATTTGTTGCAGTACTAAGCAGTTTATTGGTTTTACCCGCATTTGCAGAGGTTGCGCCCATAACCTATGATGAATTTTATGACGAAGAAGTCGCGGATTATGTGGATGATTCTGATGCAGAATCAGCCGATATGGTTGCGGATGAAACGACAACGGTTGTGGAAAAAAGCGCGCCTGTTGTTCAACCATCGCGCAGGGGTGTACGTACTACTGCAAATTCTGGACGTTCGGTTTCGCGTGTGTTGCCTTCATCTGTGACGAATGCGAATAATGTATCGAAACGCACTGCGTCGGCTGCTCGTGTAATGCCCAGTTCGCGTACTGCGACAACGCAACGCGTTGCGGCGCGTACTGCAACCACACAAAATGCACAGTCGCGTGGTACGGTTTCCCGCACTGCGACACGTTCAAACACGCGTGTTGGTGCGACCGCTGCGCAACAGATTGCCCAGACACGTCGTGCAATGCAGGGGGCACCGTCTGTAAATAGTGCTCGTGCATCTATTGTTCAAACAGATACTGTTAACACACCGCTTTATACTGGACGTGTTGCAATGCGTTCTGGTGCAGTGCGTGCACGTGTTCCATCGGCTGCGTCTGCTGTGTCGGCATCTTCTGTTGTGACTGAAACGGTCGAAGAAACTGCAGTGTCAATGGATGAATTGGCGCAAATCACAGATTTTTGCAAGGCGCAATATACACAATGTATGGATAATTATTGCAATGTGCTTGACGATAATCAGGGACGTTGTTCTTGTTCTAAAAATTTAAAGAATTATGCAAAAACAGAAGAGGCATTAAAAGCCGCGACTGAGGCATTACAAGACGTCGCACAACAGATTCAATATATTGGTTTGACCGGTGACGAAGTTGAAATATTGTTTACGCAAACTGTTGCCGAAGATCAAATGCAATCATCATCTGATAATACCCAGTTGAAAAGTGATTTAGACAAAATTAAAAACCTGATTGTTGATGTCAAGACAGGGTCTGCATCATCAACTGAAACAGGAATGAGTTTTGATTTGTCTGGCCTGTTGGACTTCAGTGTTGACAGTACTGGTTTTGACTTGTCATCACTGTTTGGTGGCGGTCAGGCGAACACATCCAGTATCAGCAATCAACGTGGTGAACAATTGTACAAGACCGCGACTGCACGTTGCAAGGCGGCGGTTCTGTCGGATTGTCAATCCCAGGGGGTTGATATCTCGATTATCACAAACGCGTATGATTTGGAAATTGACAAACAGTGTTTGGCATACGAACGTAAATTGACAGACAGCAACGAAGAAATGGGTCGCACAGTACGCAATGCAAAAAGTGTTTTGCAACGCGCGCGCTTGATGGTTGCCCAGAACAAGAATGTTTATCAAGATATGCGCAGCTGTGTAAATGCACTTGATTCATGTATGCAAGACGACTTTGTCTGTGGTACAGACTATGAAAACTGCATTGACCCATCCGGTAAATATATCGTAAACGGCGAAGTCGTTGTTGGTTCAATGCCAGGACAAGTTATTGATAATAATAAACCAGGTGCGCCTGGATTCTATGGCACAGGGCTGTATGCCACATGGGAATATGATGAATCAAATGCATGGGATGATGATGGAAGTCTAGAAGATTTTATTAACAGTACTGTAACGTCTGCGTTTCCAACTGAGTCTGGTACCAACATTTCTAAGTTCCTGCAAAATAAAATCGGCTATAATGACAGCAGTGACGGCAGAAACTATGGTATGTGCATATCGGAATTGAATAAATGTCAGAATTTGACATACAATTCCGACGGTAAATACAAACCCGATAATCCAGTGGTCAAGGAATATCTGCGCCGCACATTGATTCAAATCAAGAATATGCAGGATAACATCTTGGCATCCTATGCAGAAAATTGCATACCAGAGGTTAAAGCCTGCCTGACGCAAAACGGCTTTGATTTTGTGGATTACATCACTGACTTAGAACCATCTAAGTCGTCACCTACAAACAATGTTGCGATGAATGCGTGTAGACAGCAAATCATAACTTGCATGTCTGTAAATGGTGATGCAGAGGCTGATCCAACACCGAATTCAATGTTGAAATGGGTAAATAGCGCAACTGGTGCAACAAAGGCACCAACGCCAGAATCGTAATCAAACAGTTCCCTTCCTCTTTCTCTCGAAAGAGAAAACCGCAAAAAGTCGTGTTCTCTCACGACTTTTTTTATTTGTTTCCCATAAACCACATCCCGAACTTTTAACAAAACCCGCACTCACACATTCGTCATTCCCGCGAAGGCGGGAATCCATTGCCCCGCAGGGACATCTAAAACATTATCATGCCCCCCACACACATCATCACTTTCGTACATCGCCCCCCACATCCACTTTTCGTCATACCCGCATCGGGCCCCGCAAAAATTGGAAATTTTTGTGGGTGATTTCCAGGCGGGTATCCATTGCCCCGCAGGGACATATTATTGTGAATTTTTCACACCCTACAAAAATTACAAATTTTTAGCTCTTGTCATCCTGTGGCTTGACCACAGGACCCAGGTGTATTCCTTTAAAACATTACTACACACACACTCTCTCTTCGTCATATCCGCACATCGCCCCCAACACCCTCTTTTCGTCATACCCGCGCAGGCGGGTATCCATTGCCCCGCAGGGACATCTAAAATATTATCAAGCCCCCCCCACACATCATCACTTTCGTACATCGCCCCGCACTCACACACCCGTCATACCCGCATCGGGCCCCGCAAAAATTGGAAATTTTTGTGGGTGATTTCCAGGCGGGAATCCATTGCCCCGCAGGGACAATTTTGTATATAAAGACACCGGTAAGGAAGGGCGACCGGTGTTTTCTGTGCAGTTTACAGAAATTGTGAATGGGATTACTCTGTTGTATTTGATAATTTTTATTCTCTTGATTTCAGACAATTTTGCACTATTATATACCAGTACCCAGAGAATGTAAGAACCCCGATGGGTTCTGTTGGAACAAATCCCTATGTCTTTATTGGTCATAATAAAATACCATAGGGGGTGTTGGGTGTGCGACCCTCAGATTTACTGCGTATAAAGTCGTTTTACTTTATTGGCAATGAATTTGCAGGTCGCACAAGAATATTAACTATAAAAAAGGAAAATAAATGGTAAAAGTAAAAGAAAAAAAGACGGTGTCGGCCAAAGAAACTGCACCAAAATCGCCACAAAAAATACGTGGTATGAATCGACACGAAACAGATGCCAACGATGACAAGATTTATTTTATGGCGCTTGGCGGACTGGAACATATTGGTCAAAATATGTATGTCTATAAATATCGCGGTAAATACCTTGTCGTAGATTGCGGTATGGGATTCCTGGACGAAGAAATCGGGGCAGGGGACGTCCAATATTGTGACACCACATGGTTGGAAAAACGCAAGAAAGACGTTGTTGGATTTATTGTCACGCATGGCCACGAAGACCACATTGGGGCGTTAAAATATATCTGGCCAAAATTCAGAAAGCCGATATACTGCACGCGTTTTCCCGCAGAAATTTTGCGTCGCACATTTGCTGGGATTGAAATGGACTTTAATCCCCAGACAGACATTGTTGAATTTGACCACAATGGCGCGACACTTGATATTGCACCTTTTGAAGTCGAAACATTTCACGTCACACATTCTGTACCCGAAGCGCAAATGTTAATAATCAAAACCCCTGCGGGCAAGATTCTGCACACAGGCGACTGGACATTCAACGATGATATTCCAATCGAGGCCCCAACAAACTTTGCGCGTCTGTCTGAAATTGGTTCTGATCCGATGTTGTTGGCATGTATGTGCGATTCAACAAATTCTTCACGTCAGACCAAGCAGGTCACAGAAACTCAGGTTCGTGAAACCCTGACTGAAATTATGAAGAATGCCCCAGGTCGCGTATTTGTGACTGGCTATTCACGCAGTTTGGCGCGTATCAAAATGTTTGCCCAGGCTGCACGCGCCGCTGGTCGTGTTGCTGCGATAAAAGAACGCAGTAATCCAAATCCAGTGCCATATGTTGGCCTGCCAGAATTTCGTGAAATGGGGATTGCGTTTGGTTATCTGAACAAAGACGATGTCTATCTGCACAGCGAAATCAAAGACCTGCCCGCCGAAAAGCAAGCAATATTCTTGACAGGTTCCCAAGGCGAAAAGTTTGCAATGTTGACACGCCTGTGCCATGGTCAGGTCAAAGAATTAAAATTGCAACCGACAGACACTGTTGTTTTCAGTGCGATTATTATTCCAGGTCGCGAACAAGACGTTTCATATCTGTACAACAAATTGGCGCGTATGGGGATTAAGACACACACAATATTTGATACAGACAACGTTCATGCCAGTGGTCACGCAGGCCGTCCAGAATTGGAACGTTTCTATGATATGGTTCACCCCCAGGTGTCCGTACCAATGCATGGTGACTATATCAATGAAATGCTGAACGGCAAAATGGCAATGGAACGCGGTGGCGCAAAGCATATGATGGTCTTGCACAATGGCGAAATGTTGGCACTCAGCAACGGCAATGAACCGTATGTTGCCGAAACAATCGAAACCAGTTATGTCGTTATGGAGGGCGAAACAGAACGCAGTGCAGACGACCAAGTCTACAAGAACCGCAAAAAGATTGCGGCAAATGGTGCGGTATTTGTCACATTGCCTGTTGACAAGCGCGGTTTCCTAAAAGGCACGCCAGAGGTTTCCAGTGCCGGTATCTTTGAATCAGACGAAACAGGCTTTATGAAGCGTCAGATTCAAATTGAAATCACACGTGCGATTGATGGTTTGACCAAAACGGAACGCAAGGACAAAAACAATCTGGTTCGTGCAGTTCAAGTTGCATCGAACAAGGTTGTCCGCGCGGCACTTGGTGCAGACAAGAAACCGCAATACAGTGTTCACTTTGTGCAAAAATAAATAATCCGGCATTGCCGGATTTTTTATTTCTCGTTCTTCATCATTCCCGCATCAGACCCCATACTTACACTTTCTCGTCATACCCGCGCATCGCCCCCCATCCTCACATATTCGTCATTCCCGCGCAGGCGGGAATCCATTGCCCCGCAGGGACATCTAAGACATTATCATGCCCCCCCACACATCATCACTTTCGTACATCGCCCCCTACAAAAATTGCAAATTAAACCTTTGTCATCCTGTGGCTTTTTCGGGCCCCGCAAAAATTGCAAATTTTTAGCTCTTGTCATCCTGTGGCTTGACCACAGGACCCAGGTGTATTCCTTTTTTTAATCAGCATAACCTAGGTTCCATGGTCAAGCCATGGAATGACAATTTTTTTTACAAAAAATTGTTAAAACAAGGAAAACAAAACCAACCGCACCCATCACCCACACCCCGAATTTTTAACAAAACCCGCCTGCAACACGAAGTTTTAACGAAGTGTTGTCATACCCGCACATCGCCCCCGCGCCCTCGTTCATCGTCATTCCCGCGCAGGCGGGAATCCATTGCCCCGCAGGGACATATTTTTGTGAAATTTTCACACCCTACAAAAATTACAAATTTTTGTGGGTGATTTTCAGGCGGGAATCCATTGCCCCGCAGGGACATTATTAAATCCCTTCCACCCAAAAGTTTTTTATGATTTTTGAAAAATAATATAGGCAACGCTATTTAAACGGATTGACAATGTATTTTATTTGTGTTACTTTTTTGAGAAAATAATAGCCAAAAGGATTTTTTATGAATGATAAAGTAGAACAGGTTTTTTTACAAATAGTGGCCAACGTGACGTATGGCGGGGATATTAAGTACGTTCTGGAAAATAAAGAAGAAGATCGTTTTTTTGAGGCCATAGGTGCGGATTCTCTGGAAGTAGTTGAGATTGTGATGGCACTTGAAGACACATTTGATATAAATATTACAGATGAAGAAACGGAAGCTTTTGTAAAAATGAGCTGTAATGAAATATTACATATGCTAGAGTCAGCAGGCGCATCAGCAGAATCTATGCGAAGAGCAAGAGCACAGAAAGAAAACCAAAAACCAGTTGCTGATAAGAAACAGGCGCAGGAATCCTCAAATCCTGGTGCTGATAAGAAACAGGCGCAAGAATCCTCAAATCCTGGTGCTGATAAGAAACAGGCGCAGGAATCCTCAAATCCTGGTGCTGATAAGAAACAGGCGCAAGAATCCCCAAACCCTGGTGCTGATAAGAAACAGGCGCAGGAATCCCCAAAACCGGTTGCTGATAAAGAACAAACACAGAAAATAGAATTTAAAACTATTTTACATCAGGCAGAAAATTTGCTCGCTTCGATAAAGTTGTTTGAAACTGTACAGAATAACATAACCGCGCCGTCAAAACAGCAACCTAAACCTGCCATAGAATTGCGTACAATGAAAGACGGCAAGCCATACTGTGAATTACTGGGCAAAAAATGCAACCGCCCAGAAAGACCAAATAACACAGGCAAGGTTTATTGTGAATTTATGAATTGCAGAATATATAACAACTTCCAAAGACTTCGTTAATAAATCATTAAAAAACACAGCCGCCCAAATGGACGGCTTTGTTTTTATCGTTTATTTGTTGTGTATCTTTTAACAATTTGCTGTTGTGCCTTGTTTAGCGGTTTTTTTGCCTGTAATTTCTCTACGGTTTTCTTTTTATCAACAGGCGCAACCCCGTATTCATTATATAGTCTTGCGATATCATCTGCAATCACCGCGCCACTGCGCGCATTGCCAGACTTTATACGGTCCGCGGCATCGGCTAAATTTTTGCGTTTTTCCACTTTTGTTTTTTTGATATCTTGTTTTGGTGATGGAAAAACTTCATAACAATTCTTTAAACCAAATGTTTCCTGCATATTCTTTTTCATAGCAGGGTCTTTTGTCACTTCATGCAAGGCCCGAACAAAATCAACCACTTCTTTTGACTTGCTAAACTTGCTATAGTTATGTTTAACAGAATCATATAACAATTTAATTATATCTTGATTGTAATAATCTGTGTTCATCCTTAGCTGTTTCAAGAATGACGATATATCGCGTTTTTCTGCGATAATTTTCTCGATTCTTTGTTTAATAACCAATGCGTTTTCAAAGTATTGAACTGCGCCTGGGCCATATATTTTTGCAATTTGTTCGTCAGACAATGCATTCAGCGCTGTTTGGTCTGCCTTATCAAAGAAAATTTCAAAATTCTTTGTTTTTTTATAATATTCCCACTTCAACCTATCTGCCAAGACTGTCACAGCCGCCCGCATAACGATATTATAGAAGTTCTTTTTCGTAAAATCATTATCTTCTGGGTTGTTCTTAAATTCCTTGTCTGATTGTTCGCGTCCATGTGCGTGCCATTCTGAATGCGAGATATTAAAATTATGTTCCTTTGCGAATTTCAGCATTTCAGTGCGTTTTTCTTTTGGTAACGCGTTAATAGCATCTTGAATATTTTCTCGGTCAACAAGGCGTAAAAAATCAAAGACAGCTGTCCATCGTGGATATTTCATTCCAGTCAGCATAGCTTCAACACCAACAGGCGTAAAATTTGACATTTTCTGTGTTATATTATAGTAATCGTTCGCTATGTGCTGTTTTTTCCAAAAGCCTGCGATTTCCTGAAAATATTTCTCAATTTTTGCATCTGTACTTTTATACAAATGTGGGAAATCTAATTTATGCCTCATTTTTGCTGGGGCCATATTGGTATCAATTTTAATAGTTTTTAAATTATCATCCACAAACTTATCAATATTTGCAAACAAGTTAGATTGATTTTGTCCATCGACACCATTTATTGTGTTTTCAAAAAAATCATAATGTTGATTTCCATCTGTCACCGATATGCCCACTAATTCACCTTCGTTATTTCCGAAATAAGCGCGTCGTTTTGTGAAAGTATATCTCATAAAAAACTCCTACTTTTTTGCTCCAATTATATCACAAAGCCCGCAATAAACAAAATATTTTATTGTGTGCGGTTAGTATGCTTTGATAATTCTTTATACAGTGCATCTGGGGTTTGTATCCGCCAATTTCGTAGCCCTATCATATTCTTCGCCAGTTGTACACAGCTAATCATATATCGTATATTCGTACAATCGGCATTACAGTTGTCCAAGACTATGAACACCCAACCATATTTTGACAAGATATTTAAATCCCGCAATTTTAGCGGGATTTTAACAATTTTATTAAATTTAACAAATTGCCACATTTCTAAGTCTGATTTGCGCACCAGTATCGGTGCTGTATGTACAAAATTTCTGCAAAATAAGCGTGGCAATATTTTTGATGTATTTCTGCAAAAGCCGATAATAATCATCATTTACTCCATAAACAAGTTTAATCAATCCATCCCCGTTCTTGTGCTGCAACCCCCAGCACATTCATTGCGTGTGCCCAAATTGTGACAGCATAATTTTCACACCATATATGTTGATGGGGTGCGCGTTTTTTATCGCCAAATTTTTTCATTACCGACAAATCATCATCGGTTAATTTTCCACACAAATACAGTTTTGTAATCAGTGTTTCTACATCCAGAATTTCACAAGGTCTGCGTGTTTGGCTGTGCCTTCTGTATGAAAAATCATTTCGCACAGATTTAGAATACAAGAACCAGAACCATAATTGTTCTGGGGATTGGAATTTTTCAGTTGCATAGTTAGCCAAGCTTTGTGTCATTTTTTCTTTCTCCTTTGTTTTTTTTATTTTGTTTTTGGTCATCGATATATATACCCAAAGAAAAGATTCTTGTAAAATATTACAACCAGCGGTTGAATTGCGAATCGAAAATCCGATTCAAAACGCATATTTATAAAATGGTACGCGAATCGGCTTTTATTCCTAAAACGGGTATTACATCAGCTTATTTAATAAAAAAAAGTGCGCGATAATGCGCACTGAAAATAAAATATCAATATACTAATTTTCGTTTATCTCCTTTGCTTAATCGTTTGTTGTCTAAAAACAAACCCGCCAATGGCGGGTTGTAATTTCAAGACGTTTATAACAACGGCGGGAAGCAGTCGCCACCGGCCTCTGGACAGCAATTGAAACCCATTTCACCCATATCTGTATAGATTTCACCTGCACAGCAACCATTTTCATCTGGTAAACTGCCATCCATACAGGTCAGTGCCGTATCTTCTGCAGCTGGCGCTTCTGTCACAGGGTTTTCGTATGGATTAACAACAGTGCCGTCATCGTTATATTGTATCCCCAGAATTTCTTCGTTAAACTGTTGTGTTCCTTCGCCACCCAGTTCTTGAATCTTTTTCTGATACTGTTTCGTTTGGTCTTCAGTATAGGTCTTATATTGTAAAGCTTTCTTTGATTGATAGCTTTGCGATTGGCACCAGAACAGCAGTGTTTGATAAGAATAACCACCACATGCCGCATTGTTAGCATTAGTATTTTTACGGCATTCTTCAATTGGTCGGCACTGTCCCGATACTTCATCGCACTCACAAAAGTTCAATGTTTGAAACGCTCTCGATTGTCCCATCCATTCCGGTGATTCATAATCAATTGGGTCGAAAGCATGCATTCCTTTGCCCGTTGAACGTCGCGATCCGTTATCGTATCCCAAGGCGCATTTTTTCCCACTATTTGTATCGTCACCACATGATGCGACCAAATCCACAGGTGAATATACGGTTATACGTGTACCTGCGGCAATTGTAAATGGCGGAACCGAACTGTTCATCATATCCAGCATTAATTTTTGTGCAACCGCATTCCACGCGCTAATAATTTCAGACTTTGCTAACTCAGATGAACGCACTGTTCCACTTTGAACAACTGTATTGTTATCCAGGTCAATCTGGTTAACAAACGCATCCGCCACTGGATTAATCAGGTTAATCGCCGCAGGAACAAAAGAAGTCAACATTGGCATAAAGAATTGTTCCAGATAGTCTGTACTGCCACGTCCCAGAACACCTTCACGTCCTTGTGCGTCACCAGAAAAAGGATCGTTATTTCCTTCTCCTGTAAAATTATACTCCATCCCATTTGGTAAGACGAACTGGTACCATTTTATCGACATACGCCCGATTGATGCGTATGGCCCGGGCAACTTGCCTGTCACATACCCCAGCATTAATGTCCCAGCCGGTATAATAACATTGCGTCCTGAATCAGAATAAACGTTTCTATCAACAGTTGCGCGCACTGGCAAGAAACTGTTTTCTAACGCTTCGGGGTCTGCACGCACCTCTGACACAATTGTTGCAGGAATTGGTTTATATTGACGTAATATGAATTGTCTGTCGTATGGTCGTGTTGGTCTTAATCTGTCTTCTCCAGACCCCAGATATTCGTCTACATCAATTGGCGCTGCTGGCTTTACAATATCTTGACCTGATGATAACTCACGCCCCATTGTTCCAGTAGGTGTTGAAGGGGTATCGCTTTGTTTTGCACGAATAACTTGTTTTATTGCGGGTCTCATTTTTAATTCAGGCAACACACCACTATTTACCACCGACAAACCGATATGTTCTGCATCTGTTCCGATTTTTTTACCACTGTCATCTGTGATGATACCATTGTCTGGATTATAAGTCCCTTCGGCATTGGTACAGTCCTTGTCCGCAAAAGAATGATAATAATACGCACCACCCGATGGCTTTACCCACCCGATTTGTTTGCCTGATGTTCCGTATGCAGGGAATGCAAAATCTGAACATCCATCAGGAATCACAATTTCAATATCTTTCTTTGCTTTTTTTGCAGGCTTTTTAATTGCCGGTGCCAATGCATTAACAGATTTTTTGACGTTTTCCTTTACAGGCTCTGGTTCTGGCTCTGGTTCTGGTTCTTCCACAGGTTCTGGTTCAAAATCAAGTTCTTCTTCTGGCTCTTGATTTACGAATGGCTCTTCCTCTGGTTCTTCCGCTGGTTCAGGTTTTGGTTCAGGCTCTGACACAGACATTGGCACAGGGGTTGGTTCTTTGATTGGTGCTTGCGCCCCCAGTGTCAAAACGATTTTAGATTCTTTTTTCATTGTTTGTGGTTCTTTTACGTCATGCCATTCGACGAACAAAGAAACGTTTGTGACGGGCTGAACAGTGGTTGGTTCATATTTCAAAAATATTTTGCACCCAATTGTTTTATTAATGGGCTGGATTACAGTGCAATTCTGCTGTACGTTTAACCCGTTAATTTCTGTATAATTATTAACCGCCAAGACATTCACATCCGCACTTGCAGTTATACTGATTTCTTGATTTTTTGTGTCACCAACCAAGACTTCAGCCCAGTTGATGATATCAGGTTCGATTTTTATTTCTGCTGTTGCCTTTTCTACATCATTCAAGTTGGCTTTTTTATTGCTATCATCGCCAAACAATAACATCAATAATATCAACACCAACACAAACGCAGTCAGCATCAACAGCCATTGCACGCGCTTTGGCATTCCCTGTGTCAAACCCGCCAGTTTTGTTTTCAGAACATTAAACTTTTCTTTTATCTTTGCCATCGGATAATCTGCTTTGTTTGTGTTGTTGATATTGTTTATTGTAATCTAACGACACTGCAACTTGTGCCACTAAATTTCAGCATTTTATCGCACAGTTTTTGCGCCGTATCAATACTTGCAAACGGCCCGATACGCAGGCGATACATTCTGGCGCTGGTTGATGCGGCACCCAAATCACCAACCCCCTGTGTATCAACGGAATAGAATACCATATCTTCGTATGGTGTTAACAACCCCTGACCATCTTCACCACTAAATTTAGCCAGCAACATTGCCCAATAATCATCCAGTGCCTTAACGGACGTATCTGATTTTAATTCCACTGCGACCCCAACTTGGTTGCTGGAAATCAGTGGTATATTTGTCTGTGGCAGGTATGCGCCCGCAGTATTGCGTTGTTGTGGCAACATATTAACGACACTGCCCGACGATTGTACTGTATTCTGTGGCATGCCATAAAATCCCGCTGGTGTATAATACCCCGCGCCTGTCATTGGGTTAACAGTTTGTGTATTTCCCATAAATACAGGTGACCCTGTATAATTTGTTCCCATACTCATTGCGGCCATACTGTCGGTGTATGCGATATTATTCAAAGATTGACCAGACAACATACTTTGTGCGACGTTGGCCTCTGCCAGTGCCATAACAGATGCAGTATCGGCAATCAAGAATGGTTTTTCACGTTTCTTGATACAGACGATACGCTGACCGCTGCGTAAAACCATATCTCCGACCGCCTCGACAATTAACAGTCTGCCGTCTTCCCCGTCTGTGCGGAATCCAACAGGGGATTCGCCACCTTCGACCAACAGGGAAACCACAGGTCTTTGTGTCATCGAAATAACCTTGTCACCAAAGTCAATATATGTAAAGATTCTGTCGCGCCATACGCGTTCTGGTGCGATAACATAATCGTCTGGGTTTGGAACAAAGATATCTAAATCAAATCTAAATTCAGATGGGTCGATTTTCATAGACTTAATCCAACCGTAATCTTCGCCATCTACCCCGACAACATTTGATGTGGTTGGCGCTGCCTTGAATATAGAACGTGCCCCCCCAGATGTTTTGCCAGTTGTTCCCATTGCGACTGGCAGACTGCCATTCCCATCCAGCACAACATCGACCTGAGAATACATAATTTCGCTGGCATTACTTGGGTGTGCCTGTAAATAAAAGATGTATTTATTCCCAGATTTGCCGGTCACAATCATATTTGTATCAGAACCCTGATTGCCTTGCTCGGGCGAAATAAACATTGTTCTATCGCCTTGTGTTGTGTCAATCTGGAATTGTCCAGTATCACCTACGATTGCATCCTCAATCTGTTCGCCGTTTGGCAACGTGACCATTGTCACCATTCCATTGCGCAATTTTAATGGTAATACACTGCCTGGGGACCAAGCCAATTGTGCATAGCCTGGTTTTATACTGCCGTCAACCATATTGGCATTTGGATTATCCCAGGCCTCTTGTATCCCATATGGCTCATTATCATTAGAATACGCAGGTAATGAAACCAGTCCCATCAAACAAAAAACAGAAACGCTAAACTTTAATTTTCTTAAAAAAACCATTTTTTCATCCTTATATGTTTCTTTTAGTTGATTTTGTAAAAAACGCTATCAAGTGGATCGCCATCACCTTCGACGATTTTGTATTCACTGACACGCAACCCCAATGGGTTATCGATACGTCCTGCCGTATCTATCTCTGTATCACCGATTTCTTTTAATTTGATTTGAACGGTATAGTTTTTGGCGCTGTTTGTTAAAACGTCCCCATTAATATCGGTACAAAAATAGCGAAAGTTGATTCTGTATGCATTTTCAGACGCAAAGTACATCATTTTATCTTCATACGACACATGGCACGAGAAGTCAAAATCTGACGTCGTTCCCATAATTCCCTTGAACATTTCGGTATTGATAAAGTCCGCATAAACATCTTCTGCTGACATTGCGCGCACTTTACCATTCCAGATATTCTGCATAGTTTCTGTGTTGTTAAACACTTCGTTCCTGTGTCTAATATATTCACGAATAAAGGCGCGTTTGTACAATTCAATATTTTTATCATTGTTTGCTGTTGACATTTCAACCAGCCTTACTGTCTTAGCACTAGATGGTTCTGTCAATAAAAAGAATATCTGTGGTCTGTTCAGCGGGAAAGTTTTTATCAGCGCAATCAGCAAACCAACCAGCACAACAATTGCAGTTGCGCACACAAAGACCAGCAGTCTTGATACTAAAATCGGCGGTTCTACGCGTTTTGACACAAAATCCTTCCTATCAATTTAAAATGATTGTAGAAAAAAATATATAACTTATGCAAGAAAAAACTAATATAAAAGTTGCAAAAACGACCGATTAAATTTTTCTTGCACAAAACAAGCAAAAATATTATAATATTTCCGCTTGATTTTTTGTATTTGTGTGCTATTCTTTTGCGGACTGTATATAATGGCATGCGGTACGTCGGGCTAAAAAAAGCAGCCACAGGGGCATAGTTCAACGGTAGAATATCGGTCTCCAAAACCGCGGATGAGGGTTCGATTCCTTCTGCCCCTGCCAGATTTCTAAGGGGTGTTGTTATATATGGTTGCGGGTAAATTACGTAATACTGGACAGTTTTATGAAAAAAATACTGGATTTTTTTAAGTCGGTTCGCAGTGAATGGTTCAAGATTGTATGGCCATCACGCGATACTGTTGTGCGTTCAACAATAATGATATTGGTGTTTTCTGGATTGGCGACACTGTTTTTCTTTGTAGTGGACAGTGTGTTGAATGCGTTGGTTGGTTGGATTTTTTAATGCTGGCAAAGGATGTGCGATATGGAAGAAAGAATGCAGTGGTTTGTTGTTAATGTTCATACTGGGTGCGAAGACAAGGTTGCGCGCGGTTTGCGTGAACAGATTGATAAACGTCGCTTGAATGCTTTATTTGGCGAAATTTTGGTTCCGACACGTGAAGTGACCGAGATTAAGGGTGGTCGTCGCGTAAAAAGCGAAAAGAAATTTTTCCCGGGCTACATTGTTGTCCAGATGGTTATGAATAATGAAACTTTTTCGCTGGTAAAATTGATGCCTCAGGTTGTTATGTTCTTGGGTGCCAAGAACAAGCCGATTGCTGTCAGCGAAGAAGAAGCACGTCGTTTGTTAAAACAGGTCGAAGAAGGTTCTGTTGTTGCAGATGATGTTCAGTACGAAGTTGGGCAAGAAGTGCATGTTATCGACGGGCCGTTTGCTGGCTTTAATGGCGTCGCGTCAGAGGTTGATAATGTCAAGCAGAAAATGACGGTGACTGTATTGGTGTTTGGTCGTGAAACCAGTATGGAGCTGGAGTTTGAACAGGTTGAAAGGGTTTAAGATGGATGTTCGTAAAAATCCTAAAACCAACAAGATAGAGTATGTAATCACACGCGAAGATGTTATTCGTTATGTGCAGAAATTTCGTGAGTCTGAAGAAATGAAAGAATATCTTGCGAAGTTTGAAAAAATGCGTGAAGATTATAAACTGTCTATACTAAAATCTGCCGAACGCGGTGGAAGATAAAGTTTCTGTCTGGGCGATTCGGTAAACGAATTGTCTGGCAAAAAACTGTGGTAGATACGCCATATCGAACCACAGCACATTCAGGTGCAATAACGCACCGCAAAAAATGGAGTGAACAAATGGCAAAAAAAGAAGTTAAGGGACTGGTAAAACTGGTTGTCCCTGCAAAGCAAGCGAATCCTGCGCCACCAATTGGTCCGGCTTTGGGTGCTGCTGGTGTGAACATTGCAGAATTCTGCAAACAGTTTAATGACAGGACTGCTGATAAAGAACCTGGAATGCCAATTCCTTGCATTATCACAGTTTATACAGATCGCAGTTTCGAATTTATTATGAAATTGCCACCTGTTTCGTATTATATTAAAAAGGCATTGAAATTAAAAATCGGTTCTCACAAACCTGGTCGTGACTTTGTTGGTACATTGACACAGGCGCAATTAAAAGAAATTGCCGAAGCAAAAATGCCAGACTTAAATTGCTCTACCATTGAATCAGCAATGAATATTGTTGCGGGTCAATGCCGTTCTATGGGCGTAAAGGTGGAGGAATAATATCATGAAATTGACTAAGAAACAGCAAACTTGGAAAAACTTGGACACAGACAAAGTTTATACTTTGGCCGAAGGTATCGAAGCGTTGCGTGAATACGCATCCAAGAAATTTGATGAAACACTAGAAATTGCAATTCGCTTAGGTATTGACGTGACCAAGGCAGACCAAAACATTCGTGGAATGTTGTCTTTGCCAAACGGTACTGGTAAAACTGTACGTGTTGCAGTATTTACAGCAAATGCCCAAGACGAAGCAAAGAAAGCTGGTGCAGACGTTGTTGGTGGCGAAGAATTGATTGATGCAGTTGCTGCAGGTAATATTAACTTTGACCGCGTAATTGCAACACCTGATATGATGCCAAAAATGTCAAAAATTGCACGTGTTTTAGGGCCTAAGGGTTTGATGCCAAACCCAAAATTGGGTACTGTGACAAACAACGTTGCAGATGCAGTTGCGACTGCCAAGGCTGGTCAAATTGAATATCGTGCGGAAAAGAAAGGTATTATTCACGCAGGTATTGGTAAAATGTCATTTGCGACAGAAAAATTGGTTGAAAACGCAAATGCATTGATTGACCAACTGAAAAAGGTTAAACCATCATCTACCAAGGGTCAGTACATATTGGGTGTATCGATTGCAACAACCCAAGGGCCTGGTATCAAAGTAGATGCAAAATAATAACGTGCGACTGAATTAACATTCGGTCGCACAAACAGATTTCTGTCCAAGACTGATGGTGTGGTGACACTTAATTTCCATCATAGACAAAGAAAGATTCTTTGGGGCAGGAACCTTAGCCCCACCCAAGGGCAACCTTGGATGGAAAGTTAACAAAAACAGAAGCTTGAAGGAAAAATAGACATGAGACGCGAAGAAAAATCAGATTTGATTTCAGCGTTACAGTCGTCCCTGAAAGAAGCAAACGGTGTTTTCGTTATTGAAAACCATGGCTTGACTGTACAGGAATTCGAAGGGTTGCGTAATGAATTGCGCCCAATGGTATCCTTGTTCAAGGTTGTCAAGAATCGTTTGATGAAGTTGGCGTTAAAAGACACCGACTTTGAATCTGTATCCGATATGTTAAAACGTCCAACTGCGGTTGCTGTTGCAACAGACGGTTTGGCGGTCACCAAAGTATTGGCCAAATTTGCCGAAGAACATCCAAATTTGACAATCGTTGGTGGTAAAATGGATGCGGACGTTCTGGATGCGAACGGCGTATTGCAATTATCCAAGCTTCCTTCACTGTTGGAAATTCGTGGCACAATTGCGCGTATATTGGTCGAACCTGCATCGCGCCTTGCACGTGTTTCTGCAGAGTATGGAAAAAAAGAACAATAAACATCAGAATAGGAATATTCTGACCTACCCAATAGGAGTAAAAAATGGCAGACATTCAAAAATTAGTTGAAGAATTGTCAAAATTGACTGTTTTGGAAGCAGTTGAACTGTCCAAAGCATTAGAAGAAACATGGGGCGTAAGTGCTGCTGCTGCTGTTGCAGTTGCTGCTGGTCCTGCTGCAGCTGCTGCAGAAGAAAAGTCAGAATTTGACGTTGTCTTGGCAGAAATTGGCGCAAACAAATTGGCTGTTATCAAAGCGGTAAAAGAAGCAACAGGTCTTGGCTTGACCGAAGCAAAAGCTTTGGTAGAATCTGCACCAAAGGCAGTTAAAGAAGCCTTGGCAAAAGATGAAGCCGAAAAATTGAAGGCTGCATTAGAAGCCGCTGGTGCAAAGGTTGAATTGAAATAATTTAACTTTTAACCAAAACGGTTTTTTATAACCGTTTCGTGGAAACACGAAAAAACGCCGCCCACCTAGGGGAAACCCTATGTGGGCACCAAGGCGTAAAAACAGTAAAAAAACAAAAAATACAAAAAGCGGATTGAAAAAGGAGATTATTAAACAAATAAATGGAATTTACAAAGACTGAAAATACCATTTAAGAATATAGATATTCAAATTTGTTTAAGAATCTCATTTTTTTAACCGCTTCGTTTGCAAAACGCACAGAATAAAGGATTAAAACCGATGGCAGTTATCCAGAAACTAAGAAAATCTTTTGGGAAAAGTTTTTTGCAAACTCCGCTTCCTGATTTAGTTGAAATACAATATAATTCCTACAAGGATTTCTTGCAGGCAGATGTTGAACCCCAGAATCGCAAAAATATGGGGTTGCAAAATGTGTTTTCTTCAATGTTTCCAATCAAAGACTATGCCGGCATTGCCGATTTAGAATTTGTTGAATATACATTGGACAAACCTGTCTATAATGTAAAAGAATGCATGTTGCGCAATATGACATATTCCAGCAAGTTGAAATTGAAGCTGAGATTGATTTTATGGGACATCGCCGAAGATGGCAAAAAAACTTTGCGTGATATCAAAGAACAAGAAATATTTATGGGCGAAGTTCCACTTATGACAGAACGCGGCAGTTTTATCGCCTCTGGGGTAGAGCGGGTTATTGTTTCCCAGATGCATCGTGCCCAAGGTGTAGTATTCGCAACAACCAAAGAAGCCAAGATTGCTGGCAATCCTGTCACATATACGGCACGTATTATCCCAGAACATGGTTCCTGGATTGATTTCGAAGAATCCAAGGGTGTTATTTATGTTCGTATTGACCGCCGTCGCAAGATTCCTGCAACTGTCTTGTTGCGTTGCTTGCCTGCGGCCGAAGATGAAAAGAAATGGCTGGCTGATCCACGCAAGACCACAATTCGTGGTATGTCTGATGCCGAAATTTTATCTGCTTTCTACAAGCGCATCCCTCTATCATTCGATGGCAAACTTTGGACAGGTGACATCACCAGTTTTGAAGGTTTGGATAAATACCGTCTGAATTATGATTTGATTAATCCAAAAGATAAAGCGGTTTTGGCATCCAAGGGCGACAGATTAAACGCAAAACGTATGAAAAAGATTTCAGACGCATCCAAGAAGTTTGGAATTTTACCAGAATCCTTGGTCGGTGAATATCTGTTTGATGCGGTAATGAATGGCGAAGAAGTTGTCTTCCCAGCTGGCACAGAAATAACCGAAGAAGTCTTGAACGATTTGGATAAAATGAACGTCAAAGAAATCAGTTTGATTTCAATTGATAATGCCACAATCAGCGCGCATATTCGCAACACTTTGATGGCGGACAAAACAACCAATCGTGAAGAAGCCTTGATTGAAATATACAACATCATTCGTCCTGGTGAACGTCCAACCCTAGAAGCGGCAATTAATCTGTTTATGCGCCAAGGTTTCGATGCGACATATTACGATTTGTCTGCTGTTGGTCGTTTCAAAATGAACAAACGTTTGAAAATCGATTCCGGTAAAAAACCAGAAGACGAACGTTTATTGACCAAGGCGGATTTCTTGGCGGTGTTAAAGACATTAACAAATATTATCGACCGCAAGGACACAGTTGATGATATTGATAATCTGTCTAATCGTCGTGTTCGTACGGTCGGTGAATTATTGGAACAGAATTTCCGCACCGGTATGGTTCGTATTGAACGTTTGGTTCGTGAAAGCTTGTCTTCACCAAACATTGCAAATATGCAACCCCAAGATGTTATCAATGTAAAACCATTGATGTCATTGGTGTCTGAATTCTTGGGAACGTCTCAATTATCACAGTTTATGGACGCATATAATCCATTATCAGAATTGGAACACAAGCGTCGTATTTCTGCATTGGGACCTGGCGGTTTGAATCGTGAACGTGCTGGCATTGATGTTCGTGACGTTCATCCAACACACTATGGTCGTCTATGTCCAATTCACACCCCCGAAGGTGCAAATATTGGTTTGATTAATCACATGGCTGCTTATGCACGTGTGAATCCATACGGGTTTATTGAAACACCATATTACGTTGTTGAAAACAGTCGTATCACTGATAAATTGGTATACTTGACTGCCGATGAAGAATTGGGTCACAAAATTGCCCAGGGTAATACCCCAACAACGAATGCTGGTGTTTTGGCCGAAGATATGGTGACCGCACGTGTTGACGGTGAATTTACGATGGTACCAAAAGAAGAAATTGACTTGATTGACGTTGAACCACGTCAGGTTGTGTCAATTGCAACTGGTTTGATACCATTCGTTGAAAATGACGACGCGAACCGTGCATTGATGGGTTCGAATATGCAACGTCAGGCCGTTCCACTATTGCGTGTACAGGCACCATTGGTTGGTACTGGTATAGAACGCGAAGTTGCACGTGATTCCCGCACAGGCAAGGTTGCAAAGCACAGTGGTATTGTTGAATCTGTTGATGCAAACCGTATTGTGGTAAAATGTATGAACAGTCGCAACGTTGTGACGGGTGTTGACATTTATAACCTTGAAAAGTTTGAACGTTCCAACAGTGAAACGCTTATCCATCAGAAGCCATTGGTCAAGGTTGGTGATCGTATTTCTGCAGGCGACATTATTGCAGACGGTTCATCAATGAACTATGGTGATTTGGCATTGGGGCGCAATGTATTGGTTGCCTTTATGCCATGGCGTGGATATAACTACGAAGACTCTATCGTAATTTCTGAAAAGATTTCACGTGATGACGTATTTACATCTGTAAAAATCGTTGAAAAGGAATTCAAAGTTCGTGATACCCAGCTGGGGCCAGAGGCATTAACCCGCGACATTCCAAACATTGGTGAAGAAGCCCTAAAGAATCTGGACGAATCTGGTATTATTTATGTTGGTGCGCGCGTAAAGCAGGGCGACATATTGGTCGGTCGTGTCACACCAAAATCAGAAACACTATTAACCCCAGAAGAGGCTTTGTTGCGTAATATCTTTGGTGAAAAAGCATTGAATGTAAAGGACACATCATTGCGCGTTGGGCCAAACGAAGAAGGTACAGTTATTGGTGTAAACGTTCTGACACGTCATGGTGTCAAAAAGGATGAACGCACACAAATGATTGAACTGCAAAAAATCGAAGCTATCAACAAAGATCGCGAAGAAGAAATCACGATTATTGAAAAAGGCTTTGCAGATCAAGTATTTCAGATTGCAGAAAATATGGTGATTGAATCTGGTACCGGCAGTTTGAAACCTTTTGTTGGCAAGAAATTGACATCCGAAGTGTTCGAAGGCATTCGTCCATCAGATTTAAAGAAACTGGTTGTTTCCGACAAGGAGGCCCAGACCAAGATAGAAGAATTGCGTGAACAACACTTGATAAAGTTAAAGCAATTAAATGAAAAGGCCGATGCAGAAGTCGCCAAAGCAACAGAAAGCAATTCATTGAATGCCGGTGTATTAAAAGAAGTAAAAGTATACATTGCACACAAAATGAAATTGCAACCTGGTGATAAAATGGCAGGACGCCATGGAAACAAGGGTATCGTATCCAAGGTTGTTCCAGTTGAAGATATGCCATATCTTGCGGATGGAACACCTGTTGATATTGTTTTGAATCCATTGGGTGTGCCATCACGTATGAACATTGGTCAGATACTGGAAACCCATCTTGGGATGGCGGCCCGTACATTGGGTGCCCAGATTGGTGCGGTTCTGGACGAAGTCAAGGCCAAACGTGCTGTCACAGACGATTTGCGTTCAGTAATGGGCAAGGTATATGGCAAAGAAATTGCGGACAAGCTGGAAAAAATGACAGACACAGATGTTCGTGCACAGGCGGCATTACTGCGTGACGGTGTTCCGATGGCGACACCAACATTTGATGGTGCGACTGCCGAAGACATTCGTGGTATGTTAAAGATGGCTGGTTTACCAGAAACGGGTCAGTTTGATTTGTACGATGGTATGACTGGTGAAAAATTTGCCCGTCCTGTGACTGTTGGTGTTATGTACATGCTGAAGTTGCATCATTTTGTAGATGACAAAATTCACGCACGTTCTGTTGCTAATTATTCATTGGTGACACAGCAACCATTGTCTGGTAAGGCCCACATGGGTGGTCAGCGTTTGGGTGAAATGGAAGTTTGGGCGCTTGAAGCCCATGGTGCAGCGCACTTATTGCGTGAAATGTTGACGGTAAAATCTGACGACATTACCGGCCGTAACAAGATGTATGAATCCATCATTAACGGCAACAACGACATTCAAACCGGCACGCCTGAGGCATTTAACGTACTTGTACGTGAATTGCGTGGGTTGGGCTTGGCGATGACACCAAAAAAAATTGATTAGTGGTTAAGATTTCTCCCCAGGTTGGCAAATGGCAACTTGGGGGAAACACCCTAACTGCTAACCACTAACAACTTTTTAAGCGACTGAAAGGAGCAAAATATAATGAGCAATATGTTGCAAAAGATATTTGGACAAATCGAAAATAAAGAGCAGTTTGATGCCCTGCGTATTACGATTGCGTCCCCCGAAGAAATTTTATCTTGGTCACATGGCGAAGTTAAAAAACCAGAAACCATTAACTATCATTCAATGAAGCCAGAGGCCGAAGGTCTGTTTTGTCAGCAAATTTTTGGTCCTGTCAAGGATTACGAATGTGCATGTGGTAAGTACAAAAGAATAAAGTATCGTGGTGTTGTTTGCGAACGTTGTGGGGTAGAAGTTGGTTCTGCCTCGGTTCGTCGTGAACGTATGGGACACATCAAGCTTGCGATGCCTGTTGCGCACACATGGTTCCTGCGCGAAGGAAAAATCGCAACATTATTAAATAATTTGCCACAAAAGAAATTAGAACAAGTTGTTTCTTATGATGCCTATATTGTGATTGAACCAGGTTTGACCAATCTGAAACAATATGATGTTATCAGTGAAGACGAATATCAGGCTGCGGTTGAAGAATTTGGTGCAGACGCGTTCCGCGTTGGCATCGGTGCCGAAGGCATTCGTTCAATCATTGCTAATCTGGATATGGGCGACGAACGCACTCGTTTGCGTGCAGAATTGTCCGAAACAAAATCAGAAACAAAACGCAAGGCATTAATCAAGCAATTAAAATTGGTCGAAGCATTTTTGGATTCTAAAACAGATCCATCTTGGATGTTGCCTGATATTATCCCTGTTATTCCACCGGATATGCGTCCATTGGTCACATTGGATGCCGGGCACGTTGCGGCATCTGATTTGAACGATTTATATCGTCGTGTTATCATTCGTAACAATCGTTTAAAGCGTTTTATGGAAATGCACGCGCCAGACATCATTGTTCGCAATGAAAAGCGTATGTTGCAAGAAGCGGTTGATTCACTGTTTGACAACGCGCACAAGGCACGTCCAATGGTATCCCAGAACCGTCGTCCATTGAAGTCGTTATCTGATTCTTTGCGCGGTAAGTCTGGTCGTTTCCGTATGAATATGCTGGGTAAACGTGTTGATTACTCGGGTCGTTCTGTTATTGTATCTGGTCCAACATTGAAATTACATCAGGTTGGTTTGCCCAAGACAATGGCACTTGAACTGTTCAAACCATTTGTTTATGCCCGTCTGTTGGCTGGTGATTATGCAAACACATTAAAGACTGCGCGCAAGATGGTTGAAAATGGCGAAGATGTGGTATGGGAAATTTTGGAAAATGTTATTTACGAACATCCTGTATTGTTAAATCGTGCACCATCATTGCACCGTCTATCGTTGTTGGCATTTGAACCTATATTAATCGAGGGCAAGGCAATCCGTCTGCATCCATTGGTATGTTCTGGCTTTAATGCTGACTTTGACGGCGACCAGATGTCTGTACACGTTCCAATTTCATTAGAGGCACAACTAGAAGCGCGCACATTAATGTTATCATCGAATAACGTATTGTCGCCTGCGAACGGTGCGCCTATGATTGTACCATCACAAGATATGGTTTTGGGTGTTTATTACATTTCATTGATTAATGGTGAACACAACGAAAAATCGCCACGTTTTGCGAATATGGACGAAGTGAAATTGGCATTAGAAAACAAGACAATCACATTACATACACCAATTGTTGCGCGTATCAAGGGCAAGACCTATCAAACAACAGCGGGTCGTATGATATTGGGTGAATTGTTGCCTGATTCTGAAAATATGCCATTTGACTTGGTTAACAAAGTTATGCCAGTGAACGAGATAAGAGCGCTATTGGCGACAACATATGAACGTTGTGGCGACAAAGCGATGATTTTACTTGCAGACGCATTGAAAGATACTGGCTTTGAACAGGCTGCACGCAGTGGTATTTCGATTGGTTATGACGATATTGTTATTCCATCAGAAAAGAAAGACATTATTGCTCAATCTGAAAAAGTCGCAAAAGAAATCGAAGAACAATATCAAAACGGTTTGTTGTCTGGTGGCGAACGTTATAACAAGTTAATTGACTTGTGGCATGGCACAACTGACAAATTAGGTGATATGGCGTATGCTGCATTGGGTAAAAGCAACGGTGACAATTGGAATTCTGTATATATGATGGCATTATCTGGTGCGCGTGGTTCCAAGCGTCAGATTCAGCAGTTGGCTGGTATGCGTGGTATGATGCAGAAACCAGACGGTTCTATTATCGAAGTTCCAATTATTTCGAACTTTAAAGAAGGCTTGACCATGTCTGAATACTTTACATCGACCCACGGTGCGCGTAAAGGTATGTCGGACACTGCGCTTAAAACTGCTGACGCTGGATATTTGACACGTCGTCTGGTTGAATTGGCGCAAAACACAGTGATTACAGAACACGATTGTGGCACAACTGAATTTATTACGGCCAAACCTGTATATCAGGGTTCAACATTGTCTGTTCCATTGGGTGATGTTGTTTTGGGACGTACTGCTGCGCACGATATTGTTCATCCATTAACCAAGGAAGTCATTGTTCCTGCTGGTGAACTGATTACAAAATCTGCTGCCAAGGCAATCAATGAATCTGGCCTGCCAAGTGTTGATGTACGCAGTGTGCTGACCTGTTGTTCAGACGGCTTGTGTGCAAAATGCTATGGTATGGATTTGTCGCGTAATGCGCTGGTTCACGTTGGCGAAGCAGTTGGTGTTATTGCGGGTCAGTCGATTGGTGAACCTGGTACTCAGTTGACGTTGCGTACCTTCCACATTGGGGGTGTTGCATCAGGTGGTGCCGAAAGTCACTTTATCGAAGTTCCTGTTGCTGGTCGCATTAAATTGTCAGGTGTTGAAACCATTAAAAACAGCGCGGGTCGTGTTGTGGTATTAAGTCGCAATGGCAAGATGATTGTTGTTGACGATAACGACAAAGAATTGTTCAGCAGCAACCTGCCATACGCATCAATGTTGATTGTAAACGATGGTGATACAGTTGAAAAAGGCGCCAAAGTTGCAGAATGGGATCCATATTCCAATACAATCATCGCGGAAAAAGACGGTATTGTTAACTTTAACGACTTGATTGAAAACGTTTCATACCAAGAAGAAGTTGATTCTATGACTGGTATCGTTTCTCGCAAGGTTATAAATTGGAAAACGAACACCAAAAAGGCATTAAAGCCTGCGATTACATTGGTTGATGCCAAGGGTAATGTTATCAATCTGGGTGGCAAAAAGATTGCAGAATATCTGTTGCCGATATATTCAGTATTGAATGTTGCCAATGGTGACAAGGTTGTTGCCGGTGATATTTTGGCACGCATACCTGTTCAGGCAAAGCGTACAGGTGACATTACTGGTGGTCTGCCACGTGTTAACGAATTGTTGGAAGTTCGTCGCCCAACAAATCCTGCATTGCTGGCTGAAATCGATGGTACTATTGACCTAGAAGATTCCAAAGCCAAGATAGTAATTCGCATTGAACCAACTGATGGTACTGCGCCGGTTGAATACGCTGTGCCAAAGGGTACAAACCTGTTGGTTCGCAGCGGTGATTTTGTTCACAAGGCAGACAAATTGGTTGACGGTGACCCTGTACCACAAGATATCTTGCGTATTTTGGGGCAAAAGGCCTTGGCAACATTTATGGTTGACCAAATCCAACAGGTTTATCGTTTACAGGGCGTGGTAATCAATGACAAGCATATCGAAATTGTTATTCGTGAAATGACCCGTCGTGTAGAGATAACAAATCCAGGCGACACAGGCTTCTTGATTGGTGCCGTTGTTGACAGGGTTGATTTTGACGAAGAAAATGCACGCGTTGCACGCGAAGGTGGCAAAATTGCCGAGGCATCTCAGGTCTTGGTTGGTTTGACACGTGCGTCATTGACATCACGTTCATTTATCTCTAACGCATCGTTCCAACAGACAACCAAGGTCTTGGTGGATGCTGCGATAAGTGGTTCAACCGACAAACTGGTTGGTATCAATGAAAACTTGATTGTTGGTCGTTTGATTCCAGTTGGTACTGGTGCATACGTTCGTCGCGTTCGCGAAATTGCCAAAGAAGAAGAAAAAGCAGAACGTTTGGCACGCGAAGGCAACGGTCAACAGCAGTTGTTGGACATCTAAAAAAAACATCCGCCCAGTTAAATCTGGGCGGACGTAAAGTTTTCCTTGCAAATCGTAATGATTTGAATAAAATAGGACAGTTATAAAATAAAAAGGATAAAAAAATGGCAACGCCAAAAAGTAAAACAAGTAAAGCACGCTCTGCACAACGTCGTTCACATGATGTATTGTCTGTAATGCCATGTGGTGTATGCAAAACATGCGGTGAAAAGAAACGTCCGCATCATGTTTGCCCTGCATGTGGTGCAAAATAATATAATAATACAAACGATTAAGGCAGAAGCAGGGCGCATCAAATGTGCCTTTCTGCTTTTTTATTAGAAACGATGACAGACGATAAAAAAATCATATCGATTGACACAATGGGGGGCGACAAAGGGCCAAATGCGGCGCTGGGGGGTGTTAATCAATATTTATATCAATATGGCGAAGATTCTGTTTTCTTTCGCCTGTTTGGTGATGAGAAAGTTTTGCGTAAATTATTGGGTAAATACCCACGTGTTTCCCGTAATTGCGAAGTTGTACATGCCCCAAATTCCATCAAAGGCACAGACAAAGTTATGGATGTGTTGCGCCACGCACAGGACACGTCCATGTATATGGCGATAAAAGACGTCCGCGAAGGTAAATCGTCGGCTGTGATTAGTGCGGGAAATACCGGTATTTTGATGTCTTTATCCAAACTTGCGCTAAAGACCATCGACGGTATTTCGCGTCCTGCGATAACGACTATGCTGCCATCTGGCGCTGGGGACAGTCGTGTTGTTGTGCTTGATTTGGGCGCAAATGTTCATTGTGACGAAGGAATTTTATTTGACTTTGCTGTTCTGGGCAGTGTCTATGCCGAAGTTATCGGAAAAATGCCAAAACCAAAACTTGGTGTCTTGAACATCGGGTCCGAAGAAACCAAAGGAAACGAAACTTTGGTTCACTTGAACAAGGTTTTAACAGCAAACAAAGATAAATTACCCTATGACTATATCGGTTTTGTAGAGGCAAACGATATCAGTGCCGGCAAGGTTCAAGTTGTTGTCACCGATGGTTTTACAGGTAATATCGTATTAAAGACCGTCGAAGGTACCGCAAAATTAATCAAGCGCGTAATTGTTGAAAACTTCAAGAAATCTGTTTTGGCGATAATCGGTGCATTTTTCTTGGTACATGTGTTCAAGCGGTTAAAGTATAAAATTGACCCGCGTTCGTATGCCGGTGCGACATTCTTGGGGTTGCGTGGTTTTGCGGTCAAGACCCATGGCAACAGCGATGCATTATCATTTGCAAATTCGATACATTATGCCGCCCAATTGACCAAGGCAAATATGAATGGCTTAATCGAAGAACGCGCCCGCGCGCTATCATCCGTTCGTACGGAATTAAATAATATAACAGAATAAAAAACGCCCGTTCGGGCGTTTTTTAATCCAGTGTTCGCAGGCTAATTTTGTCTTCATCAACAATAACCAGTTTTCCTGAATTGATATTAAACTTGCGTGCAGAATTAAATGCGTCGCGCATACCAAACAGTTCGGTATCGTATATTGGGCAAATTCCGCGTACCAAGCATAATTGATTTGCAATTACAGATTCATTGCAAACTGCGATAATTGGAATATCTGGTTTTCTGCATGAAATCTGGGTTGTTGTAATTGTATCGCGTGCAAATACAACGATTGCGGATGCTTTGTTCAGGTACGCCATTGATGCAACTGAACGTGACCAATCGTTCTCTGGCAGGTGTTCTACGCGTGACCAATCGTATGGATTTGTGATTGCATCGCAATCTGCGTATGCCAAGATATTATACATAGTATTAATCACATTAACGGGGTTAATTCCCATTGTTGTTTCTTCGCTGGTCATCGTTGAATCCGCGCGCAGATATGCCGCATTTGAAACGTCTGTAATTTCTGCGCGTGTTGGGAATTCACTGTTAATCATTGTCCCCAGCATTTGTGTTGCAACGATAACAGGGCGGTTCATTTTTCTGCATTCGCGAATTATATGGCGCGAAATAGCCGGCACTTCTGCATACGGTACTTCGACGGCCAAATCGCCACGTGCAATCATAATTCCATCTGCAGCGGCTGCGATATCTGTGATACGTTCAACTGCGTTTGGTCGTTCTATCTTTGCGATAATTTTAATCGGGTGTGATGTACGTTGTGTGATAAAGTCACGTACTTCTGCGACATCTTCTGGTTTTTGCACGAATGAAATTGCAACATAGTCTGGTTTTTTTGTGATTGCATATTCTAAATCTTCGCGGTCTTTTTTTGTCAGCACAGAAGTATCAATTTCTGTATCAGGCAAATTAAATCCGCGTCTGGACCAGATTTCATTACCGCGCACAACGGTTGCATCAACTTTATCAGGTGATGCAAATTCGACCTTCATTTCGATTTTTCCGTCATTCAGCAATATTCTGTCCCCCACACGCAACGAAGACAACACATCTGTATCCGGCAGGTATACACGACTTGCATCCCCAGGGGCTGGATTTGAATCAAAGGTGAATTTTTGTCCGATTTCCAGTGGATATTTATCTTCGGTTTCAAAGTTCCCAATACGATGTTTTGGGCCCTGCAGGTCAATCATAATCGCAACAGGCGTATTTAGTTCTGTGGAAATTTCACGAATAAGGTCAATTTTTTTACCCTGTGCATCACCTGTATCATGGCTGAAATTCAGGCGGCATACGTTAACACCGGCTTGAATCATACGGGTCAGCGTTTCGCGGTCTTCGCATTTTGGACCAATGGAAGCGGTAATTTTTGTAAACTTATTCATTATAATTCCTTTGATTTTTTTGATTTTGTTTTTCTTGATTTTTTCGAATAATTGTATATCATAAAAAAAGCAAATAAACAAGGGGAATTAGATGATGAAACAAGCAAATCATGGTGCAATCGATAATCAACAATTATTAAGCATTATTGAAAGAATTGAAAAATTAAACGAAGATACAGCCGCGATTGCCGCTGATATCAAAGAGATTTATAGCGAGGCTAAATCCGCAGGCTTCGACCCGAAATATATTCGTCAAATGATACGTCTGCGCAAACTTGACCCAGATGAACTGGACGAAGCAGACGAATTAACACAAATGTATCGCAACGCATTGGGGATATAATGAAGGGTTTTACAAAAACTGTTGAAGATTTTAACTGCGCCCATTGTGGCGCAGTTGTTCGTGGTAATGGCTATACAAATCATTGTCCGCGGTGTTTGTGGTCGCGTCATGTTGATGAAAATCCAGGTGACAGGGCGGCGACCTGTGGCGGGATGATGCGTCCGATTTCGGTTGCACCTGATGGGGTGCGTTTTGTGATAACGCATCGGTGTGAAATTTGTGGCAAGACCAAGCGTCAGCGTACAGCGGACGATGATGATATCGATACGATAATAAAATTATCGCGAAACGAAGATTTTCTTTATGGCAAATAAAAAAAATCCCAAACGGGATTTTTTTTTGATATTTTTTTTATTATTTTGCATTCTTTTGTTCGTACAACTGTGCAAAGTCCACAGGTTGCATTGTAAATGCTGGGAATCCTGATTCAGATGTTGTTCTGGTGATAAGTGCGCGAACGGCTGGGAACAACAATGTTGGGACATCAATCAACAACGTGCGTTTTTTGACTTCTTCGTCTTTTTCTTCTTCCATTTGAACCAGTCCAGAATAAGTTGTTTCGATTAAGAAGATAGATTTATCGTCTTTTTCCAATTTTGAGTGTGCCTTGATAATCAAGTCGACCATAAACAAGTTGTTTTCTGCGCCTTTGATTTGAATATCGATATTGATTTCTAATTTTGCCTGACCATTGTCTGATTTGAAAAATAATTCAGGAACATTTGGGCTTTCAAACGAAAAGTCTTTCAAGAATTGTGAAATAATATTAAATTTTGCCATAATTATATCTCCTTTGATTTTGGCGAATGTAAAGTCTGGACTTTGGTCCGCATTTTATGTTAATATAGCATTATAAAATTGTTTTACAAGTGGGGGGATTAAGAAATATGCGAATTTTTGATAAAAAAAATTTTGTTCGTTGTTTTTCTGGGTTGTTATGTGCGTTTGCATTATCGTCTTGTGACGTATCAACACCGACTGTATCTGGGGATAATTCTGTATTACCATCAAATTTTCGTCGTGTTAGTTTTTCTGAATTACCTGGCTGGCGTGATGACGATGTTCGTTATGCGCTACAGGCATTTCGTAATTCGTGCAAGGCGCAGATTCAATATGGCGGTCGTGTTATTCCTGATCGGGAATTATTTGCGGAAAAGTGTCGTATGTTGCCATCTGCATCGGCTGACGTTGCGACTATTCGCGCATGGTTTGAATCACATTTTCAGCCCTATCAGATATTTAATGAACGTGGCGGGGACAAGGGGACATATACTGGCTATTATTCACCTGTGATACCTGCGTGTCGCACACAAACTGAACAGTGTAATGAACCGCTGATGGCATTGCCAACAGATGGTCGTCAGTACAAGGGTGTTCCCAAGAAAGATATTGTAGAGAAAAAAATAGGTCGTGTTTTATATTGGGCGAACATTGTTGATGTTCAGAATATTCAAATCCAAGGCTCTGGGAATTTACGCCTAGAGGATGGCACAGACGTAAAATTGAATTTTTCTGCGGTAAACGATATGCCGTTCAAGTCGATTGGTGAAGAACTGCGCAATCGTGGCATACGTCCATCTGGCGGTTATTCGTCCGAGGCTGTCTGGCAACACCTAAAGGCCAATCCGAAACTTGCGCGTGATGTGATATATAAAAATCCGCGTTATGTATATTTTTATGAATCTGTCCCGCCAGATGTGATTGGTGCGATGGGTACGCCGTTGTCCAAGATACGCAGTATCGCAATGGATAACACGTTGTACACATTGGGCTTGCCTGTTTATGTAAACACGAATTTATCAGACGGTCGTCCGTTCCGCAGACTAATGATTGCCCAGGATACAGGCAGTGCAATTCGCGGCTGGATTCGTGCAGACATTTTCTTTGGCAAGGGGGACGATGCTTATAAGTTCGCCCAAGGCCAACATGCCCAGGGTCAAATGTTTATCCTAATGCCAAAAGAATACGTATATGTCAAACCAAACTAAGAAGATAGACAGTCGTTATTCGCGCCCGCAAACAATTGCGGGTGCGCTGGGTGGTTTGATACGGATTTTTGGTGTGCGTGCATCTGATTCTGATTTATTGGCGCGTTGGGCTGATATTATGGGCGCAGATATTGCATCTGTTGCATCATTGGCTGCGATAAAAAAGAATCGCGATAACACGTTTAATGTGGTGATTCGACCAACGAATCCTGCCTATGCATTACAGTTGTCTTATCAGCGGGACGAAATCATAACCCGCATCAACAAGTACTTTGGTTATGATGCGGTCAGCAAAATAAGTTTCAGAAAATGACGCGACGTGTATTGGGGATTGACCCCGGATTATTACATACTGGTTGGGCGGTGATTGACACTGCGGGGTCTGTGCGCAAATATATTGCCAGCGGCGTGATTTTGCCCAGTCCGAAACAAGAAATGTCTGCGCGTTTATTGGAAATTTTTCGTAGTCTGGACGACATTTGCAAAACTTTTCAGCCTGACGAATGCAGTATAGAGATTATTTTTGTAAATCAAAACCCCAAGACCACATTAATATTGGGACAGGCGCGCGCATCTGCGATTGTTGCGGTTGCTAACAACGGTATTCCATTATTTGAATACGAACCGAACAAGATAAAAAAGGCATTGACTGGGGCAGGGCATGCAGATAAATCTGCGATTGACAAGATGGTAAAGATATTGTTGCCCGCTGCGAAGCCCAAAACTGCGGACGAAGCAGACGCGATTGCGATTGCGTTGGCACACACGAATATGATGAATTTACATAAATATAATAATTAACGATTGCAAAAAAATCAGAATATTGATATAGTTTATCTTGAACTCAGATGGGAATCTGGTTCGGGGCTGTAGCAGGCCCAGTTTATCCGGTGCAAATATATGGTTGCATATATGAAGTGTCGTAATCTGATTATATGTTATTCCTTGTTTGCATCGAAATCTTGATAATGCCCTGACAAAAAAGTCGGGGGGCTGTCCGCCATACAACAGGGGTGCGCCCCAAAAGCGGACAGGGTCATTGATAAACTGATTTGCTAACTCCCCGACCGCAAGAATTTCCATTGCGGTTATTTTTTTGAAAGAAAAAGGGAGTAAATAATGAAAAATTTCTTTAAATTGGTGTCGATATCGGCACTTGCCGCCGCTGTATATGGCGTACCTGTCGCAAATGCAAACACCGCCACGCCAGAGGCATGCGTTGCAAACGACCTGACACTAACATTTGATTTGACTGCTATCGATACTGCCTGTCGTGGCGAAACCTATTGTTCTAGATTAGTTATGCGAGCTATAAAAGCGTTTCTTGCTGATATGAATGTATCTGTCGGTCAATCTGTGACGACACCTTATGGTCCAACATTCTGGCCGTTTGTTTATACGCTGAACGGTGTTGACTATCAACCCGGTCAGGCGATAACAATTCCTGCTACAACAGAAAGTACAATAACGGCACAGGTTAAACTCAAATCTGATTTCGCATCAATGCGCACTATTGTAATGGGTAACGGCTCAGGCTCTTATCTAACAATAGGTCTTGCATTCTTTGATGCTGATAACGCAGTTGTTGGTACAAACAGTTTGATATATTCCGACACCGGAAGAAAGCTTGTTGATATGACTGCAAATATTGGCCCAATATTTGCAAATGAAGTAGGCCGAACTCTTATCAGTATGGGTTATACCCCAGAAGTCATAGAATCCTACATAACGCCAAGTATGGCCAACCAGACATTCCGCGGTTTTGTAAACTCCGAAACTGTGCCGAATAGTGTCAGTACGGATGCCACGCCTCTTGCTGCGACATATCCGTTTGGTATTGGTATCGGCGAAATGGGAAATGACGGCTTTTATTTTGGCAAAAATTTGACAACAAGTATGACATACAGTGAAAATGCGCAGCCATATATGCTTTATCCAGCCTTTGCGCAAAACTGCGATGCTGAAACAACTGTGACCGCATGCGATACATCAAACCCAACCAAGCCAATCTGCGAATTGAGTGTTGGCCCAATGGGAGAAGTCACATATAACAACGGTTGTTGTACAGGGTATAGTC
>JAFQTD010000035.1 GCA_017409215.1 Alphaproteobacteria bacterium
AGGAATTGACGCTATACTAAAACAGGCTAAGTTCGAAAGAATCGCAAACCGAATGGAAAAAATAGAAGAAAAACTTGACGGTACCAAACTGGGGAATTTAATTGAAAGAATATTCGATAACGATTAACAAATTTAACAAGAAAGAAAAAAAAATGAACCGATTATTATTTATTTTTATTATACCACTATTCGTATCATCTGGCGTCCTTGCCAACGAGGTTGATTGTCGTTTTCAAATGGTTGATGACATCCCACAGGATTATAACGAACTGCCCACCACATATAAAACAAAAATTATCGCCTATGTCGATAAAGACGGTCCTGTACAAAGGGCAACAAAAGGCAAATGCGGCAAAAAAGAATACACTTGCAATGTTGGCGCCACACTAAGTAAATGTAGGCCATGTGCCGCCAGCGACGCTTATGGAATGAAATACCCACAAATAACGGACAGGTATGTCGCACTGTGTATGTCCGGTAAATCAAATATAGTGGAAACCGTTTTCAATGAATTTTTCAGCACATCTGCAGACTCAACAGAACCCCAGGCAATGGAACCTGAATCAATCAGCGCCCCCATTTTTAATGGGGCTAAACCCACAGCACTTTCTATAGAAGAACAAATAAATCTGGCATCTGACGAAACCAAAACTAAAATACAAAATTTACTTTCATATGCTGATAACGCAATCAAAGAAATAAAGCAAGAGTGTGCCAATAAAAGCAATTCAAGCCTAGAAAAATGCAAAAACCAAGACGATACTATATACTATATAAAACGATATACAAAAGAGAAAATACAAGAAATCTTGTAACCCCTGTGCTTGTCAAGCACAGGAATGACAAATTTGTTTACAAAACAAATCAGTAAAAAAATCCCTACAAAAATGTAGGGACCATATTAAAAAAATTAAAAATTATTCAACCCAAATGGTGGCATATGTTGTTGATGTTGCCGACCCCGACGGGATTTGCCCCACCTTTACCACCCCCGCCTCTTCGTCATACCTGCATCGGACCCCATCCTCACACACTCGTCATACCTGCGAAGGCAGGTATCCATTGCCCCGCAGGGACTTAATTTTGTGAATTTTTCACCCCCCACAAAAATTATAAATCCTTGGCTCTTTATCATCGTTGTGGCTTTTCACACACACAAAATTTTAATCTAGGATTTCCTAAAAATAAAAAAACGACACTATTAGTATCCCTGCGGGGCAGTGGATTCCCGCCTGCGCGGGAATGACGAGCGTTTTTAATAAAACTAAGAATAAACAACAGTTCAAATAATTTATTTGCCCATTACAACACAAGGTTTTAACAACTTATTATCACCCCAACCATCACCTGCCCCCGCCTCCTCGTCATACCCGCGCAGGCGGGTATCCATTGCCCCGCAGGGACATTTTTATGATTTTTCACCCCCTACAAAAATTATAAATTAAGCTCTTGTCATCCTGTGGCTTTTTCGGGCCCCGCAAAAATTGCAAATTTTTGTGGGTGAATGCCCCACAGGACCCAGGTGTATTCCTTTTTTTAAATTGGCATAACCTAGGTTCCATGGTCAAGCCATAGAATGACAAATTTGTTTGCAAAACAAATCAGTTAAAAAAAAATCCCTACAAAAATGTAGGGACCATATTAAAAAAATTAAAAATTATTCAACCCAAATGGTGGCATATGTTGTCGATGTTGCCGACCCCGACGGAATTTGCCCCACCTTTACCACCCCCAGTGTTGATGGTGTACCTGTTTCAACATTTACCGCACCATTGGAAATAGTGGTATTCGTACCAGCCTTTACAACCCCCAACGTCGAACCATTAGCAGTTGCAACCGAAATTTTCCCGCTGGAAATACCGATATTAGTGCCAATTTTCACCCCACCCAAAACTGATGAAGTGGCCTGTGGCAAAGTGTACTTGTTTTCATCAACATATTCCTGAACATAAGCTGTTGATGGAATATTTGCAAACGCCCCCCCAGAAAGCGCGGTCATTAACAAAGCAAACAAAACACATTTTTTATACATAAACCCCCTCACCTTAATCAAACAAGAAAACAAACAATATTATAAAAATCCATCAGATTTATATAATACATCCTGCAAATTGTTTGGGGCAAAATTACCCCAAACAATTCATACAGAATAATTATTAATTTGCAAGTGCACGATCAATTAATTCCCAACTATAAGTAGTGGCTCCATTAGCTACTTTTTTAGTTAGAACATATTGACGACCATCCTCACTGCCCTCCGTGGCTTCGTCTGCACCTGTAATTGCCGCAATATCAGTTGTATTTTGCGTAATTTCAGCAACCTTACCTGAAGTAATACCAGACTTCATAACATCACTGTTATTTATGTCACTCACACCTGCCTTTACTTGAGCTACAATATCACTCACAGCTTCTAGTTCCGCATCTGTTGCCACATCTGCCAATTCCAATGCACCAGATGCATTTACAATCAATCCCTTATCCTTATTAGCCTGCCCCTGGTTAATACTAACCTTGCCAGAAACATCACCGTTAACCCCAGCAATAGCATCATCAACATAGGTTTTAACCGCTAATGAAGTCGGTGCATTTAAAGCAGTAGAATCAGCACTAATAGAACTATCAAATTGTACCCTCGCCGTAGAAATCTTACCATCTGTTTGAGTAACAACAGTTGCATACTTACCATCGTTCGTACCAGTCGCTACAGCCGTACTATCCAAAGCACCAATTTCTTGATCAATATAAGCATTCGCAGACTGCACCCCAGCACCGACCATAGCTTCAGCCTTGGCATACGAAGGATATAACAAATCACGATTCTCAGGGGTAACAACCCTTGTTTCATCGTCGGTTGATGTCAATTTTTGATCCAACTTCTGATAGCCCTCACCTATTTCACCTTCAACAGTATCAATAGCATTATCAACATAAGATTTAATCACCTTATTCTGAACTGCATTTGCCGAGCTATCACTCATAGCTGTATCAACTGTTGGTGTACCCGTCAAATCTGAATAATCAATATTCCCCTTAGTCACAGTAACTACACCATCTGTCTGGGTCACACCTGTGACAACCGCACCAGTCCCATTGGTTGTCGCATCCAAAGCACCAATTTTTTCATTCGTATAAGATTTTGCATCTGCAGTCGCATTTTGCGCCATTACGCGTGCATCACTTAAAACTTTTTCCTGCACATCATCCACATAGCCTGTTGATGCGATTTTTGCGTTTGCAGACGTCACCGCCATAACCGCCAACAAAGAACTTAATAATATTTTTTTCATTTTTTCCCTTCCTTTCTGTTTTTTTAAACAACTATGCTGTACGGGGATACATCCCCATACAACACAGTCAAATCATTACTGACCCTGAGGTTTTTCAGATTCTGGGACAGTCACACCAGTTTGCGTATACCCTTCACCAGTACCCACAGTTTCTTCTGTATCACGCGCAATTACTTCCCATATAAACGTAGAACCATTTGTTGTCAAAACACAATAATTTGCTGGATTAGAACAAAGTGCCGGCACAGTCGCAATTGCCTTCAAGTTTTGTGTTGCAGTAATCAACTCACCTATAGTAGTCCTAACTTCCGCAGTCAATTGTTGACTCGACACAGAATTATCCGCAATCTTATCAGTTGTCACAGCACTATCCGCAATCTTATCAGTTGTCACAGCACTATCCGCAATCTTATCAGTTGTCACAGCACTATTATCGATCAGACCAGTAGAAACAGTATCCTCACTCGCCAAATCACCCAAACCATTCAAATCACCAGACGCCGCGGTAACCGCCTCATCCAATTCCTTAATCGCGACAGTCAAATCAGCTGCATTTTTTACAATTTTCAAATTTTCCTCGTTGAAGGTTGCAGAACCGATATGTCCAGTATTCGTAGTAACCCTTGAATCCAAATCATTAACCGCACCCGTCAGAGTTTTTTCTTCGGTTTCCAAAGTGTTGATATAAGTAGAGCTCTGCATGTTACCAATAGCTTCTGACAACTCATTCGCCGCCTGTGACAAGTTGGCAGAACCCGCAACAACCCCAGTACCAGGTCCAAACGCAGTTGCAACATCACCTGTTAATTTATCAACATATCCCTTGGATGCGACGGCGGCATCGGCAGCATTTACAGATACCAATCCCATTAAAACGGTAAAAATACCAGCTGTTAATTTTTTCATATTTCCCTTCCTTTCTTTTGGTTGTTTCATTTTATCATTTTTTGCCCATTTGTGTAAAGAGCAAAAAATGATTTTTTTTATTTATAGATTTTTTATTTATGCATCACTGCCATTTTCAGGCGTTTCTTCTTGGTCGCTTGGCAACCACAACTGCATCCAATATGGCTCACCATTTTGATCAGTTGTCAAAACGCAAGTTGTATTTGAGCATTCTTCCGGTGGTATTGGCAATGCATATTTATACACCGCATCACCTGTCACTATACCAGTGTTGTCTGCTGCGATTTGTCCATCAACAACGACTTTTACTTTGTTTTCAGTCAACGCGGCCGCATCAATATAACTGTCTGCAGTCAATACGTTTTGTTTCGTTGTCTTTAAATCTGCAACGTCTTTGACCAAGCCAGAATCCGCACCGCCAACCGTTGTTTCCAATGTGTCAACATCTTTGACCAAGCCAGATTCTGCATTACCAACCGTTGTTTCCAATGTGTCAACACGACCGCCCATTGCCGCATCCGCAGACTGCAAATCATCAACATCTTTGACAAGCCCCGCTGTTTCATCGCCAACAACAGATTCTAAACCTTCAACCTGAGATTTCAAATTGGTCAAATCAGCAAC
>JAFQTD010000036.1 GCA_017409215.1 Alphaproteobacteria bacterium
CCTAGGTTCCATGGTCAAGCCATGGAATGACAATTTTTTTTACAAAAAAATTGTTAAAACAAAGAAATCAAAACCACCCACACCAAACCACACCCCGAATTTTTAACAAAACTTGCCTGCAACACGAAGTTTTAACGAAGTGTTGTCATCCTGTGGCTTTTTCAGGCCCCGTCCTCGTTCATCGTCATACCCGCGCAGGCGGGTATCCATTGCCCCGCAGGGACAACAAAAAAAACACCGACGGGGAAGTATGTCGGTGTTTTATTCTGTGTTTTTGTCACAGAAACCGCATTTTTAAGGTCTATTGCGCTTGTTCTTCGCTGGTCAGGTCCATCCTGACCCATGTATAGGTAATTGTATCACCAACTTTTTTTGCGCTTAACACATATTGACCATCGGCAGATGAACTGGGCAATTCCCGCGCATCTATCTTGGCATCCATCGCCGTCAGCGCCGCCCCAACAGTCGCATATTCTGTTGGCAGGTCACCGATTTTGGCGGTGTTGGCATCAGCGACGGATCTGGCGCTGTTTGCGGTATTTGAAACCGAATTAATGCGAGTTACTATAGCTGGAAAAAGAGTCTGATATATCTGATGTATCGTTTCCCCCAGATTTCTTGGATATGTAGGGGTTTCTGTTTGATTCATATCTTTATAAAAAGCATTTATTGCTTGGTTCGTTCCCAACAACGACCCACTTGGCAATGTGCCGATTTCGTGTGTGATTTGTAGCAGGCCCTTGACCTGAAGTGCAGTGTTGGTTTGTCCCATAATTTCATTGCCATAGAATACAGATTGTGCAAGGCTGGATAATCCAATATTGCCAGAATACATTTCTTCTATAAATACACCGATACTTTTGGGATATATATATTCGGTACCCGGAACTAGGGCTCTTAATCCTTTTGATATACTTATATCCCCACTTGGCAATGTGCCGATTTGTTTTACTGCATTAGTCAAAGGATACAAACCCATAATCTGTGGATATTCATAATTCGGGTAATACCCACTTATAATTTGTTCAAACGCGGGTAGAAATTCATCAAAAACGAATAAGATTTTAATTAATTCTTCCATGCTGGATGGCAGCATCGTGGCTTCTGAACCAAAAAGAAAAGCTTTTGACGCTTGTCTTAATCCATCCATATCCCCACTTGGCAATCTGCCGATTTTATTCGACAAATCAGTAAAATCGCTTTGGTTTGCTTTTAAATCAAGGGCGGTGTTGGTGGCATAGTCGGTTAGTGCCTCGTCCAGAAAACTGCGTGATATAATCGATGCGCTGGCAGATGTACCAATACATAACCCCAAAATCGCGCCAAAAAATCCTTTTGTTAAAAATTCTCTCATGCCTTTCGCCCTTTTTCCCATAGATAAAAAAATAGCCGCCATGGAAATATGACGGTCGGGCGCTTTCAAAATCATAACATGAATGACCCTGTTGCTTTTAGACGTTGTCCTGTTATATAACAACAGACACCCAACCAACGTGGCCAGGCATTAACAGTGCGATGCACCATAACGGAATCACGATGCAAACGCACCGCATGTTATAGGGTTTGAAAGTCCCCGAACCCAATTCCCATTGGATTCATATTTATTATATCAAGAAATTCCTTTTGTTGTAAATCAAAAAAACAACTGGAATTTATTTTTTTGATGCGTTATAGTGCACTCACATCGCCGGTGTAGCTCAGTTGGTAGAGCATCTCATTCGTAATGAGGGGGTCGTAGGTTCAAGTCCTATCACCGGCACCAGAAAATTTAACCACCCATTCGGGTGGTTTTTCGTTTTTATTTTTTCAAAACACAATTCATATCATAATCGTTCTTAAGCGAATATCCGTTTGTGCCATTAATCAAGACGGCTGTATTGTCGTTTATATTGCCACATACATCTACTGCTTGTCTTATTGCAAGTTTGCCATTTGATGCGTTTTCCAAAACCGGCTTGTTGCAAGACTGATAAGTATAAGTCTTGCCATCAACACACTTCACTTGCTGGGTCAGTAAACAGCGACTGTCGCCCCTGGTATTTGAACAACTTACGGTTGCCTGGGTGTCGTTGCTGCACCTGTTTAGCATATCAATATCTTTTTCACTAAGGGCGGCCTTGTAAACCGATGGTTCATCGTAATAATTACAGTTTTCCATAACTGTATTCTTTTGAATATTTTGCATATCATTTTTTATAAAAGTTGCCAATGTCATCAAGACTGCGGCATATTTGCTATGCATTTCTTTACACATGTCACTCGCCTGATAATAGCTGCCATTTATAGAATATCCCCGATGTGCCAGACACTCGCAAAAATTTTTTATATCAATTTCTGATTTGGCGTATCCATCTCTACGATGAGAAGCATATTCAGGTGCGTGATCACTTGTCACCGCATCATCTTGTATTTTGACCAAATGGGCCTTCCCAAGATTGTTTAGTGAAAATTTTTGCAAATTCATACAAAGGTTATAAATACCGGTGTCTGTCACAGTATTGCTGATATCGTTTTGGTAGATGGTCACCTTGGTAAACGGGCTGATTGTTGGTTCTGCAAACCCCAGCATTGGAAATGTGCACAAGGTTAAAAATATTGGTAATATATATTTCATTTTTTTTGTTCCTTTGCTTGATGTTATTGTAAGATTTCCTCGCAACGCTGTGCTGATTTTATCATCTTCTTTGCCAAAGATATCAGGGATATATTCACCGCTGTACCGGCAACACCGGTGGCAATGCTGGCGCCACTCATTATATTTGCAGCGGTGTTAAGATTTTTTGCCTTTTGTAATTCTGCGGTGTTGTTGTTGGCGTGTAAAGATGCGCGTGTGTTTATGTCTGAATATTTATCGCTGTTTGCAGCTGCGCTGGTTGCGGTACCTGCAACACCGATTACACCACCTGCGATTGACGTTCCCAAGGATGCCTTCATACGGTTTTCGATTTTTTCAACATCCGCGACATTCATTTGGTCACACCATGTTTTTGCATTGTCTAACTTCCTCATAACCGGGTTTTCAATTGGGTTGATGCCCGCTGTTTTCAGTGTATGTTGTACTTCGGATACTGTTTTAATCATATCATTGCATGCTGTAATTTGTTGAATCAAATCAGATTGATTCATATTACGGCCAGATAAAATCGCAGTCGCCAGGTTGGTGCCAATTGTACCTGCCATCAGACCGGTACGCCAATTCCCCAGTTTTTGTGATTGTTCAAGCATAGATTCAATAGATTTCGAATCTGTTTTATCCAACCCTGATTCAGTCGAAATATCAGCAATCCCTTCGATAATTGTTTTATAAAACTCCTGTGGATTCGTTTCGGGGTTCTGTGCACAATCATTTTTTTTGCAAAATTCATCTAATCTGCTTTCGATTTCTGCATCTATGTTGCTTTTCTTTACCCCTGCGACCAATGCACCAGTTGCTGCGATGGTACCTGCACCTGTAATTGCGGTATTCGCAGTTGATATATTTGCAACCTTTGCAATTTGGTCAGATATGCCAGAGCATACAATACGTGTCGCATTATATACTTCTTCGGCCTGATTAAGCAGTTCTGCATTTGAATCTGTGACAACATCTGTTGCGAATGCATTTGTTCCCAACAGTGCCGCAATAAGTGGCAATAATTTTTTCATTGTTATTCCTTCCTATATTATGTGTCTTATTATATCACATTATAAAACGAATTGTTTATATTTTTTTATTCCTGCGCTTGCTTTTTACATAAATACATTGTAAACTGTTTGCCGATGAAACAAACAACAATAATTATTATTAAATAATGGTCGCATGCGCTTTGGCACGTGGCTGGGGCGCTTTTGCGCCCATTTTTAATAAAAAAATCGGAGTAAAAAATGTCTTATCCAAAAACAGATACAAAAGTAGACTTTACCGCGTTGGAACAACAAGTGTTGGCGTATTGGCGCGAAAATAATACATTTCATAAGTCACTAGAGCAGACCAGACGTGGTCGTCCATTTTCATTTTATGATGGGCCGCCCTTTGCGAACGGTTTGCCACACTGGGGGCATCTGGGGGTGACGGTTGTCAAGGATATGGTTTCGCGCTTTCAAACGATGCATGGTCGATATGTTGTTCGTGAACTGGGGTGGGATTGCCATGGATTACCTGCGGAAAATTCTGTTGAAAAAAAGCAAGGGCGCAGTGCAAAAAACATTGTTGCAGAAGATGGCATAACTGCATTCTGTGATATGTGTCGCACAGATGTTATGACCTATGCGAATGAATGGAACAGATTTATTGAACGTATGGGTCGCTGGGTTGATATTGGCGATGGTTATGGATACAAGACAATGGATAAAAACTATATGGAATCTATGTTGTGGACATTAAAGTCTTTGTATGAAAAGGGTCTGCTGTATAAAGATTATAGTGTAAATCCATTTGACTGGGTTAATGGGACAGTTGTTTCAAATTCCGAAGCATCCCAAGACTATCGCGAAATCGTTGACGATGCGGTGACGGTTTGGTTTGAACTTGAAAATGGCGACCGGGTTATCGCGTGGACGACTACGCCATGGACACTGCCTGCAAACAGTGCGCTGGCGGTAAATCCAAATATGACCTATCTGCGTATGCAGGATACAGATGGCGCGGTGTATATCATTGCCGAAACGCGTCTAAAGGCGTATGAAAAGCAGTTTGCATCCACAACCGAAATCGGTCGTATGTCTGGTGCGGAATTGGCTGGGATGCATTACAAACCGCTGTTTCCTTATTATGAAAACCCAACTGGATTATTGTATCAGGTAATTCCTGCGGACTATGTTTCCGATTCTGATGGTACTGGTATTGTTCATATTGCGCCTGCGTATGGGGCTGATGACTTTTGGGCTGCAAAAAATATAGACCCAAAATTCCCAGTGCTGTTAAACGTTGATAATTATGGAAACTTTACAGACGATGTGTTGGATTTTGCAGGACAAAATATATTCGCTGCAACACCTGCGATTCTGGATTGGTTAAAGAATAATGGCAAACTGGTCAAAAAAGAACAGTACAAGCACAGTTATCCATTTGGCGACCGCAGTAAAGAAAAATTAATCTATCGTGCGACTGATTCTTGGTATATCGATGTGCCGAAAATCAAAGATAAATTAATTGCAAATAACGATAAAGTTAATTGGACATCTGCGGGCGAAAGATTCCGTTCTTGGATTGAAAACGCACGTCCTTGGTCAATTTCCAGAAATCGTTTCTGGGGTATGCCGTTGCCAATTTGGGAAAAAGATGGCGAATACAAAGTATTTGGCTCTATCACAGAATTGGAAGAATTCTTTGGTGTACCTGTCGCAGACCTGCATCGCCCAACACTGGACAAACTGACCAAAGACGGTTGGACACGTATTCCTGATGTCTTGGATTGCTGGGTAGAATCTGGTTCTATGCCATGGGCTTCGTTGCACTATCCATTCGAAAATGTTGAAAAGTTCAAAGAAACATTCCCTGCGGACTATATTATCGAAGGGCAAGACCAAACACGCGGTTGGTTCTATGCATTGATGGTATTGGCAACCGCACTGTTTGACAGTCCTGCGTTTATGGCGGTATCTGCAAACGGTATGGTCGTTGATGAAAACAAAAAGAAATTCTCGAAATCGTTGCGCAACTTTGTTAACCCCGAAGAACAAATTGAACAATACGGTGCAGATGCAGTTCGTTTGTTTATCTTGGGCTCTAACTTTATGAAGGCAGAACCAGTGCCGGTTGATAAAGAAGGTAAAGTATTTACAGAATCGACCAAGACAATTCTAACCCCATTGTGGAATGCGTATCACTTCTTTACACTGTATGCAAACGCAGGAAATGTGACCGCGCAAGAAATACAAAATCCAGAAAATCCACTGGATAAATACATATTGGCAGAATTGTCTGAATTGACATCCGCGGTTGATGGCGCACTTCGTGAATACAAGCCTGATTGTGCAATCAAGGATTTTGTTCGATTCTTGGATGTGTTGAACAACTGGTACATTCGTCGTGGGCGCACACGTTTCTGGGATGAAGAGCAGGCTGCATTTGACACATTGTATACAGTGCTGACTGTACTGTGCCGCCTGTTGGCGCCATTTGCACCATTCGTTTCTGAATATGTATATCGCAACTTAACGGGCGCAGAATCTGTGCATTTAACAGAATTTCCAACCGCGACAAGTTTTGATAAACAAATTGTTGACGATATGCGTCGTGTGCAATCAATCGTTTCTGTTGGAAAACAATTGCGCGAACAATATAAATTGCGCAACCGCTTGCCACTGAATTCGTTGACAATCGCGGGTGTTTCTATGCCTGAATACAGCGATATCATCAAAGACGAACTGAATGTAAAATCTGTTAAGTTCGACAATAATATCGCCGCAGTTGCAGACAGTTTTGTGTACTTAATCACACCAAAAATTGGTGCGCGACTGGGTGGTGCGTTAAAGGAAATTATCCCTGCGGTAAAACGTGGCGATTATCAGGTATTGGGTGACACACTGCAAGTGGCCGGTCACACACTGAACGCAGACGAATTTGAAAATCGTTTAACTGTTCGTGATGGTGTTTCTGGGGCGGCATTGCCTGATAATACCGCGGTTGTTGTTCTGGATACAGACGTTAGTGCGGACTTGGTCGCAGAAGGCTTGGCTAATGAAGCGTTGCGCTTTATTCAGGATACACGCAAGACCGCCGGCTTGGATGTTTCAGACAGAATTGTGTTGACTTATTCTGCGGACCCAGCATTGGCGAATGCGATTGAACAACACAAAAAACGTATAATGCACGATGCGCTTATCCGCGAAATGAATACTGGCGCTGGTGAATACAGCACCGAATTCGAAGGGTACGCATTAAGTATTTCTGTTGTAAAGGCATAAGATATGGCAAAAATATTTTGTGCAAATATATATCGTGATTGCAGTTGGCGTTCCTTGGACGGGGTTTGTTGTGTGGCCCCAGACAAGGGATGCGACTGCCAGACAGTTGTAGAAGACATGTCTCAGATATTGATTCTGGACTATCTGGTAAAGATAGACAGACAAAATCGGGCCTTATTCTTGAAAAAACAAAAAGAAAGAGGTGAAACGATGTCAATGTTTCCGTATTGCAAAAAATACTTTTATCCAGAAAAATACGACGGATGCAAACATATGAATGACGATGGCGGTGAATGTATTAATGGACCACTATGTCGATATCAGATGAATTTAAGTCCAGAAGCGTTTGCAATATTGGATAACCTGCGTATATTGAAACAACAAAACGCAGAAATATTGGCACTATATCAAAAGCAAAAATAATGACACCATCACAATATTTTGACGCTGTAATTCCGACTGTTGATATGACGATACGGTCGGAGTTATATCATACAAATGAATTTAACTTTGCAGTGGCTGTTATATTGTCTGCACAGGCAACTGATAAAAAAGTAAACGAAGTCACCCCCGACCTGTTTACTGTCGCGCCAACCCCGCAAAAAATGTTAGAACTGGGGATTGATGGCCTCAAAGAACATATACGCGTTATATCGTTCTTTAATAACAAGGCAAAAAATATCATTGCGTTGGCGCAACAGTTGGATTCAATCGGTATGACAGAAACATTTCCGACCGAATACCATAATCGCGATAAATTGATGAAACTGCCTGGGATTGGACAAAAGACGGCTAATGTTGTGTGCAATGTTTTGTGGGGCGCGCCGAATATTGGTGTCGATACGCATGTTTTCCGCAACGCACATCGATATGGCTGGGTCGGGTTTGAAGATAACACACCCGAAAAAGTCGAACAGAAATTATTGCAAATAATCCCCCAAAAATATCATTCTGTGGTAAATCATGTTATGGTTTTACATGGCCGATACACCTGTAAAGCGCTGCGACCAGATTGTGCAAATTGCCCTGTGTGCAAAATATGTCCAGTAATTAATGGCCCAAAATAAAATCCGCCCAATTGGGCGGTGTTTTATTTTAATTCCAGCATTAATCCACAATGGTCTGTCGGCTTGTCCGCCAGTCTGGGCGACATATCAATCTCGCAATTTTTAATCATTTCAGTGGCGACTTTATTGCACAAGAAATAATCCAAACGCAACCCTTGCTTGTTTGCAATCGTATCACGACCACGATAACCATACCATGTATAACCGATATCGTCTGGGTGCAGGGCGCGCCATGCGTCAACCCAACCTGTGTTTAGCCATTGATTCATAATTTCACGCGCCTCAGGTGCGGCAATTGCAATACCAACGTAATTTCGTGGTGCCCAAACGTCGCGGTCTTCAATTGCGACATTAAAGTCACCACCGATTATAACTGGTTCTGGCGAATTTAGGTATTGTTCGATATACTTTGTAAATTCACGCATCCATTCCAGTTTATAAGGAAATTTAGCGGATTCAACAGTATCACCATTTGGCATATATGTATTAATCAGGCGTACACGCCCATCAACAACACATTCTATAAATCTGGCATTAACATCAGGATATGTTGGCAGTCCCATCACTGTATCTTCAATAGAATACTTGGAAAATATTGCGACACCATTCCAGCTTTTTTGACCAAAAACCTTGATATTATATCCAAATTCATCAAACACTGTATGTGGAAAGTTTGCGGTTTCAACTTTTAGTTCTTGAACCATAATTACATCGTATTCACCACTGCGCAGTATATCCATAAAACTTTCGATATGTGCCCGTATAGAGTTAATATTTAATGTTAAAATTTTCATATTTGCAATCCTATTTACTTTAGGTATAATATCAATCGTCCAATATAAAAACAACAAGGAAATTTTTATTATGAATATGTATCAATTACTGGAACGCACTGCGCAAACATATCCAGATAACTTGTATCTGGTTCGCGAAGGCGTTGCGTACAAAGATTTTATTAATATTGTCAAGGCACGTGCCGCATCATTGGATGTTGCGGGTGTTAAAAAGGGTGATGTTGTTGGTATTCTGTCACACAATATACCTGAATTCCCAATCACGCTGTTTGCGTTGTGGTATTTGGGGGCAACTGTATTATTACTGGATACAAATTTGACACCGTATGAATACGATAATATGACCGCGATAACAAATTGCAAAATGGTCTGTGCAGAAAAGTCTTTTGTATACAAGACAGATAAATTTAAATTCTATGATATCACTAAAAAAGACAAGGGTGTAAATCCAGACTTGAAACCAGCCGCGGTTGAATCAACAGATATCGCAACAATGTCGTTCACATCTGGGTCAACAGGCGTACCAAAGGTTGTGCCTTTGACACACTTTAATATCGTTGAATGCGCAAATTCACTGGAATCAATGGCAGAATGGATTAGGCCTGGGGACTATTTGTATGGATTCTTGCCAATGTATCATGTGTTTGGATTTGGGGTTGAAATCTTGGCAACGTTGCATTATGGCGCGGGGGTCTTGTTGCAACCAACAATCAATCCAAAAGAAATTATGGCAGACTTTAAAAAGTTCAGCCCACAAATTATACCGGCTGTACCCCGCCTGTGGGAAGTTTTCCGTAATAAAATCATCGATAATATCAAGGCACAAAAGAAATGGTGGTTGGTATCATTCGTTTTGAAATACGGAAAGTTTTTACAGAAAATCGGACTTGGGTTCTTGGTACGCAAGGTACAAAAACCTATTCTGGATGTATTTGGTGGGCGTGCGCGTTTACTGATTGCAGGTGGCGCAGCAACCAAGCCAGAGGTTGAAACATTCTATGAACGTTTGGGGCTGACATTTATTCAGGGTTATGGACTGACAGAAACTGTTGGACCAATCTGTATTTCAAAACCAACCAAAAAGCGTTTTCCATTTGCGTTTGGTGCCCCAACAATTAATAACGAATGCGAAATTCGTGATAAAAACGAAGATGGTGTTGGTGTGCTGTGGTTGCGCGGACATCAGGTGTTCGGTGGATACTTGAATAACGACGCTGCAAATGCAGAAATCTTTGACGAACGCGGATTCTTTAATACTGGCGATATGGTGACAATGGATAAAAATGGTGAACTGCACTTTGCGGGCCGCAAAAAACAAGTAATTGTTTTGGACAGTGGCAAAAATGTTTATCCAGATGAACTAGAAGGATTGTTTATCAAAATTCCTGGGGTAAAAAACGTTGCAGTATTTGAACATCGTGTCAAAGACAAGACTGTCACATACGGTGTATTCAGTGTCGAAGAAGGTATGACAATGGAAAAACTAAGTGCCGAAATCGCGGCTGCAAATAAAAAAGTTGCCAGCTATAAATGGGTGACACACTTTGCAATGACGACCGAAGATTTGCCTTTGACCAGCACACAAAAGGTCAAACATCACGTTGTTCGTCAGAATTTGATTGACGGCAAATATCCAGACCGCCATGAATAAAAAAAATTCCCCGTTTGGGGAATTTTTTTTTTTTATTTATTGTGGCAAAGGCATACCTTCGGTCGCTTCACCCATAACTTTGTCAATTAATGTATCGGCCTTTGCTTTTGCATCACGATATGCAGACAACACAGCGGCCGCGACAACATCCGCGCCACGTGACAAAACATCAGGATGGATTCGTACGTTTAATATATCGTATTTGCCGGTCATATCAATGATGCATGCGCCGTTGTCTGCAACACCCTTGATAGTTGTTTTGGCCAGCTGTTCTTGTGCATCAGATACCTTAGATTGCAATTCTGCAGCCTGTGCCATCAGTGCTTCCATATCCATTATATCTCTCCTTTATATTTGTTATCTTAAAAGCAACACACCTGTACGGTGTGTTGCCTAATGTTTTTACTTTTCGATTTCTTCACCTGTTGTTTGGTCGATTCCAACCATACTCAGGCGTGTTTTTCCGCGTTTATCAATACCCAGATATTTTACATAAACGCTGTCACCTTCGTTTAGTTTTGCATCTTCGATTTTTGCCAAACGTTCACCGGTAATTTCAGAGATGTGAACCATTGCTTCAAACCCGTTCAAGATTTTTACAAACAATCCAAAATCCTTGATACCTGTGACAGTACCTTTGTAAATCATACCGACTTCTGGTTCTGCAACAATGTCTTTGATGCGTCTGATTGCTTCATCTGCATCTTCTTTGTTGACGGCCAAGATTTTAACAGTACCATCATCTTCCAAATCGATTGTTGTATTTGTTTCGCGTGTCAGTGCCTGAATAACGACACCGCCCTTGCCAATCACATCACGCACCTTGTCTGGATTAATCTTCATAGTATACGACTGTGGCGCAAATTCAGAGATGTGTGCACGTGGTTTCTTAATGGCTTTTTCGATTTTGCCCAATATGTGCATACGGCCATCTTTTGCCTGTGCCAAAGCGCGTTCCATAATTTCAAATGTGATAGAAGTAATTTTGATATCCATTTGCAACGCAGTGATACCTTGGTCTGTACCTGTCACCTTGAAATCCATATCGCCCAAGTGGTCTTCGTCACCCAAGATATCGGTCAAGATAGCATAATCATCACCTTCCTTGATTAATCCCATCGCGATACCTGCGACTGGACGTTTCATTGGTACACCACCATCCATCATTGCCAGTGTTGCACCACAGGTTGTCGCCATACTGGACGAACCATTTGATTCCAAGATATCCGACACAATACGGATAACATAGTCAAACTCACTGCGTGTTGGAACCATTGGGTGAACTGCACGCCATGCCAGATTTCCATGTCCGATTTCACGACGACCAGGCGATTTCAATCCTTTGCATTCACCAACGGAATATCCTGGGAAATTATAATTCAGGATAAAGTCACGTTCTTCGGCGCCGTCCAGTGATTCTAGTGGCAAAGCATCCTTGCCACCGCCCAACGTCAATGACACCAATGCCTGTGTTTCGCCACGTGTAAACAGTGCAGAACCATGTGCGCGTGGCAAAATTCCTAATTCAATTTCAATTGGGCGAACAGTCTTGTTGTCACGTCCATCGATACGTGGTTTCCCAGACAATATATTGCCGCGCATAATGCGTGCAGTCAGTCCTTCGATAACCTCATCAGCCCACGATTCCAGCGTAGATGCAGCGCGTTCTGTTTCTGGGAACAGCACAGCAATACGTTCCTTGGCGGCGGTATGAATTGCGGCCAATGTTTCTAAGCGAACTAATTTCTCTTTGATTTGCAATGCAGATTCAATCTGACCTGCGAATTGTTCAAAGTCGGCCTCCATCGTGATGTATTCAGGTGATTTTACTGGTGTTTCCCAGCGTTCTTTCCCTGCGGCCTGTGTCAGTTCGTTAATAGCATTAATAACAGTTTGTTGCGCATCAAAACCGAATTTTACAGCCCCCAGAACAGTTTTTTCATCCAGTTCACCGATTTCAGATTCAACCATCAGCACACCGTCTTTTGTTGCTGCGACAACCAAATCCATTTCAGATTCTTCTGTTTCTTTCTTAGAAGGATTTAATATATACTTTCCATCAGAATATCCGACACGTGCGGCACCGATTGGGCCCTGGAAAGGCACCCCAGACAATGCCAACGCGGCACTGGATGCAATCATAGCCAAAATATCAGGTTGATTTTTTTTGTCGTATGAAAACACCTGTGCGATAATTTGTACCTTGTTTTTGAATGTTTCAGGGAACAAAGGACGAATAGGGCGGTCAATCAAACGCGCAATAAGTGTTTCTGCGTTTGATGCGCGACCTTCGCGTCTGTCGCGTGAACCAGGGATACGACCCGCCGATGCGAATTTTTCTTGATAGTCAACCGTCAAAGGAAAAAAATCCTGACCTTCTACGGCAGATTTTTCTGCGCATACGGTTGCCAAAACCATTGTTCCACCCATTGTTGCCAATACAGAACCTGTGGCTTGCTTTGCCATACGTCCTGTTTCCAGACGCAGTGTTTCATCACCATATGGTATTTCGACTGCAATCGGGTTATTTAATTTAGTTTTTTCTTCTTTGTTAAATAAACCAAATAACATTTATTTTCTCCATTTTATAAGTGTTAATTTTTTTCATTGCGAAGAAAAATCATTCATTTTTACACTCTTTATCAAAGCATAAAAAGGAACAATTTTCTCTTCGCCGATGGCAATTATAAATCATATTTAGCGTATTGCAAGTTATTAAAACTATCGCACAGGAACGATTCTCAACTCAATTCTTCTGTTTGTAAGTCGCCCGATATTGTCTTGTGCTGCGATTGGGCGTGCTGCGCCCCGCCCGACAATAAACAGTCGTGTTGGATTAATTGCGTGTTCTGCAAAATAAACCCCGACACGTTGCGCCATATTCAACGACAATGCATACGCTGCATTTTGGTCGCGCATAGAATCAGTATACCCCGCGATTTCTATAAATGTTGCAGGATAGTCTTTTAATATTTTTGAAATTTTTTTCAAGGTATCGTCCCCTGTTTCTGAAATTTCAGCAACAGACAGCTTCATTATTGCATCACGAACCAGTATAACAACAACCTCTGTCCCTGCGCGCTGTACAGAAATCCCTGGTTTTCTAAGTGTGTTATATAATGATTCTTCCAGACTAATCATATACTGTGTTGCGGCCATATTATCGTTTGCGGCCTTGTCGCCATAATCCAGATTATTTGACTTATCAATTACTGCTTCTAATGTCTTCCCCCCTGCACCCAAAAAGATAGGTTGCTTAGCGGTACGTGAAAACTCGGTCATATCTGTAAAACTTGCGCCATTCAAATAGCTTGCCCATGATGCTCTATCAGGGCTGCGGTATGGCATACACGCGCATAATGAAAACAGAAGGACGAATTTTATGTATTGCATTTAATCCACTATGAAAGACACCTGATTAGTTTTAGTTTTGAAACAATTATCAATTGTTCCGGTTTCAAATCCATTTGTTTTTACACTGACCGCCCATCTGGGGACGGTTGCAGAAAAGTATTCGCATTCGCCATAACTTAAATCGACTAAATTTATAGAAAATGCTGCCCCATCAAAAGATGATGTCACAGACCAATTTTTTCCACCAATTGGTTGCTTATCCGAAGGTATCGCACCCGCCTTTACTAAATAATCAACAGATACACCTTCATAAGAACCGCGCATTTCCATCAATATTTTTGTGTTTTCCGCGATTTGGCGCAATTCTGAATCTGCAATGGTGCGCGTCTGATTATCGCGAATGGTATTAAAGACCCCCAGTGCAGCGATTGTCATAAAACCACTGATGGCCAAAACACCTAAGATTTCAATCAAAGACCGTCCTGATTCTTCTCTCATTTTTATTTCACCCCCACTATTTCTGCATCCGCGAACAGGTCCATTGCGCTTGCGACCAACGGGTCTGCGACCAGTTCTTCTTGTTTTTGTTCTGACATTGTGTGCGTATGTACAGATTCCATTACGCGTTCTAATGCCCACTGGCGACCGGTTTTATCAAACAGCCACGATGACAGTTTATGTGTAAAATCTGCATCACCCTTGCGGTCAAAGAATCTGATTTTACCATCAGAAAACTCTGCGATTTCTATATTAGAACTATAGTAAGAGTACAACAAAATCTCTTTTGCGGATTGCAGTGCTTGCGCCAACTGAGCCGCATCAGATATCGTCAATTTTTCGGATGTTGCACTGGGTTGTGTTTGTTGTGCCATACGGTCTGCCAAAATATTTTTCACATCGCGTACCCGCTTTTCTGATTCTTGCTGTTTAAGGATTTCTGGCACAGACGGCATATCTGCAATATGCATCATTCGTATTATCAGCATATCAAAGCATTGTTTCTGATTGCCTGCAGCCTGCATTTCTGGTACTGCAGCCACCATAACCTGCCATATTCTGGACAAAGTGTTTAGTGAAGTTTTTGTACAAATATCCTTTATTTGTTCGCGTTGTTCAGCAGTGTATGGTGCGTTTGATGCATCCCCTGCATGCAGGGCAGGGTGCATACGCGTTGCCCAATGTGTCCATTCCATCATATCGATTAACAGCATTGACAGGTCTGCGCCATTGTTATATATAGAATCAACTGTGTTCAGTGCAGCTGCCGTATCACCAGACAACAGTGTCTTCATAAGGTCCATAACCACACCGCGGTCAGCACGTTTCAACATATCCAAAACGGCTTTTTCATCGACCTTGCCACCGGTTTGTGCGATTGCCTGGTCCAGCAAGGACAGTCCGTCGCGCACAGACCCGTCTGCGGCAGATGCCAATAATTCGTTTGCGCCATCTGACAGTTCAACATTTTCCTGCTGTGCAATCCATGCAAAGTGCCGTTTTAGTGTTTCGACAGGGACACGCACCAAATCAAATCGTTGGCATCTGGACAAGATTGTCACAGGCACTTTCCGAATTTCTGTTGTTGCCAGAATGAATATAACGTGTGCAGGCGGTTCTTCCAGTGTTTTCAGCAGTGCATTAAAAGCCGACACAGACAGCATATGCACTTCGTCAATAATATATACACGATATCTGCCATTTGTTGGTCTGTATTGTGCGCCATCCAGTATATCGCGCATATTATCGACACCTGTATGTGATGCGGCATCGATTTCCATAACGTCGATATGTTGTCCTGCGGCGATTGCGCGACAATTTTCGCATGTTCCACATGGTGTTGCTGTTGCCCCATCGGCAGACAGGCAGTTTAATGCCTTGGCCAAGATACGTGCAGTACTTGTCTTTCCGGTTCCGCGAATGCCTGTGAAAATATAGGCATGTGCAATACGTCCTGTTTTGATTGCTGTGGTCAGTGTTTTTACCAAAACATCCTGTCCGATAAGGGATGCAAAATCCTGACTGCGATATTTACGTGCTAATACAGTATAATTACCATTCATAACTAAAACTTCCTTTTAAGGTTAAGGATAACAAAACATTGTCAAAATTCAACAAATAAAAAGCGCCATAACTGGCGCAGACAAGTTAATTTAAATTCGTAATAAATTCTGGCAGAATTATATCTTCGTCATCAGATGATTCTGTTGAATCTGTGGTGTTATCTGTGGCGTCAATGCTTGCGATTTCTTTTTCTGCAGCTGCCTTTTCCTTTGGGTCACGTGTAGAATCGATTTTACCTTGTTCTGCATTAACGATGCGCCCATAATGCTCTGCTGTTTGCAACAATCTTTCGCGTTCGACTTCATCAGTTGTTTGACGTGCCAAATCAATATATTGTTTTCTTTTTTGGCGCCATTTATGACAGCGTTGAATCATCTGTCCCACATTGGATTGATTTTTTTTGTTTTGCATATCTTATCTTTTTAACAGGAAATAATCTTATACAACAGCAGTTTTTTTAAACCGCCATTATGGTTAACGGATTTGATACTAGAACATCTTAAAAGCAATTGCAATAATTTTTTTCTGTTGCTATGCTATGAACAGGACCAAGGGGGGAATTTAAGTTTGAATCAACAACGTGGAAATTTCTTGATGCAGGCATTATTAGCTGTCGGGCTAATATTTGCACTTGTGCCCTTTATGGTTCGACGTGTTGCAGACAGAACCGTTGACAGCAAGATGTCAACTGCTGTTCAACAGATAGAAACCGCCCAAACGGCGGCCAAGATTTTTATTCGTGAAAATGCAAAAAACATAAATTACAACACCACAATTGTTTCTGGGAATGATTTTGCAGATATACTTGAACCGTATGGTTTGCCACTTGGTTTTGTTCCCAAAACCCCATTGGGACAGGATATTGCGCTGGTTATACAAAAATCGCCCAGTGATATTACGGCATATTTAGAAATAAGTGGTGGCAGGTTAAATATGCTTGAACGCGCAGAATTGGCGCGTCGTATTGGTTTTTATGCGGTTTCAACAGACGGTGGTATAAATGTTGGTATTGAACTGGGGGATATGTATTCTGACGTTGTTCGCAGGAATGAACCAAATATAGACAACAGTGGATTTTTGGCAGACCTTGATATGGGTGGTTTTGAATTAGAAAATGGTGGCAGTTTATTTTCAATAAATGGGGTGTTTGACAGCGCTGGGTTTAATACGCTTAGTATAACAGGCACAGAATCTGGACGCAAGGCACGAAACAAAATTGGGCAAATTGTCACAAATAAATCAGTTTTTCAAAGCATAACGGGTGAATCAGCGCTTAGTATAAATCGTGGAACGTTATTTGCAAATTCTCTTAATACAAAAACTATATCAATGTACGGTGATACGGGAAATTTAACAGCCGAAGATGTATCGATATATGAACTTTCTATGACGGCGGGGCACACCAGTTTTTCTGGTCCGTCCGATTGGTTGGTGCATGGAAATGTCAAGACAACAAACATAAATCTTAGTATGGAACGATTGGATATTTCGTCTTTTTTGAATGCGACACGTGGTCAAGAGGTTTATATTGACGACCAAGCGCTGACTTATAACTCAAAGTCTGGCATAGAAACAAATATAATTTACACGTCAAATATAACAGTGCGCGACCAGACGTCAAACGCGCTGTCCGGTGGTAAATCTGGTGCGATAATATTGGACATTCGTCCTGCTGGAACGACTATGTTGCCGGATGCGTATGTATCAGACATAAACAACGAAGGATTTCAGATTTTGGAAAAGCCTTTGGACGATACAACAAGGTTTGTTGGGTGTAAAGAAATCATAGACGGATACGAAGGTGTATATAACAAATCATCTTTGTCGCAATACTTGATTTGTCAGTATGTTTACTGGCAACGTCTTGAAAAAAGAATCGATGCAATGAAATGTTTAAAGTCGGGAAAAGATGGCTGTATATAAAAACGAACATATTATAAATGAAAATCGTGGCGCAAGTATTATCGAAGTTGTACTTGCAATGGCTATCGTTGCGATGGCATCGCCGTTTGTGTATAATCAAATTAATCAAACAAACAAGACACTAAAAAATGTTGCGACCGCCAAAAAGATAATATCTGTACGTGATGCCGCACTAAACTTTGTTCGTGTTAATCAAGACAAGTGGCCTGATGTTGCACAGATAAAATTGTCTGATGAAGAATTGGCGCTAATATCACCGACTGCTGTTGCAGGTTTTATCGATAAATATGCGCTTACTGGTATGACAACAACAGATATATATTTAGCATTTGATTTACAAGAATCGCAATTACAGACAAACAATGTTGCAAAGTATATTGGTTCAGACGCAGCGGTTGTTGGTGGTGATGGTGTTGCGTACAGTGATACATGGGCGGTGTCTGCGCCTGATTTTGCTGTTGGTGATTTGATATACAGGATTTCGCGTGATGTTGTTGGTGAAGATACAGAAAAATACTTGCATCGTGCGACATCAGGCGAAGATGAATTAAACAAGATGCAACGTGATTTAGATATGGCATCGCATAATATTTATAACATTGCAAACCTGTCTGGTAAATCGATTGATGCCAGAAATGCCAGTGCGACCTTTGTTGAAACACCGTTGGTTTCTGCAAACGAAGTCTATTTTTCTGGTGGTGCAAACGTCGAAGGCCAAAATGTAGAACTGGGTAATGTGCGTGTTTCTGGTGATGTTTCAGGGTTCAGGAATATATATGCAAAAAATTTGAATGGTGACAAATATACAACGCGTGGCCATATTATAACCGACCGCGCAGCAATATACGAAAAAGTAAACGTATCACGCGATTTGATACTAAAGTCTGACACAATCAGAACAATTAGTGGCTTTACGGGTGTGTCTGTAAATTCTGTATTTACATCCTATGTATCGACCGAAGAAATAATGTTTTACGATAATTTTGGCTTAACTGTATCTGGCGAGTTGTTAATGTCCACCGTATCGCCAATAAAGATTGGTAATTGGTTGTTTCCATCAACTCGTCCGCCCGAATTTAGTGTGCTTAACCTATCGCGTGCATCAACACCATCGATGCCAAACAACAATGCATTTTCCGATATATTGCGTGATGGTTGGCAAAAGTCTATAACAATAACAAATGAATTTAACAAACAATGATATGTAAAAGAAAAAAATTTTTATTACACAACAGTTCGCGTGGCAGTATGCTGGTTGAATTACTGTTAAGTGTTGCGCTGTGCGCGGTTATAGTTCCATTTATCTTTAAATATCAACAAAGTTCTGTTCAGCGTGCGCAAAATTTAAAACTAAGAAATCAAATGACGGAAATTCAAGTTGCGCTGGAACGTTATATCATAGAAAACAGGGCGCAACTATTAAACACAATTGGGCGCAATATAACACGTGTAGAACTTAGTGATTTAAGTGAATTTGGTTTACCTGATGCGATTATTGAAAATCAAGATTTATTTCAACTGCGTGTATTAAAATCCCAAGATTCAACAGGCAGTGCGACATTACAAGGTGTAATTGTTCGTAAATCGGATGAATTAACCCCATTACGTACACGTGAAATTGTTAATATGTCTGGTGGGACGATGGGGTTTGTTGATGGAACGCATGCGTACGGAACATTTGGTGCCTGGCACGCAGATATGGTTGATTTAGGAATAAATCTTGAAAACGGTCTTATTGAATCGACTGCGGTAAATCGTGATAATGCGCTGTATTTATGGCGTGTTCCATCTGACAATATATACGATGCCCAGATGATGTCGCCATTGAATCTTGGTGGGCACGATTTAAAGAACGCAAGTTTTGTAAATGCAAACTTTGTCGAATTTGCTGATTTATTGACTTCAGAAAACATAAACACCAACAGTTTTATATTCAAAAACAGAACAACAATAGACAGCGAATACAAGTCAGACATAACAACTGTTTCTGGTACATTGTCTGCAGACGGAAAAAATATGGAAATAAACGGGTCTTTGTTATTGGACAATTTGGGCAAGTTTTCATCATTAAATGCTAATAATTTATGGGTGACTAATATGACCTTGGGTGGCTTGTCTATTAACGACGAAGATTCGCTGGCATTATTGAAAATTAATCAATATCTGGATATGACATCTGGTCACATCAATGCAATGTTTGTGACGGTTGGCTTTTCTGGTTCGATGACCCCACGTTTGGTTGTATATGACAGGATTGAAGATTCAACAAATTCTGACTACTATTGGGATGCGTCTAACAGACGGGCTAACTTTATGGACGCCAGCTTTATAGAATTAAATCGTATGGCAGAATTAGCTATGCATTACGAAGGTGACAAAGCGACCGCATCTGGCCGAATTTTTGGCGCGGTATCTGCGAACAAGAATGCAACAGTTTCGGATTTTATGAACGCAATCAATAAAATTCAAAAACAAGTACAGGAAAAATATCAGGATTTGATTTCGCAATAATTTATGCTATAAGGATAAGTATGAAAGTAAAATGTGAATTTTGTAAGACCGAGTATAATTTGGATAAATTGCCCGCCACACAGGTCAGGTGTGCGATATGTGGTCACAGTTGGGCGCCAACTATGCCCCCGCGCAAGAATACGTGGTTGATATTTATTGCCTCATTGTGTGCATTATTATCTGCAATCGTGTTTACCATCGCGGTAATTACCCAACACCACGCAAAAAATGCAAATCGTGGTCCGCTGATTGTTGGTATAGAAAATATAGACACCATGACAGATGAGAATGGCAAACCTCATATTGTTGTGAATGGTAATGTGTCAAATATATCAGAATATCCGTATGCTGTTCCTGATTTAATAATTGTATCCAGCGATGATGACGGCAACGTATTGGCGCAACAGCGGTTTATGCCATCTGCTGCGATACTGGATTCTGGCAAATCGGTAAAATTCACACATGTGCTGGGTGGCCAGCCGACAGGGGTAAAGAAAATATCTGCCAAACTTGCAGATTTGGAAGTTTTACAAAAGGATAAATAGTATGCGATTTTTATTCTTGTTATTGATAAATGTATTTGTTGCTTCGAATTGTGTTGCCGCGGACAGTCAACCGTTGCCACGTGTAAGCATATTTTCAACCAGTACAGACTGGCAGGCTGTCACAGGTCTGCTGTTAAATGAATACAGGGGAACATTTATTCCCGACAAGAATTTGGTTAAACGTGGATTGGTATTATATTATCTGGACGGTTTTCCGTGTTATGGCTTGGGCGAAGGCGTGCGTGTTTGGGTTGGGCCAGACTGGAATCACCAGCATTTACGCATTGCGTGTGTTGCTGCCCCAACAGAAATAAAGTTCGCGTATCGTAATGCCGTACGCGATGCAGACGAAGCGACAACAACAGGTATCTTGACCTGTCCGGTAAAATCTGATGGACGCGAAATGACAATCAGATTATCTGACTGTACAGTTGGCCCAGATTGGAAAGAATATGAATAGGTTTGATATGACGGATATTCGTGAATTGACTGTTTCTGACACAGATGAAGTGACACGCATTGATAAATTTTTGGCAACAAAAATGCCAGAATTTTCACGCAGTGAAATCCAAAAGTTTGTAATAACCCGTCCTGATAACACGACACCAAAGATGTCAGAAAAGGTCAAATCGGGCGATGTTTTTTTGATACAGATTCCGCACCAAGAAACAACGGTTGCAACAGATAATGTATCATCTGATTTTGAATTGGATATATTATACGAAGACGATGATATAATTGTTATTAACAAACCGCGTGGGGTTGTTATGTATCCGTCTGCGGGCAACAAGACAGGAACATTGGTACAAAATATATTGGCGCACACGCATTTGTCTGCGCTGGGTGGTGAAACCAGACCTGGGGTTGTGCATCGTCTGGACAAAGATACCAGTGGTGTTATGGTTTTTGCAAAATCTGATTCTGCGTTCAGGAATTTGGTTCAGACTTTTTCAAATCACGACCTGACACGAAAATATGTTGCATTTATTTGGGGGGTGCCAAATTGGGAAGAAGCGGAAATAACCGGTAATATTGCACGTTCTTCGCGCAACAGGCAAAAGATGTCAATGGTCAAGACAGGCGGCAAGCCATCACACACAGATGTTGCGGTAATAAACACATGGCCGCGTGAAAAAATATCACAGGTTCGTTGTACATTGTTTACTGGGCGCACCCATCAAATCAGACTTCATTTATCTGCGCATGGATTTCCTGTATTGTGCGACCCGCTATATGGTCGTGGTGTTGCCAGATTGGGGTCTGTACGCGATGAATATTTGTTGGATTTTCTGCGCAGTCATGATGGTCAAATGTTGCATGCTGAACTGCTGGAATTCAGGCATCCAACGACCGGTGAAACAATGCGTTTTAAATCGCGTTTGCCAGACGATATGTTGGAATTAAAAGAAATATTAGAAAACGCATAATAAATATTATGCGTTTTTCTTTTTAGTTTTCTTTTTGTTTGTATTTTTGTTTTTATTTGTATCTGGATTTTCGCCCAAGATTTGCATTTGCATTTGTAAAATCAAGTTTTCTTTATCTTGGATTTGCTTTAACAAAGATTGGTTTTCCAGTTTTATTTTATCCAATGTTTCGCGATTAACGATTAACTTCGTCGCCAAAGATTTATTGCGCTTATGGTTTAAATAGAACGCAAACACAGCCCCCATTATCGCACCGATTGATGCGCTAAGTACGTCAAAAAGGGTTTCTAGTATCATCATAATTGAATGATACCATCCACGCGGATAACAATCACTGGGTTTATTTTCTTAAACCTGTTTTTTTATCTATCCAAACCTGTTCATCTGCGATTTCCATCATTGGCATATCAGATTTGCTGTCAGAATATGCGCGAACGACACGCGGTATATAGTTATTTTTGCGCGCCCATTCATCCATGGCATAAACTTTATTTTTTCCATAGCACAGAAATTCATACTTCCATGGTTTTTTCTTGTTTGTAATGCTACAAAAAACCGCATCAAACTTCATATCACGCACCAGTTGGGGTAATAAATAGTCAGGGCTGGCAGAAACCATAATAACCTTGTTTCCTGCATCACGTTCGGCCTGAACACGTTCGCGTGCCCATCCAAAACGTTCACGACGGTGTTGTTTGATAAAACTTGGGGCGAATTTTTTTATAAGTTTTGGTGAAACAAAGCGTCTAATATTTTCGCGCCACCATACCCCGTCGGGGTTAAAGACTCTTACAATGGCGCAAATACCAATCAGTGGCATATACAACCATGGTCTGATGCTATGGCGCATACAATATCTTGCAAATTGCACGTTGGAATCGAAACCAGAGAGTGTGCCATCAAAGTCAAACAAAACAACATTTACTTTTTGAAACATATAATAAATCCTTTTATATGATTACATAAGATTATAACTATCATACAAATTTCTGCAAGGGCTAAAAAAATCCCCCGCATATCGGGGGAATTTATTATTTTCTGAAACGTGGTTTCCACTTGCGTGCGCGTTCAATTAAAAAGAACAGGGCAGGTGTCAAAGTGAATGTCCACACCAAGCTGGCCAACATACCGCCAATCATAACTGCGCCCATTGCGACCTTCATACCGTCTGCAGACCACAACTGCGGTACCATACCAGCGATAACCGCAATAGAAGTCATTAACACCATATTCTTTTTTTCTTTTAATTCGTGCCACAATGCACTGTGTGCATCTTCGCCATTATTGATACGATTGATTGCAGGTTCCAACACCAAGATATTATTATTCACAACCAATCCGACCAACATAACAAAGGCCAACATCGCCCCAACGTTCATTGTTGCACCTGACAAGAACATCAGTACAAATACACCTGCGAAACTGGTCAATATTGATGTTGCAATTGTTAATGGGTGTGCCAAGGAATTTAATATAGCAGCCAACAACATATAAGTTAAAATTGTTGCCAACAAGAATGCTGTACCAATTTCCTGTGTGCTTTCGCCCTGAACTTCTGACATACCGCCGAATGTTGCGTAATATCCTGCTTCCCATTCCATTGCGTTAATCTCAGATTGGACTTTTGCCTGTACCGGTCCCATCGTAGATTTACCGATATTGATATCAATTTCTGTTAATCTATTTTTGTCTTTACGTCGAATGTCAGACGTTGCGCGATCCAGTTTTACTTCGCCCAATGCAGACATTGGTACCATACCCTTCTGAGAATTAATATACACATTATCAAACAAAGTTGCATTTTTAAATGGTTTTGCAAATTCCAAAATGATTGGGTATTCTTCACCATTTTCTTTGTACTTATATGTATCATTTCCAAACAGTGCGGTACGCAAAGTTGTTCCAGCATAAGAATTTTGTACCCCCCAGAAATTCATTTTTTCTTGGTCTGGGATAAATTGAGTTTCCATTGGTGGCACTTGTTGTGCGCGCACTGCTGATTGTACTTCTGGGATTTGGTTTATTGCATTGATTAATCTGTCTGCATAATCTTCACGCAATGCATCATTTTCGCCAAATACATTCAGCACCAAGTCAGCAGTTGCCCCCGATGACAATGCTTCACCTGCCTTGATTTGTATTTCAACATCTGCGATATCTGCCAAAGTCGGCAATATTTTTTGTGCCAGCTTTTTATCAGAAATACCGCGTTCAGAAACATCGACTAATTCAATGGTCACATCAATGTTTTGCAATCCCTGGTCACCGATTTTAACGGTTGTTGCCTTGATCTCAGGGAATTGCGCCAGACGCTTTTCAATTTCGATTGCGATATTTTCAGACTTATCAAATGTTGCCCCCATTGGTGCGCGCGCTGTGATTGAAATTTCGTTTGCATCGGTTGATGGTGAAAACTCATTCCCCACAAAGCGCATTAACATAACCGAACCGATAAATATCATCACCACCAGTCCAATTACGCGCCAAGGGTGTGCGATTTGAAAATCGTACCAGCGACGCAACCAACTGGTTTTATCGTTTTTCTGTTCGACCTTTTTTACTTGTTGTTTTTTACCGGTCAAACGCAAGAATTTTGCAATCATCATTGGTGTCAACGTGAACGAGAACATCAACGACAGCAACGTCAAATACACAACAGTCAAACCGAATTGCACCATAAATTGACCGACGATACCCCCCATAAACGCCAATGGCAAGAACACCACTACATTCGTTCCGACACCTGCCAACACCGAAACTGCCACCTTTTTTGTTCCATCAATTGCGGCATCTTCTGGATTTTTTCCTGCACGCATTTCCAATAATGCTGCTTCTATCAAAATAATCGCGTTTGACACCAGTGTCCCCAATGCGGACGAATATGCCAACAGTGTCATCGCATTAACGGTAAATCCAGACCCGTCCATAAAGAAGAACCCAGCAACCAAGGATGCAGGAATCACGACACCTGCAATAACCGTTGAACGCCAATTTCGTGTAAATACCAATAACACCAAGACGGTCAATATAACACCCAAAATAATACCATTAATTGTGCTGTCTGTTTCGTCTGAAATTGATATCGAAGAATCAGAAGTAATCATCATTTCAGCATTTGGAAAACGACGTGTTAAATCTGCTTGGAATTCAGGTAATTTATTATGCAACGCCTGTGAAATTTTAATTGCATTACCATCCGATGACTTTACAACAGATGCGATAACAACAGGCTTTCCATTATAACGTGCCCCATTTTCAACATCGCGTGCTGCATCTGTAATTGTTGCGATATCTGATAATACGAAATTATTACCTTCTGCAGTTGTTAGGTGCAGATTTTCTATATCTGCCACAGATGCAAATTCACCAATAAATCGAACGTTTGAAGAATTACGACTGGTTTCGATTTTTCCCCCTGGAACATTCAAGTTATGCGCCCCCAGTGCAGACACAACGTCCATAACGGTTATACCATTTGCCGCCATAGTATCTGGGTTCATTGCGATACGTATTGCGCGTTCACGACCGCCGAAAACAGATACACTCGCGACCCCTTTTACCGCGGTAATTTTTGTAGACAAAACATCGTCTACGTATTCTTCCAAATCACGTGCATCAGCGCCTGTTAGAACGATATCCACCACAGATTCTTCCAGTGGATTTAATTTTTCAACCATCGGTTGTTCCATATCGGATGGAAATTCCATACGCAAAGAATCCAGCTTATTTTTAATCTCGGTTGACTTATCATTAACATTTGCCCCCAGATTAAATTCTGCCATTACCATACCGCTGTTTTCGAAAACGTATGAAGTAATTGACTTTAATTCAGAAACTTCTGATATTGCATCTTCTGCACGTTTTATAACCTGTGATTCCAGTTCTTCTGGTGATGCCCCAGGGTACACAAACGTTGCTGTGACCATTGGAAAGTCAACAGATGGTGCGCGTTCGATATTCATTTTTGGGAATGATACCAACCCCAGAACGACCCAAACCAGAACAAACATCAGTGTGGTAATTGGTCTGCGAACAAAGAATTTTAACATAACATACCTCTTGTAATATTAATTATTTAATTGAACTTTTTCACCGGCATTGATGGATGACAATATAACAATATCGCCATTGTTTAATCCGTCTGAAACCAAAGCATTTTCTGCATCCTGATACGCAATAACGACATCGTGTGCTGTTGCGACACCGTTTTCTACAACAAAGACTTGGTTGTTTTTGATTGCATACAAAGGCACAAAAATCCCATCTGCTGTAAATTCTGCAAATTGCAACCCGTCCTCTACATCAGCTGTTTTAACGATATACATACCAGTGTTCAGGTCAACCCCACGTGAAACAGATTTTATTGTACCACTACCAACAGGTTGTCCCACCTTCAGTGTCTTTGCGCGTGATTTTGAAACATATGCGCGATTGTTTTTTACAGACAGTGGCTCGTACAAAGTCCCTGTTTTTGATTCTGCAATCATTGTTTCAACTGTTGTGCCATTTGTGTTATATACACGTGCGATATTAAACACTTCGCGTGCGTTTTCGGATGCGATTGTTGCGAATCTAAAAGTTGCCCATGCAGTCATTGCGACAATAAACGCAACGAAAAATCCATGTTTAAATTTCTTTGAATGAATTATCTGTTCAATTTTTTCCATCTTATTCACCTAACTTTTTAATAGATTCTGCCGACATTAAAATGTTGTATTTTGTATTCAGCAAAGCCAAATCCAATTGATACAGCCCTGCGGAAACATCTGCTAATTCAACGGCGGATGTTTGCCCAGATGCAAAGCGGTTTTGTGACAGGGTATATGTTTGTGCGGCTAAATCACGTGCCTTGGTCAAGGTCGACAAGTTATCGCGCAAACGATTATATTGTGTAATTGTGTTTTCGTATTTTTCTGTGGTTAATTTTTTTGCTTTATCTAAATCTTCGCGTGCTGCGATTGCGTTCATTGCTTCAACGGTTGCGTTTGCTTTATTTAATCCGCCGTTAAAGATTGGAACTTGCAACGCAATCCCCCAGTATGCAGATTGGCTGCCTTTTTTATCGAACATATGTCCAACATCACCCGCCATTGACATATAACTATAAGACGCGGTTGCTGCCAGTGTTGGGTATGCGTTTGCTTTCTTAGATCGCGCCAAATCCTCATACATTTTTACTTGTTGGTCTAAAATATCCCATTCTGGTGTGTTTTGCAGTTTTTTTGCATTTAATTCTTTAAATTCAGATGGAAATTCATCTGTCAGATTTAATTCTTCGTTAACATCAATACCCGCCATAATTTTCAGCATTCTGTGCGCAGTATCACGATTGAATTTTGCATCAGAAACATTGATTTCCTTGGTTGCAATATCTGATTCAATTTTCAGCAGATTGCTGCGATGTGCGCGTCCTGCATTTGTTAAACTTTTCTTGGCATTTCGTGCATTTTTTAAATCGCGTTCAGACAGCTTTACTATTTCATCTGTCATTTTTGCAGTCCAATATAAATTCGCTGCTGCATAAACGACTTCGCGTCTGGTTAATTCCTTGGCTGATTCCGACATTTTTATTGCGGATTTAACAGACTTGACTGCGTTTCCAATTTTTCCAAAAGTATAGATGGGCTGGGTCAAAGATAAGCCTGCCTGAAAGATATTATCAGGGATTTCAATATCAGCAACATTCATATCAAACGCATCTGACAAAATCCCCCCCAGTTCTGGTGGTAAATTCACAGAACTGCTTTCAAAGGGTTTTTCAACATTAACCATACTCATATAAGATACTGTTCCGTCCAGCTTAAACCAACGATTGGCATTTGCGGAATCCAACGATGCTTCGGCTTTTTTCAGGTTTGCCTCTGCCTTTTTCAAGTCATTTGATTCTGCTGTGATTTTTTTTACCGCATCATTCAGTGATAAATCCAACGCGTTTGCAGGCACACCAAACATTACGATACACAGTGCGCCCAGCAAAGGCACGACATATTTCTTAGTCATTATCCAACTCCATATTATTCAAGACTTCCTTCATAGTACGTAATGCATCAGTCAGTCGTTTTTCATCATCTGGTGATATTGCGGAAAACATTTTTTCAACCCCCATTCTGAACAAATCCATTGCATGCAATGCCAATTCAGCCCCTGATGGCGACACGCAATACCAAGTGTTTCGACGGTCGTTTTCATCAATTGTTCTGACGACATAACCATCTTGTTCCAGTTTTCGAAATGCAGCGCATAAATTTGGGGCAGACACATGTTCGCGTCTTGCGATATCTTTCAGACGTGCTGCGCCCCCCTGGTGCAGGCGTACCAGAATATAAGTCAATTGACGTGGATATCCGGTGATTTCACTGCGTTCCAGTCGAATTTTGTCGGCCAATCTGTCAAAAGTCCAAATATTAGACTCTAACAAACGAACAAATTCCTTGCGTGCCATAAAAAACTCCTATATAATGCATTAGTGACTTAAATTGTTAAAAAACTTAATAATTATATATTTTAATGAATTTAATGCAAGAACTTTTTTATAAAAAATAAAAATAATGGACTAAAAAGACTTGCAAAGGTCACAAAAATAATTATAATCGACTAAGTCATTGGGGTGTCGTCTAATGGTAGGACAAGAGATTTTGGTTCTCTTTATCATGGTTCGAATCCGTGCGCCCCAACCAATATTCAAACGCCCCTGATGGGGCGTTTTAATATTGGCTTTGTTGCGCCCGTTTGATTTGAAACATCGTCCGCCTTTGGCGTGACAGGTTCGACTATGAGTAAGCGAAAACAAGCCTTGCGTAGTTTGAGCGCTAACGAATGCGGCGCAGTGTCGGCACTGCCGACCGAGCCAATCCGTGCGCAATTTTTACAGTCCGAAAGTCAAATTTCGATTTTTTTCTTTCTAAATATACTTTCGAACCGCGTATAACACTCTAAAAACATTCGAACAAAGCATAATATTACAAAACCAACATAAAACCGCTCTAACCAGCATGTCTGTTCAATATGGTTGTGGGGTGCTGGCAAAACTAATAGATTTTATTTTACTTTTCTACAGATATATAACAAATGATTACTGTATCCTTGTTGATCTAATCTTTCACAGGTCCTAAAATGCCACTCTAAAAAAGCCTGATAATCTTTCTTTGGTAAATCCTCAATCAACTCACGCAAAACAGGTCCAATTCCATCGGCACTAACATTTGTTATATATTTCGTATTCGTTTTTGCAAATAACTTCTTGAAATCTTCAACATAAAAAGCAGCAAAGATTTCTTCTGGAATATCTGCTACTCTACCTTCTTTATCCATGCATCTGGTAAGCAAATCATAACATTTATGATGTCTTAAACCATATGTGGTCATTATCGTTGCACTTGATATGTATGCAAACATACAAACGCCGTTTTTCTTGGCCACACGAATTGTTTCTTTGATTGCTTGATTTTTATCTTTTTTATTAAACAAATGATACATTGGTCCTAAATTCAAAACCATATCAAAAGAATTATCTTTGAACATGCTTAAATCCAGCGCATCGCCAACCATACATTGAAAATTTTTCAACTTACGAGATTTGCGTTTCATTATTTCAACGTATTTAGGGGTTAAATCCACAGCCGTAACATCGTAACCCATCTTTGCCAAAGCAATCGAATACCGCCCAGTTGCGGCACCAATTTCAAGTATCTTTGCACCTGGTTTCAAAAATTTTTGAATATACCGCATAGTCGTCAAATATTCCATGTTATGCGCCCGGTCTTTGATTAACCGAGAATCTTCATCATAGTCAGTATAATTGTTTATAATGATATCTTTATGTTTATTTAGTGTCATATTATAACCTTTATTTAATCATGACAATTATACCATATCAACTCGCGTTTTGCCAGCACCCCACAACCAATATTCAAACGCCCCTGATGGGGCGTTTTAATATTGGACGGGGCCAAGGTTCGTAATCTGCAACGTTAGTTGCCGGTTCGACAATGAGTAGATTTGAGAAGCGCAGCGCCATCAAATCGTCAGGAATGCCCCGCAGGCGAAAGCCGAGGGAATTGAGTGCGCCCCAACCAAGATGTGCAACCGCCCGTTTCTGGGCGGTTTTTTGTTTGTTTTCTATTATTTTCACTGAGTTCGAAAGTTGGAGTTAAAAAATAGTGAATTTTTGATACTTTCGAACTTTTGTGGTATAATCTCAGAAAAGGATGAATTTTAATGCAACCGTTATCAAATTTTCCGCAAACAATCAAAACTCCACGATTGGTGTTGCGGGTGTTGGCGCCAACAAAAGAAAACGCAGCAAAGATTTTGAATATTATTGAACAAAATCGTGATTATCTTATGGAGTGGCAAGGTCATTTTGGCGAATTAAAAACCATTGATGATGTGGTGGCATATTTAACAAAACGTGCTAATCAAATTAAAACTAATCAAGGAGTCTGTTTTTATATTTACAATAACGATAATATTATTGGTCGAATTCGTTTTTTTAATATTCAAGACAATGGATGTGAAATAGGATATTGGTTGATAAAATCTGTAAATGGCAACGGATTTATGAGTGAAGCACTGCAAGCATTAGAAACAGAATTATTCAAATTTGGTTTCAGCAAAATTACATTGGATATAGACAATGGAAATATTCATTCAGAAAATTTAGCGATACGCAACGGGTATAAATTGGAAAAACGCTTGCCAAATGCTTCATGGGCAAAATGTGTTGGTAAATGCGATTCATTGATTTATGTAAAAGAAAGATAATATTTTAATAAAATTTCTTTTTCATCCCATCAAGCTCTCGCCCAATCTCCGCCAATTCAGTTCGCGAACTGCACAGACACCCCAACCAAAATAAAACAATGCCCACCAGGGGGCAAGTCTTTGTTCGGAATACAAGTTTCTATTCGTGGGTTGATTGGTTCTGTTTTTGCAAAATAATTTCATTAACAATTTGTTTAATGCGTGATGGGGCCATAAATAAATTTGGCGCATAATCCAGCACAGTATAAAAAAGTTTTTGGTCTTGGTGTATCTTGTTCCACCAACCAAGCCCTTTATTACATTGTGTTATAAAATACTTAATGTCTTTGGGGTGAAATCTGGATGTGACCCCAATCAACAAATCATACGCATTTGTATGATTGTTAACCGGGATATCTTGCAATACAGGGTTTAACATTTTTATTTCGTTAACCATGTTTTCCATATTCATCAATGCAACATTCTGATTTTTGTTGCTTGTAAAATGCGCTATTATTTTTCTTTTTTCTTCGTCATTCAATTCGCCCGTTACACTGTTCAAAAAGTCTAAATATTGCTGTTTCTCTTTGGCTGTTGCATCTGGGGCGCCTTGGAATATATAATCGACATACAGTTCTGGATTTTCAATACGCAGTGGTTCAAACAAACCCAGATAATACATATTGTTCATTACTTTTTTTTCATAGTCGGCTTCAGTAATACCATCAGGAAACTTATATTGGTGTGAAATCGGACATGCAGTAATAAAGCCATCATCGGCCAGTCGACGTTCAAAATTCACCGCAGATGACCAATGCCCATTTTTAAACACAGCTTCCTTATCAAGGATATTGCTTATCACCTTTTGTATTTTTTTTGCATTTGAAAAATTTGAATTAGTTATTTGCATACGTTCCCCTGATTCATGCTGTTTATTGTATAGTATCGTCTTGTGTTTTGCAAATTTATAAACAATTATTGATATTCTTTCCGAATATAAACCGTGGGAATTGGTAAATTATTTTGCGTTTAGTTCCAAAGATGCTGCATTGGAATTTGAACAATATCTTAAAACAGGTTCTGGACACGCATTCGCAAAAAGACATTTTTGGAAGTAATTTATCAAGGGGCCGTAGCGCATTCCAGAGAGCAAAACAAATACCCTTTGACGAGTTCGAAAGTCAAATTTCGATTTTTTATCTTTTCAAACACACTTTCGAATCCCTTATAACACTCTAAAAACATTCGAACCAACGACAATATCATAAAACTAATGAAAATCTGCTCTAACAGGTCTTTTTATTCAAAGTGGTTGTGGTCGGTGGGCGGCCGTCAAGGATTTTATATGCTTTTAAAACGATTTAAAAGCTATTGATTACCTAAATTTCTGCGTTGTTGCATCTCCATATAATACAAATCATTAAATCGATTTTGTTTCTTTTGTTTGTTCATTAAAATTTGCTGACCTTTTTCAAACGCCTCTATTTTTGCTTTTGATTCTTCTTTTTTAGGTTCTTTGATTGCTGTTTGTTGTCCATATATTATCCTGTTTTTATGCATATCAGATATTTTGATTAATTCATCTGTCGCCTGTTTTTGTACTTTTTCATCGTTGCGCAAATAAGCCTGTTTAATTATACGTCTATAATCGTTTGCTATCCCGTTTGAAATAAGTCCTTCGCGTGCAGAGCTGCCTATATACCTACTTAGCTTTTCCAGTTCGTATTGAGCAGACCCAAAATCACCATTTGTATTAAATTCATTATAAGCCGCCACAAAATCTTTCGCTTTATTAATAACATCTAGAGATTTATATTGAGATTGTACCAACGAAGTTTTATCTAATACATCTAATTGATCGAGCAGTATTTTCTTTAATCTTTGTGTAGCATCTGTTTTTGATATGCCGCCATCTTTTGCCCAAGACAATATATCTCTGTATTCTTGTTTCATTTGTTCGGAAAGCAAACCTTTGTCGTTAGCTTCTCTTAGTCCAGCCCACATATTGTCGAAAGAATTAGGATCAAAATCGTTCCCTTTCTTTAAAACATCCGTCAATGCAAATACCGTTTCTGCCCCCATCTGTTTATCTTGATTCATTTGAGAGGAATTTATCGGTTTTTGCTCTTCTTTTTTAGGTTCCTTGATTGCTGTTTGTTCGATATTAGATAAGGGCGGTTGTTTGTTTTGATTTTCTTGGTGTTCTTTAATTATATTTTTTTCAACATCAGACATGGGCATCTGCTGTTCTGGAACATGTTGTGTTTTACTTTTATGCAGCTCTTGTGTTTCTTTCAAAAAATCAGTTATACCAACATCTAATTTACGCATCGGATCCCACGTATATTCATCGTGCGCATACTCGCCAAGTGCCGACGATTTTATGTGAGACAAATCATTAGTCATATTGTTATATAATTCATTAAATTTTTCTAATTGAGAATAATCAACCCCGCGTTTAAAGTCTAATTCTTCATATATAAATTTTGTCAAAGGGTTAAAAGAATTTGCTATAAACTCGTATGCTGTTGCAGCATATGGTTGACCCGATCTTTGCATATGCCCAATCATTTGTTCTGCTTTTTGTTGTACGCTTAATAGATTCTTAACTATATCATAAAATTTTTCTGCTTGTTCTTGTGATAGTTGCATATTATTCCTCTCTATCGGTAATAATATACCATAAAAAACATAAGTTTTCAAATCGCGCTCCGCCCACTGGCCACAACCCAAAAAAAACCAGTCATACGGCTGGTTTTTACTTTACTTTTTGCGATATGCCTTGCCACATAACTTTCTGTTTCTCGTTTTCAAAAATTGCGATTGGTATTTCATATACGTGGCTTTCAACACCGTTATAAAGTTCTTTGGTTAGTGCGACGTGCTTTGATGCCGCATTGTGCAATTCTTCAATACGCTTTAGGATATATGTATCGCCTATGTATTCTGGGTATCGTAAATATTCATATTCAAATACGGGACTGCCAGTAACGATTTTGTATATCTTGGATATGTCTGTAAAATCAATTTCATCATCACTGTTACGGTTATACCATTGGTAATGTTTGTGGTTAATACCTGGGATAGAGTTGATTCTTATATCGTCCAATCGGTCCAAGAATCTTTGTGGATTGATATATTCCAAGTTTGCACGTTTCCCATCAATAGATATGACCTTGGTTTGCAAATCCTCAGGCTTGATATAAGTGGGACGATTTGGATTATAAAACATTTTTAAGGTTTCCAGTGTACAGTCTGGCACTTCCAGAATTGTGTCTTTATTAGTTAATTTATAAGGCACAGATTGCAGATTGATTGTCAGTGGGTGCGGCAAGTTAAAATCCACAGTGTTATAACTTTGAATTACATATTGTGGCGTACATGTTGTATATGTTAATTTATCCCCAGATTGTGTCAGGAAAACACATTCTGCCCATCTGTATCTGTTGCGGTCGTATTGTGTCCTGTATTCTACATTCACAGGACGCGCCATACTTTTATGTTTTTCTAATACATTCGCGTTTAATGGAACGGTTAGCATTTTTTTCTCTTATTTCTTTATTCTCTGCCAGTTCCCCCTGTATGTCGGCATTATAAACAAGGCTGTGCTTATCGCGCAAGTAAAAACACAGTGAAACTTATATTATAAAAATATCAAGACAACATATTACGGACTATGCAGAACATTAAACGAAAAAAAGAAGGGCGGTCCCTTCTTTTTCTTCAGCCTATACCTTAAAATCTTTGCGTTTACGATTACATTTAGGGTCGGTCACACTGGGTGCATTCAGAATAGGCAGATTTTTGGGATTTTGATATTGGCAACCGTGCTCTAAAACAGTCATATCTTGAACGGCCCAACCTCTTCCAAAATTATCAAACCCTTTGGCGCTTTTATGCAAGGCCCAACGCTTTGCGGTAATTTGTTGACGTAAATCCGGTCCCTTATAATCCTTGATTGCCTGAAATGTTTTGGGACCCAAATAGCCGTCTGCGTCTGTTCCGACAATTGATTGCAGTGTTTTTACTAAAACTTTGGCTGTGCCGTTGCCTTGATTAAAGGCAGTTGAAAAGAAATCGCCACGTAGTGCATCAGGCAGTTGGTTGAATTTATAGTTTTTATAAAAGTGACCATACGCAATATCTTGTGCGTCATGAATAGAAAATTCTGGATTGTTTACAGAGTCTGCAAAGTATCTTTCTGTCACACCAAAACAAGTTATTCCCGCCCCATCACCAACATCAGAGCATACAGGTGCTTCGATTCTAAGTTGTGTAGCCCACGCCTTTTGGAAAGCGGGGTCGTTATGATATTTGTTGTTTGGTGGACAGTACAAATTTGCCACACGACCATCGGTATATTTAATTGCAGGTGTGCATGACTGATTAAATCTGTTAAAATCTGCCAAGCCAATAGTGTATGCAGGTTGTGCATCCCTGGTGTATTCAATCATATCTTTTATAAAATTATTTTTGCACGATAAAAAGGTGCTTGTAGTGAACGAGCTATGTCCTGCAAGACAAATTTTCATCAGGTTTCGCGCAGACAAATATCCCTGGTTTTTTGATGCTAATTCTTCATACTGCGCAATGGCGTTATTTAAATTCTGTCCTTCGAAATGTTGTGCCAGCGCTACTTCTGCGATGCTTGGGTCGAATAAAATTGCGTTTTCTCCATCTTTATTAACACCGATATTGTTATCTGGCTGTGGCACGTTTTGCGTCAGTGACAAATCGCCAAGTGAATCCAGTTCGTTTATGATTTCGTTGTGATAGGCCAAGGCATTTTGAATCAACAATCCAGACATTGGAATAAAGAGTATTGTAAATATCTTTCTCATAAAAAAACTCCTGCTTTTTTTACAACGCATCAGAACAATTTTCTGCAACTTCGATTAATTTCTTAATTACACTGATTTGCGATGCGTTAAATGCAGTTGCAACCGCGCTAGAAACAGTTGCGCCTGCAGCCAAAACATTTGCGGTGGTATTTAAGTTTTTTTCTTTTTGTTCTGCGCCTGTGGTACTATCATTTCGAATGTTTTTGCTGTTTGCAAGTGCGCTGACAATGGTTCCTGCGCCACCTGTGGTTGCGGTTGCTATTGATGATATTTTTGCACCTGTTGCGCGTTTATCGATTTTCGATAAGTCTATATAGTCATAACCCTCACACGCTGTGATTACATCAGCGGCATCAAATGTAGGTTCGCCTGAGATTTGTGCTGCCTTATATGATAATCTTAAATCAGACATTGCGTTGATGCAATTTTCAACTTGGTCTTTTAATGATTGGTCTGTTTTATTTTTGTCTGCGATAATTGCCCCTGCAACACCTGTCACAGTGGTACCTGCCAACAATCCTGTTCTTAAATTGCCCAGATTTTTTGATTTTTTCTGCAGTTCATCCGTATTGTCTGTTGCCTCAGCCTGCTTTTCTTCTGAGGTACCAAAATCTTCAAAGTTAAGATTTTCTACGTCATTGGAAAGCTGATCCAAAGCACTTTCTGTTGCTTTACCAGCTGTTTGTGTACCTTTAAGTGTTTCTCTGGTTTTCTCCAGTCGTACAGATAATGCTTTGTCTATACCTGCTTTTTTTATCCCGGCAACTGTTGCGCCGACCCCTAAACCCGTTCCGACACCAGTTATCGCGGTGTTTATTCCGGCCATTTTTTTTAATTCATCCAGACTATCTTCTATTCCATTGCATTCCCTATAAACAGCGCCCAGCGCTTCGTCCAATGGTAAAGGTTCCGCATCGGCAAAACCAGGGCACAACATAACCATAACAACAAAGTGCTTGTAAATTTTCACTGTATTCTCCTTTGCCAAGAATTGTATCATAAATACCAACTTGAAACAAGTGTGAATCTTGTTTTTTTTTCCCAAGGTGGCGGATAGATATTTTTTGAAAGATGTTAAAAAAATAAAAGGTTTAAATATGATTGTTCGGTCGTCAGATACGGAACAGATAAAAAAACACGAAAAAGCAAAAATTATATTAAACTTGTGTTGAAATGCATAAATTTTAAGTGTATGATGGTTGCGTTCTAAAACTTGCTCCCATCGTCTAGCGGTTAGGACACCAGATTCTCATTCTGGTAACACGGGTTCGATTCCCGTTGGGAGTGCCAAGTTTAAAAATATTCTACAAACATATTGACTTTTCTGATTTTTGTACTATGTTTTGTGTAAAGTAAAACTTTTATACAAAGGTGTAGTACCATGGAAAAAAAGAAAAAAAGTAATTTTAAGGAAAATTTAAACCTGTAGGCGCTTTCTGTTGCGATATTAGTGTCTGGTGGCGCGATGTTTTATCATATTGTTGCGGACCGCTATATTCCGAAGGTATCTGATAAAGAAATTGAAGCAAAAGAGTTAGAGTTTGCAAGCGACAGTACATTGTACGAAAATTTATTGTACCTTAATCTTCGTCAGCCAGAACAGTATGACAGCATAGATGGATATAGCTATATTGAAAAAAGCAAAGAAACACTAGACGCACAACGTGCAATGCTAAGGACAAGGGCAGAATTAGAAAAATTAAAGGCAGATAAAAAGATTGCGGATTCTATGTTAATGGTTCCAAAATATGAACGGTTCAAAAAAAATTGGAAAGAAATTCGTATCGCATATCATACCAATCGTCTAAAGTCATTATCACGCTAAATAAAACAAACCGCCATTTGGCGGTTTTTGTTTAACCTAAGGCAGCAGTTATTTGGTCTTGCATTTGAAAAGTTCCCAAAACAACCCATGCAATAATTGCTGAAACTATTAATATGCCAATACTGTTTAGAATATTTGAAACGCGCTCCATTTTTCTGACGGATTCTTCCAGATAATCGTTTGCAATTTTATTCAAATTTTCATCAAACCCATTCATATCTGCATAAATAATCAAGTCGCCAATAATTTCATCATCTGGGAAATTGCGCCCTGTATTTGTCAGCGCAACCCCCAGGTTATCACCATTTGCGATATAATGAAGCGTGTTGTCCAAAATGCTACGCAGATATCTGTTTGCATTATCTGCCAACAGTCTAAGTGCATCTGGAATTGTTCCGCCGGCCTTAACAATTGCCGCCAAAGACATCAGCCAACTAACAGAAACCTGAATTTTATAAACGTTCCAAGGTGGCAGTTTATCAAAAAGTACACGCAATTTGCCAGACCAGTTTGCCAGACTTAACCAAACCAAGGAAATCACAAGCGCAAAAACAATAAAAAACACATACCAATAATTAATTGATATTTCGGACAGCACAACCAATGAACGCGCCATGCCGCGCCAAACAATGGTGTTGCCTGCAACATCGGCCAACGGTGGCACCAGATAAATTCCAACCATAATAATGATACCAAATGTCAGTGCCAACAAAAACAGTGGGTATGCGATTGCGCTGGTCATTGCGCGTCTAATCCGACCTGTTCCTTCTACTACGCGCCCAACATTTTCTAGTGCAACTGCCAGGTCAGATAAATTCCCAGAAGAAACCAACAGTGTTTCATCGGGTGGCACCCATCCACGTGTGACCTCTGAAAAAGTCATACCGCGCTCCAGACCATATTGCCACTGTCGCATAACAATTGCGAATGGTTCGCGTGGCTTTGTGCCATTTTTTGATTCGATTGCTTCCAATCGTTCAAGCGCATTAATCAACGTAAAATCATTTCGCAATAACGAAGCCAACTTGCGACACAGCGCCATACGTTTTTCCGTACTGGTGCGAAAAACCCATTTTGCATACAGTAATTCTAGTTTATTCATATTAATATGCCCCAGGTTCGTTTACATATCCGACCCATCGTTCCAGTTCATCTATGCTAATAATTCCCTGCAACATCAATGCTGATGCGGCTTCCTTTAATGTTCGTCCATTCATATTTTCCAACCAATATCGAAATGCATCGTCGGTTTTGCCTGACAGCGCCAGTCCCAAGAATTCGCTATTTGTAATGATAATTTCACCTGCCTTAACGCGTCCCAGTGTGCCTGACCCGTTGCAGTGTGGGCAACCTGCGCCACGCAAATATGCCTGACGTACCCCCAGTTCACCATACATTTCCATTATTCGTTTATATGCGCCGCGTTCTGGATGGTTTTCCAGTGGTTCGCGACAATGCGGGCAAACCTTTTTGAACAGTCGCATAGAAACAAGTCCGCGCATCAAAGTTTCTTCTTTTAATTTAAATGGCTCTATTCCCAAGTCTAACAAACGCGTCAACGCAGCCATTGCAGAATTTGCGTGCAATGTTGTCCAAACGTTATGCCCAGACAATGCGCCACGTACGGTCAGTTGTGCCGCGGCCAAGGTGCGAATTTCCCCGACCATCAGTGTATCTGGGTCGCTTCGCAATGCAGCAGCCAATGCTTCGACATATTTTTCTTCGCGTTGTTCTTCGTTTGTTGTGTTTACCACAGGCATCTGACGTGCGCCAAAAATTTTCTGTTCAACAGGATTTTCGACGGTAATCAAATTAATTTCGTAATTTCTCTCTTTTAACATCAAGGACATATTGCGAACAAGTGTTGTTGATTTACCAGAGCTGGTTGGTCCCGCAACAATTACCAATCCTGTTGGGAAAGAGCGCATACGTGCCAACAATCTTTGTTCATATGGGCCAAATTCTTGTTCTGTCTTTATGCCCTGTGATGGGTTGTCGTACAGCAGTCGCATAACGACATATCGGCTGCCAAAAGCGATTGGGTTAAATTGCATACGCACACCCAGCACCCCAGACGGCAGATACAAATCCTTTGTTCCGCGCAATGGTGTTCGCCCGTCTTTTTGTGCAGATTGATACTCGTTTTGTGCATAGTTTGCATTTGACATATCGGACGAAGCGAATGCAGCACGCACAAAAGATTCACCCCATTGTGAATTGTATTCCATTACTGGTTGCATACTGCCGTCTATGCGGAAATAGATTGTTGTCTGGTCTGCGACTTCGATATGTACGTCAGAAACCTTTTGTGATGCAGCCTTGGCGATAATATCGACAAAATCCTTTTGCATCTGATTATCAAAGTCCACACGTGAACGCCCAGTTCCGCCAATGCGCATTTCCTGTGTTTTGTATATATTAGAAATCAGGCTTAAATCAGAATAAAAAGGTGTGTTAACAACGCGCCCACGTCGTTTTAACAGGTCCAAAAAAGACAAAACACGTCCATCATAACGGTGGGTTCGCGATATGATAATTTCACCACCTGTAAAGTACGCAACCAGTCCCTGCGTATCGTGTGGTAATTCAAACGCGGCACCTGTTGCGGTCAGCAAACGATTTCCATTGGAAAACAGATAATCAATAATGTCTTTGGATTCTGCGTTTTCCAACCCCAACGGTATCGAAGGTTTTTCTGTTGCGTCTATGATATCAAGATTTTTGGTTTTTTTTACCATAATATACTCTTAGTTCCCGTTGCTGACGTTCAATGTCTGTGTTGTACCGTTATCATCGCTAAAGACAACCCCATCATAGACAGAGATTGATTTTACAGTCAAACCATCCAGCGCTTTTCCAACGGTGATGCGTTTTGTTTGTCCTGACGTCAGGTCTTCTACAGTGGCTTGTAATTGTCCCCCTGCGCCGACAACATTTACCAATCTGTACTTCTGGCTGATGTCTACACTTGGGGTTTCTGTGTCGGCAACAACTGCCACAGGTCGTGTGGCATTTTTTTCTGTCTCTGCCAGCCAAGATTCTTTTTCGCGTTCGATACGTGCGGCCTCGGCTTCCAGTTTTGCCTTTTGTGTTTCAATTTCTTGTTGTTGTTGTTCTGCGCGTCCAGACAGTGTGTCAATTTCCATATGCAGTTTTATTTTTTCTGCTGCAAGTCTGTCTAATTCCAAATCCAACTGTGCGCGTTCTTTTTCCAATTGCATCAAGATTTTTTCTTGTTCCAAATCTGTGATTTGTTGAAACAACGAACCATCAGGTGAATAGTTTTCGATTGCGTCCATTGCAACTTCGTCCATTAAATTTTCTTCGACAAAATCACCGTCGCTATCTTCGACGAAAACATCAGCAGATTCAACATAGACATCATCTGCCAGTGCTGGTTGAAGTCCCCCCAGCAGAACAATCAGTAAAAAACCAAATGACACAATCTTTTTATTTTGCATAGATAATCACCTCATAGTTCCAAGTACGGGACACCGCGTCCCAAGAAGCGCGCATTAAATACACACCACCAAAGTTTTCAAAAGCCTTCATAAATTGCATTGGCACTAATTTTGTTTCTGCGCCAACTTCTACCACATTCACAGTTGCTGTTTCGACCCCGTTTGTAATTGTATCGACAACAATCTGTGTGTTTAAATCTGTATCAATTCCTTGAAATTGACTGGTTATATCGCGTACAACTGTATCTGGGTCACGTTCATCTTGCGATGAATACGCATTCAGTGTTGGCAATTTTGCGGACACGCGCAATGTATCTTCGTTGATTTCTTCTACGAATCCGCCCGGCATTAATTCTGATGCGATGTTATAAAATTCGACCAATGTTCCAAAAGTACGCCTAAATTCAACAACCGCCTTGTCTTCTTCGCAAGAAACGTAAACTTGATTCCATCCAACAACAGGTTGCATCAAAAAAGCCATTGCACGATAGCATATTTCAGCGCGTTCATCTGGCGCAGGTATATTTTCGAACGGCATAACCAGTGGTGGTGGCGGTGTTTGTTTTTCGATTTCAAATTGTTTATCCAGTTCTTTATTTTTTTCTTCGATTTGTCGTTTGTATTCTGCAACTAGTTCTGGATTAAGTTCGTGTACCTGTGGACGTGGCATCATCGTTTGTACAATTGAATCACGAAAAATTCCTGTGGCCAACAAGACAAAGCCCCCCAGCAAAATCAATGAAAACAAACCCGCTCTAAAATGACTAATGGGGCGCAAAAATATACGTGAACGTCCCCCTAATAAGGCGGTCAAATCGCGTTCAATGGCGCGTGGCATCCCCCAAGAATCTGGCGCAAAGAATGCCCCCCAATCTGGAATTTCGGTCAGTTTTACATATTCTTCGCGTGCTTCATTCTCTTTATCAAACAGTTTATCTTGCAAGATAATGCCATTTCGCGCTGCAACCAAATAAAATCCAGCAGGCACTCTAAAAACAGCAATAAATGATGTGTATTCTGAAAATGCCTCCATAACCTCGGCTGCGGCGCTGTTCATCCCGACCCGCATTCCTGTTCGGCTGGCCCCCAGACCTACCATCGCGCGGTATTCAACAAACAAATTAAAATGTCGATTAATTCCACGTGCCAACGAATGCGCATAATTGCGCGCATTAAAAGCAGCGCCAATTGGTTGCCACATCAATCCAACTGCGTATTTTCTGCGATTAATAGTTATTACCTGTCGTGCCAAAAAACTCTCTCTCTTGATATCTTTGTGTAATTATAACACAAAAACTAAAACCAAGGCAAACATTTATAATCGTAAATTTAATATTTTTTAATCAAATGGATTTTCTGATTTTTGATATTCGATTACAACGGGCAGGTGTTCCCACTGCAGTGCAGTTGCGATACCGCGTCGCAAGTATCGTGTATATGATTCTGGGATATCCGATGCGCCACCAACATTAATGGTTATTCGCATTGGGAAACGGCCTGTTTGTCGTGCGAATTTTATTTTCATTGGCCGTTTCAGACGTGACAAAGGCGGTTGGCGTTCTGCGACCAATCGTTCAATTATGCGATTAATCAGGCTGGTTGGTGCCTGTGTTGTCGACAGGTCATACTGTTGATATATGCGCTTAAACATATTTTGCACACCCGTACCTGTTTCTGCAGACACAGCCAATATCAAAGGTTTTACGATTTGATGAAATGAATTGGCGAATTGATGTTTTAATTTCAGTAATTTTTCATCACGTAATTGCGGTTCAATCAAATCCCATTTGTTCAGTGCAACGCACAAGATTTTTCCAGCATTATAAACACGTCCAGCGATTGACAATGCTTGGTTTTCAATATTTTTTGTCGCATCAACCATCAAGATAACAACATCAGACTTTTCGATTGCGTCCAAAGACTTCAATGCGGACAGTGTTTCAACATCGTCTGTCACACCTGCCTTGCGACGCAGACCGGCTGTATCCATCAATACAATATCGCGACCATAAAAATTTGTTGGGATTTTTACAGTATCACGTGTCACCCCCGGGGCATCCATCACAATTTGTCTGGTCTGTCCCAAAACCCTGTTAACAAAAGTTGATTTCCCGACATTTGGCTGACCAAGTATTGCGATTTTTATGCTATTATTAGTCTGTTGTTCTGCTGTTTGTGTCTTTGTGCCAATTTTAGTTGCGATATCGTCAAGAAACGCAAATATTTCATCAAAACCTAATTTGTGTTCTGCAGAAATCATCACTGGCGCCCCGAACCCCAGTTTATAGAAATCGTGTATATCAGTCAGTTTTTTTTCAGATTCGCTTTTGTTAATCAGCAGCAATACAGGCGCACGTGTTTTTCTGCGTACCAGTTTTGCCCATTCGATATCTTCACCGGTCAGTCCAACGCGCCCATCTACAACAAACAGGACTGCGTTTGCATCTGTTATGGCATCCAGTGCCATATTTGTTGAATCTTGTGCGATTCCAGAATTTGCGCGTTCCAGTCCTGCTGTATCATACAGACTGTACGGGCGTAATTTAAAATTCCCAGAAATTGTATCGCGTGTCACCCCTGGTCTGTCATGAACCAGTGCATCACGCGTTCCAGTCAGCGCATTAAATAAAGTTGATTTGCCTGTATTAGGGCGACCTGTTATTACTACTTTCATTGTTATTTTTCCATTGATTTTTTCTAATTATAAAGCAAAAATATAAATAATCAAATCAGAGGATGTGATTATGAAGAAAAAAATTAAAGGTGCATTAAAGCGTGTGAAAAACATAATAACGAATCCAAAACGTTATTTTACCAAAATTGTTGCAGATGGTAATATGGAAGAATCTATGTTGCGTGCATTTTTATATGGTCTGCTTGGCGGATGTTTGGTTTTACTTATTCGTTTAATTGGTGGCGCGACGATTACTGTTGGGGCAATATTTACTGCGATTGTTGTCGTGCCTGTCTTGGCGGTTGCATTATTGTTTGTTTTTGGTGGTCTAATGATGCTTATATCTGAAATAACAGGTGGCGAACGCGACTGGGAAATTGCGATTAAGGGTCTGGCATCGATATTTTTCATTTATCCCTTAATTTTAGTTTTAAATGCATTGGCATTTAATTGCACGTCTATGTGGGTTATCAGCATAATGGTCGACTTGTATGTATTGTTTTTGTTTTACAATATTGCGGTTTACTGTATGCGTGGCAAGAAAAGCAACGTGATAATAGTAATATCTGTGTTGTTATTATTTATGTTTACAGTATATGCGACAGATTATCGTATCGGATGGTTTATGTTAAAGAATACTGGCGCGACACTTGCGTGTTTGGTCTAAGGATATCGCCCCGTTCTGGGGTGATTTTTTTTGAAAACATTCTGTTGTACTTTTGTTGCTACGCGCGATATATATATGATATAATAACATCGTTATTAACCAAGAGAATGTATATGCCAAAAACGAAAGAAAACATTATATCAATGAAGCATATAAACAAGAGTTTTCCGCTAGAACTTGGCGGTGAACAACAGGTGTTATTTGATATCAATTTTACAATAAAATCGGGCGAATTTGTTGCAATTATGGGGCCATCTGGTTCTGGTAAATCAACTTGTATGAACATAATTGGTGCGTTGGATACACCGACCTCTGGTGTGTACGAACTTTATAATAGTGATGTCACAGGTCTGACAACGGATGAACTTGCGATATTTAGAAATGAATACATTGGCTTTGTTTTTCAGCAGTTTAATTTATTGCCAAAGCGCAGTGTTCTGGACAATGTAATGTTGCCATTGATGTATCGTGGGTTGCCCATGCATGAACGTGTTCAACGTGCGCGCGAAATGCTAAGGCGCGTTGGATTGGAAAATTTTGAATCGTATTTGCCGACACAATTATCCGGTGGTATGAAACAGCGTGTTGCGATTGCGCGTGCGCTGGCGGGTAATCCAAAGTTGATATTGGCGGACGAACCGACTGGTGCCTTGGACAGTAAAATGGGGAATGAAATTTTAAAATTCTTTAAACAATTAAACAAGGATATGGGTATAACGATTGTTATGATTACGCACGAATTTGATATTGCAAAGTATGCAGACAGACTGATTCACATTCGCGACGGTCGAATAAACTATGATGGCCCTGTGCCACGTAATGATAACAACTTATAACAAAGGAACAAAAATGACGTTTAATGATATTTTGAAAGAATCCTGGTTATCGATAAGCGGCAACAAAATCCGTTCATTTTTAACGGTGCTGGGGATTATTATTGGTGTTATGGCGGTTGTTATAATGGTTGCGGTTGGCGAAACTGTGCAAAAGTCGATTACAGACCAGTTTTCATCATTGGGAACCAACACTATAATGATACGTGCGGGCGCTGCGCAACAGGCAGGTGTCAGAACAGGCAATCGTCATACATTGACCATACAGGATGCAGAATTTATTGGTAAATTGCCGGATGTGATGGCGGTCACTCCTGTTCAAAATGGTGCTGCTCAGGCGATTTATGGTAATAAGAACTGGGGTACAGCAATGGTTGGTGTTTATCCGGATTATTCCATTGTTCAAAATATAGAAATAGAACATGGTACATTTTTTGATATGTCTGCAGTTCGTAATGCATCGACGCACGCGGTAATTGGGCCAGAAACAGCCGAAGAGCTGGGGTTGCCAAAGAATCCTGTTGGTGAAGTTATCAGGATACAAAATACACCATTTGTAATCGTTGGTATCACCAAGGCCAAAGGCGACAGTGCAATGGGCAGTCAAGATGATATGATAATTATTCCAATAACAACATTAAAAAAGCGTTTACAAGGTTCACGTTTCCCAAATTCTGTTGGTATGATTGCGATAAAGTTATTACCTGATTCTGATAATAATCTGGCCATAGAACAGATGACGGCCCTTTTGCGTCAGCGTCACAGACTAAAAGAAGATGCGGTCGATGATTTTCAGATTATGGATATGAAGCAAATTATGGAAACGATGACCACTGTGACAGGGTACTTAAAATTGTTGTTGATTGCGATTGCTGCGGTGTCACTGTTGGTTGGCGCGATTGGCATTATGAATATGATGCTGGTATCTGTGGCAGAACGCACGCGTGAAATCGGCATACGCAAGGCGATTGGTGCGCAAGAAAAAATGATAATCATTCAATTCTTATCAGAATCTGTATTAATTTCATTTATTGGTTCTATGATTGGTCTGGTAATTGGTGTTGGGCTGTCACAGGGTGTCGGTCGTTTTGTATTGGGGTATAATGTTCCATTCAGTATGTGGCCGGTTGTATTATCAGTATCTGTAGCGGTAATTGTTGGATTGTCATCTGGTGTGATGCCTGCGATGAAGGCGGCAAAACTAAATCCGATTGACAGTCTGCGATATGAATAATAAATATGAATAACAAATCACCCCAAGGAAATTTCTTGGGGTGTTTTTTATCTGTCTCAATTGTGTACGGTTGTTTATCTATTTGATAACCAATTCCTTTACAGTTTTTGTTTTTGCATCATATACCTTTGGTTTCCCAGCATATCGCAATGCATAATGATGTTTTGGAATCATATATTCTGGAATTGGTGATGCTGCACCCATATCAACCTTTGCGGCCAGTGCCTTTTGCACCGCTGTTTCGCGATAGAAGTACCATTCACCATCCGCTTCAATCGGCAGGTTATAAAATCCTTGGAACAACACCAGCTGTTTTGCTTTTTTCAACGTCATCAAATCCATTGGACTGAACAAGTCTTCTTCTTTTTCAACTTCGACATCCTTGCCGTCCGGACCTTTTTCTTTCTTTTTAACCTTCTTTTTACCAATCATACGTGTAAATCTTTCTGCGGTTGCTGGGTCATTCACACGCAATATAACCTTGGCGGCTGTATTTGCGATGATTGTATCTGCGGCCTTGTCGCCATATTTTTCTTGAATCTGACTGATGTCCTGACCTACAATCAGATAAGACACTTTTTGTCCACGACCAACAGCTGGCCCACGAATGATTGCTTCCAGCTTATTCATTGTTGGCATTTCGTCCAATACGAACAGGGCAGGGTATGGTCCTAATTTTTGTCCGTTATTAATTGCCTCTGGCTTATTTGCAATCAGGTAATTAGACAGCAGTTCAATAAACATACTGGTTATCGCTGCAAATGCAGGTGCGTCTGCTACATTCATTGCCAGATATATTGTAATCGGCTTCATTTTGCCATCTGTTGGGTCAACCATACCGCGCATATCACCAAAGTGTAAATCAGAATGTCTGGTGTGTTTATTAACAGCCGGATGTCTAAAAATATTCAATCCTGCATTCATTGTTGACATAACGGACCCACGTTCTTTATCTGGTGTATTCGCAAGGTTAATCAGCGCGGATACAGAATCACTATCGTATGCATACAATTGTGCTTCTTTGATTGCCTCGTTTAAAAAGTCCTTCATTGGGTCTGCCATCATAACCATCTGGTCGCCTTGGTTTTTGCGTTCCTCTAAATCTTGTGCGACCTTGATTTGTCCTTCGACATACCATGCCAAGAACATTGGTATTGATGCTTCGGCCCCATGCCATTCCTTGGGCAATCCACCCCATGTACCAACGTGGACATAGTTATTTATATTCAGCTGTTTATTTTGCAACAGTGCCATTGCCGCATATGCATTTGGATCAGTGTTCATTGTCATATAATAGTCCATCAGGACAGCTGCATCTTGTTCATCAAATGTTCCGGTTGCCAGCCTGTTATAGAAATAATCATTCGCCTTGGCGCGTTCTACCTTGGAAATAATAAAGTTAATAAATCCTGTCAATGCGGCACGTGCGGTATTTGACCAGTGTGGGTCTTTGGCGTTTTCTTCAACAATAGAATTAACAACGACCTGAATATATGTACTGCGCCCCTCTGGATTCGGTGGCAGATTTTCAGGTGACAACGGATTCCACGCAGGATAATAGATTCCTTTTTCTGGTTCGTCCGGTGCGGCCCAGTTCATAATAAACACCGGTCCAACTGTTGAACGATAACCAGATGTTTGGTAAATCAATTCTGGTTTTGGGTCGTTTACAATCATTGACACCGTATCGCATTCCAAGATTGTTGGGATAACGACCCCTTGTGTTTTACCAGTACCTGCGGGCGCCAACAGCAATGCAGACATACATTCGTCCATTTTAAGTGGTGTTTGCTTGCCTTTGTATTTGAAATACCCCAGCACCATCATAAAACCACTGAACAGTCCCAATTTATTCTTGTGGTCTTGTGCCATTTTCATAATATCTTTTTCATTTGCCTTGCGTGATGTTTTTTCATCAAACTTGTCCTTGCTGTGTGGGTTAAATTCATCTGTCATTGTCGCATCAGATAAAAAGAAATACCCAATAATCGGCAACAGCGGTGTTATGCACGCGATATCAGGGCGCATCAGACAACGTATCAGCCAAGACGGGATTTCTGCCAACACAGACAATCCGCCACTGGACAACACATTTTCAAAATATAACAAGAACCACTTGTTTGTTGCGGGACCCCAACCGTACCGCCACAAGTGTTCTATTGGGAACGCGCACGCAAACATAAATGCCGCGATAATCCATATTAACAAGGCCCATCTGATGTTCCAGAATTCACGTGCCTGTGGGGTTTGTTCGTGTTCTTTATATTTCTTAGAACTAAAAATCCCCAGTCCTTTTCCCTTGCCCGATGCTGATAAAAAGTTGAATTTTACTGCCATAATGTTTAATATTATAACAGAAAAATAATTAATAAGAAAACAGGAAATATAAAAAATGAAAAATATTCCGCGAATTTATATAGACTTGCCAATCAAGGTCGGAACATATATTCCGGTTGAACGTGATGTTTTGCATTACTTGACGCGTGTAATGCGAACTAAACAGTGTCTGATATTTGGTGATGGTAATGAATACGTGGCTGAATTATCATCAGATAATGCGTGTCTGTTTGTGTCGGAACAGACTGCACATACCGACCCATCAAATGATTTGATATTATTTTTTTCCCCGATTAAGCGAATAGATGATTTACTGAATATGGCGACGCAAATGGGTGTTGCTGCGTTTCAGCCTGTTATTATGTCGCGGACAGTTGCGCATCATATAAATTGGCAACGTATGCGCAGGATAGTTATCGAAGCGGCCGAACAATCAAATCGCAACAGTGTGCCAAATATATTGCCGGTAAAAAAATTTCAAGAACTTGATTTGTCCGGTATTGTTTTTGCGGACGAACGGTATGCTTACTCTCAGCAGTCGTCGGAAAAAAACTTTAAGTCCAAGTTGGTTATGATTGGGCCCGAAGGTGGTTTTTCAGAATCTGAATTTTCTGCGCTTGATGCGGCTGGCGCGCACAGTTTGTCGTTGGGGAAAACAATTTTGCGTGCCGAAGTTGCCGCCGTTGTCGCTGTGTCCAAGGTGCTAGAATAAAATGACAACAAGAATTGCAAAATATCTTTCAGAGTGTGGTATTGCGTCCCGTCGTGATGCAGAAAAAATGATTGCGGACGGACGTGTAAGTGTTAATGGTGTTGTTATTGATACACCTGTTTATTTTGTCGCCCAAGGCGACAGGGTTTGTGTTGACGGTAATGTTGTTCATGCGCGTGAACAGACTGTTGTGTATATGTTTCATAAACCAATAAATTGTCTGACGACGCAACGTGATGACAGCGGTCGAAAAACGATATATGATTTTTTGCCACCAGAATACAGGAATCTAAAATATATTGGTCGTCTTGATTACAAGACAACAGGTCTGTTGTTATTAACAAATGATGGTGAATTGGCGCGAAAATTAACGTTGCCATCATCGGGGATTCCACGTACATATATTGCGACAATATCGGGCAAAGATTCGCATTCTGGTTTGGAACGTGCGCGACGTGGAATAACGGTTGACGGCATAAAATATCAACCAATGCAGATAGAAGAATTGTCTGATACTAAATTGCGTATAACAATAAGCGAGGGCAAAAAAAATGAAATCCGTATCGTATTGCGTGCCTGTGGTTGTCCGGTACGTCGTCTGCACAGGATTTCTTATGGTAATATTCAGATGGGAAAATTGCCCGTTGGAAAAATTGAAAAAATTATGCAGAAAACAATTGACGAAATGATAAAAACCAATTATCATTCTAATTGACAAAAGGAAGGGAGTATAATAATGAAAAAAACACCTGCAAAAAAAACTAAACAACAAGCCAATGTTCGTCCTGTTGTATCCAAGGCAACAATCAAGGATACAAACAAAAGACAGGCAAAACCATGTTTTAATCCATGGTCATTGTCTATCTATGTATATTGGTTTATAATTTTGTTCTTTATCGCTGCGACGTTTTATATTCTGGGCCGCAGCCATAACAGCGCAAATATGAACAATGTCCGCATTACAGAAGAGATATTATTACAGGCAAATGATTATTACGAAAGTGGAAAAACAAAATTATTAGCTGGTAATATAGAAGAAGCTATTACAGATTTGACTGCATCTATTGATGCGGGTGTCGCAAGTGTTGAATCATATATCTTGCGTGGCGAAGCATATTTGCAATCTGGTGATTACCGCAATGCAATGGAAGATTTTAATACGGCATTAAGCAAAGACCCTGCAAACGCAGTTGCATATTATGATCGTTCATTGTTGAATACACGTCTGGAAGATTATGCTGCGGCGATGAATGACATCAATAATGCAATGGCTGCAAATGTCACACACCCCAGTCAGTTCTTGCAGATGCGCGATTTATATGCGAAACGCGGTCAGTTGAATTTGTGGATGAAGAATTGGGAAGGTGCAATTGCTGATTATACAAATTCATTGGCGCGCCCAGAAGGTTCTGTTAATCCATCCGTTTATGCCGAACGTGCCGAGGCTTATACGGCAATTGGTGATTTGTCTGCGGCTGTAAACGATTATGGTTCAGCTGTTCGTGTTATTTCAGAACAAATACAAGGCGCCCCATCGGTCGAGGAACGCGAATCCTTGTCAAACAGGGCTATGGGTTACTTTGAAAAATCGGCTGCTTTGAATTTGAAACTCGGAAATACCGAGATGGCACGTGTCGATTTAGAATCTGCATATACAATTGCGGTTGCGCTAAACGATGCGGAAACAACTGCCAGATTGCAGGAATTAATTAATGGTATCAACGAAACCGTTGAACAATAGTCTGAATGACAAAGAAAAAAATCCGCAAATGCGGATTTTTTCTTTGCTTTTGTGATAAAAGTTTTGCGTTGAAAATAAAAAAAATATTGTTATAGTGATTGTACGACAAAAATAAAAAGGATGGAAAATGGCAAAAAATACAAATGTAAAATCTTATGTTAAATCTGGCATAGTTGCGGCGGTTGTTATTGCTGTTGCGGCGCTTGGTGTTTGGGGCGTATCGGCCCTTCGTCAAAACAGTGGTGCGCCTGTGGCGGATGCAATTGCGGGGGTCAGTGGTCAGGCAGCAAATGCCAGTGATTTGCGTTTGGCGGTGATTCGTATGGACGCAATTTTGGCGGATGCGTCTGCGTTAAAAGATTTGCGCGCACAGAAAGAAAAATATGAAAACGAATTGCGTGACGAATTAACCAAGGACCAAAAAGAACTTGAAAAAGAAAAGAAAGAAATCGAAGAATCGCAAGACATTCTTTCGCGTGAGGCATTACAACGTCGTGTTGTAGAATACCAAGAAAAAGTCACAAAATTACAACGTGAATTGACGGAACGTGCACAATCGGTTGAACAGTCTTATCAGAAAGCATTGGCTGAATTACAGGCCAAACATCTGGACCCGATTATAGAAGGGGTTATAAACAAAAAGAACCTGTCTTTGGTGATTGACGGACGTATGGCGCGCATCGGTACAGGTGTCGAAGGTTTGGATATAACAGATGAAGTTATCAAGGCTTTTGATAAAAAAATATCAAAAATGAAAATGGAAAAACCAAAAGGTTTCTAAAAAAAATCCCCGTTTGGGGATTTTTTTTTAGAAAACACTTTTTTGCATTTATATCTATGCCTTGAAAACTGCAAACTAATATTTTATACTGCGTAATATGAAGATTCTGAAAAAATATTTTTCAAGGCAATTAATTGCTATATTCATAATGTTATTCCTGATATTAACGGGATTGGCATGGATGATGCAAATTATGTCAATGATGAAATTTTTGCTAAAATATGGCATAGACGTTGGTGATTTTATTGGCTTAACATCATTGATGATACCGTTCATTGCATCGATAATTGTGCCGTTTGTGTGCTTTATTTCGATTATATTCGTATATAACAAGATGATTTCAGACAATGAAATCACTGTTATGGCTGCATCTGGCCTGTCGCCATGGCAGATTGCGCGTCCTGCATTACGTCTGGGGGTATTGCTAACATTTTTTAATTTGTTGCTTAATATATGGATTGTTCCGTATACTCAGGCCAGATTTTATGATATGCAGTGGAATTTGCAGTATGGTATGGCGCACATGAAATTACAAGAAGGTGCATTTACTGAAATATCGAATGGTCTGGTTGTTTATGTTGAAAGTGTTTCCGGACATGATTTGGGGCAGGTTATGTTATCTGATATGCGTGATGCGGACAATACCAGTATGATATTTGCAGAAAAGGGCAAATTGATTTCTACGGTTCGTGGCTTGTCTTTGGCGATGTCGAATGGTGCGCTACAGTCATCGGGTTCTGCGATGGCATCTGGAACATTTGATACATTTGATATGGATTTGAATGTTGTGGACAGGGGGGGCAACAATTCGTTTCGTGTTCGTCGGTTGCCGACATTGTATTTGATGCGTATTGCATTTGATGCGGCGACCCAGCGTCAGCATAAAATGGTTTTGACGGAATTGTCCAATCGTTTTATCAGTCCTGTTATGAACATATTGTTGGCTGCATTATGTGCGACGATATTATTACGTTCATCGTTATTACGTCGTCGTACCAGTTATGCGCCAATGGTCGCGGTTGCGTCTATGGCTGGGGTAATGGCATTATATATGTCTGCGACGAATATGGTTGACACACTAACGCAATTGGCATTGTTGGCATTTGCTGTTGTTGCTTTGTTGGTTATAATATTGATGGTATTGGCAAAGAAATGAAAAAAGTATTAGGTTTGTTTGTATTATTTTATTGTACAAATGCGCATTCGCTATCAGTTGACCTGAACGAAGCGCGCACTATTGTTGCGCCACGCATTGAATACGACGTTAAACAAGACACGATAAAAACCGTTGGTGCGACCGAGATAACTAATACATCTGGCCAACGTTTAACACTGATTGATTCGTATATTTCAGAACGTGGGGAAGAAATTGCCGGCGCTGATGTAAAATTATGGCTGGGCGACCATGTTTATATTGAATCTGATAATATTGTCCGCGAAGGCGATATAACCATTGCGCGTCACGCGACATTTACTGCGTGTGATGATTGTGATTCATTTGGCAATGCCTGGCAGATATCTACGTACAAGATTATACACAATGACGACACACGAATGTTAAAATTTTTCAGTCCTGTTTTACGTGTATATGATGTACCTGCGTTATGGTGGCCTTATTTCGAGATGCCCGACCCGAGTGTAAAATACAAGACAGGTTTTTTAATGCCTGATTTAGAATCAACCAATAAAATGGGTACTCAGGTAAATATTCCGTTTTACATATCATTATCTGACACACATGATATGACATTTACGTTATCGTATTTGACCCAAGAAAATCCATTATTTCAATTGCAACATCGCTTGAACGCGCCACATTCAGAATACAGAACCCAAGGTTCGTTTACGCACAACCAAGCGGGCGAAAATCGTTGGCATATATTCAATGACGATATAATCGAACTTGGTGAAAATGCGCGCGCAACGATATTTTTGGAACGCACATCTGACAAAACGTATTTACAGAAATATGGTTTTTACTCGGACCAGCCGTATTTAGATTCTGGGGCAAAATTAGAATTGTTTGGGCAAAGCAGTTATGTTGTTGCGGACGCGCATATATTCCAAGAATTGCGTAACAGCAGTGGCACCTGGGCGGCGCCTGATGGTAATATATTGCCTAATATACGTGCTGTTTATCAGACTGCGCCAATATTTCAAGAAACATATGCGACATTTGCGACAGATATATTGGGTATATCTGGTGATGGGACATCGACACAACGTGTAATCGGTGATGTTCGGCTGACAACGCCATGGACGTTATGGGGTGGGAATCGTTTAACGGCCAGTTTATCTGCGCGCTATGATTTGTATCACTTTAACAATACACAAATGGTTAATGGCGATTTATTTTCTGGCTTCAAGAATCGTTTCTTGCCCAGTGGTTATTTAGAATGGGGATTGCCAATGTATCGCGCGGCCAGCAAATGGACACAGATATTGGAACCACGCGCGCGAATAACAATGATGCGCCATATGGACGAAGAAGAACTGGCATTAAATAATGATTCTGCTGGAACGATATTAACAGACAGCACTCTATTTTCAACCAATCGCCTGTCAGGACTGGATTTATGGGAAAACGGAACGTATGCTGATTATGGTATGCGCTGGGCGGCATTCAGTCCCAAGGGTGATAATATCGAAGTTTTTCTGGGTCAATCATACGATTTCACAGACCGTCCATCGATTGATATGAACAGTGGTTTTCACAATGGCTTATCAGATTATGTCGGTCGTATCAGTTATAACAATATGCGTGGAATAAACCTTGCGACACGTTTTCGTTTAAGCCAAGATGACTTGTCATTGAATCACATGGAAACCAGTGCCAGACTGGGCAAGGGCAAAAACTTTCTTAACATAGGACACATCTGGTCACAGAACCTGAATACAGAATTAGTTGATGTAATAGATGTTAACGAAGCGATTGTTGGTGCTGGTATTCAATTAACTGACCGCTGGTCGATGCGTTGGAATGCGGTATATAGTATGGCATATGACCAGTTTATGCGTCATGGTGGTGGTCTGTTCTATAGTCATCCTTGTTATTATTTATCTATTGAATATCGTCACGATAACACGATAAAGGATGATTATATCGGAAACACAACGTTTCAATTCAAGTTTGGTATGGCCATAAACGGTCAACAATATTGATTACCCAAGGAAAGAAAGATGAGAATAATAAATTACAGCATAGTTTTACTTTCGTTTATATTTGCGTTGCCCGCGCAAGGCGCAACGATTGTTGCCAGTATAAATGGCACACCGATAACAGATACAGATATAACTGCACGCACGAAATTGATGGCGCGCCAAGGGCAAACATCAACAGACAATCGTCGTGTTGCATTACAAAATATCATCGATGATAATATCAAAATAGAATACGCCAAGAATTTTAATGCGATACCTGACGACAAAACGATTGATGCCGAATTAAAGAAGTTAAATTTGTCTGATATGACGGTCTCAGAACGTGAAATGGCGCGTAATGCATTGCGGTCCGAGATTGCATGGCAAATCATTGTTGGTCGTACAGTTTTACCAACGGTCAGCATTTCTGCCGAAGATATCGCGGCCGAACGTGCCGGTCTTGCGCGGGAACATGGACTGCCGATAGAGATGACCTTGATACGTCTAACAGATATTCCATCGGACATAGCGTCAAAATTAACTGCGCCAAAATCGTGTGATGATGCGCTGGAAATGGCGCGTGCGCTTGGTGGTGTGCCGCAAAAATTCACCGCTGTTCAATATGAATTATCGCCTGAAATCCGCGAACGTGTTGCGACACTGCCCCTGATGCGCTGGTCATCACATATGGATGATTCTGTATTATTAGTATGCAGTACCCGGAAAACAAGCGAATACAAAAACCTTGACGATATTATTCGCCAAAACGCGACGTACAAACATGCGATGATGTTGGCGAATCAACAGCTAAAACAACTAAGGCGCAAGGCTGTAATCGTAATAAATGACGACAGGTATAAATTATGAAACCGATATTATTTAACTTCACAGATTCAGAACTAGAAGATTTTATTACCAAAATGGGACAGCCAAAGTTTCGTGCGCGTCAGTTGCGCGAATGGTTAATGCGTGGTGCGCCTAATTTTTCTGTTATGAAGAACATCCCAGAAACTCTGCGCAATGATTTAGATGCGATTGCCCAGACTTTGCCAACCAAGATTGTAAAAAAACTTGAATCATCTGATGGCGAAACGACCAAGTTTTTATTGGAATTATCTGATGGCGAACAGATTGAATCTGTATTGATGCGCACGACATACGGCAACAGTGTTTGTGTCAGTTCCCAGGCCGGTTGTGCAATGGGGTGTAAATTTTGTGCCAGTACATTACTTGGGCTAAAGCGCAATTTATCATCGAACGAAATCTTGTCCCAGGTTTTAACCGCCCAGTGGGAATTGCGCAGCGCCAGAAATTCTGAAAGCAACATCCGCCCAAATGGCGACGCAAACAATGGTGACGTATCGCATATTGTTATAATGGGAACGGGCGAACCCTTACAAAACACCGAAAACGTAATTGATTTTATAGAGCGTGCAAATTCCACCCTGGGCATATCGTGGCGACGTATAACATTGTCCACATGTGGGATTGTTGATGGCATAGACCGTTTGATTGAATGGGGTCGCCCGATAAATCTTGCGATAACCTTGCATGCACCAACTGATGAATTACGTTCCCAGATAATGCCAATAAACAATCGTTATCGCCTGTCAGATGTATTATCTGCCGCGTGGCGTTTTACGGACCTGCACAATCGTCAATTGATGATAGAGTATATTTTACTGGGGCGCAAAGACGAAAACGGTGAAACATACTTGTATAATGCCACCCCAGAGTATGCAGAAAAGTTATCTAAATTATTAGCGGGAAAAAATTGTATGGTCAATTTGATTCCATGGAATGCTGTTGATGAACGCGATTTTGCATCATTATCGGGCAATGCCGTTCACAGATTTCAAGATATCTTGATACAGAACGGCATTCATACCCGAATTCGTCGTGAACGTGGTACAGACATTGGTTCTGCCTGTGGTCAGCTGCGCCTGAACAATGCAAAATAAAGTCATGAAATAATTGTGCCAAGAATTTTTGATTAAAATATCAAACGCATACCCGCTGATATAAACGGTGCCTTTGATGTGATTCCCCCTGAAATCCATCCATCAACAAATTCGCTGTATTTATATCTGAACGAAGCGATTGCCATATTATCAGCAAAGTCATCAACATTTTTTTGCCAAACACCAGTATCTGAAAACATATATGTCAACGATATACTGTATTTCAGTAAATCATAGCTAATCCCTGTACCAACAACAAATCCATCAGATACCGGCCCAATTGGATTTTTATCATAAATCACGCGTGCTGTTGTACCCCAAATCCAGCTGTTATATTGCATATTCATCCCCAGCGATACCTGTGCGCGCCAATCGGCTGTCACCCCTGGGGTATAAACTTCGTTATCAAAATCGTCGGGATTTTTCATAAAAGACGCGCCAACAGAATATGCTGTTTTTACTTTACCACTGGAATTTTTTATTTTGATTCCGCCATCAATTGCCCAGTCATAGTTATCTGTTATTCCTGCAACAGATATTCCGTATTGTACACCGGTGGCTGGTGCAGACGCGATATTCAGCCGCAAAGAATTACTGCGCCCAGATGTAAGTGTTGTGTCTGCAATAACTGGACCGTCTGGGATAATCTTTTCATTGAACAGTGGTCTGTCATTAATACGTAATCCGCCAACATCCGGCAACCCCAGCCCCAGTTTACGTGCGATTGAATCGGTAAATCCCACCTCAATCCGGCCCAAAGATTTTGATTCGACAAATGCAAATGTTTCGCGTGAAAAGTTTCCTTTGTCCAGTGCCGCCTGATCCATTGCATACACCAGACCAAATTTATATTCCTGACTTGCGGTATATGTTATTTGTCCCCGCGCGCGCCAATCGCCAATGAACAGTGGTGATTTAAAATCTGGTTCAATCATTCCCACCGTTCCATATCCTGTCAATTTAACAGAAACCCTGTCATAATCGAATTGCAGTGCATTTGCGAATTGTGGCAGGGCTATAAAAAATAATGCATATAAAAGTGTTTTTTTTGCTGTATTCATTTTATTTGTTTCCATCTGCATCGCTAAGAATTGCGTCACGCAATTTTTTGTATGCGCGTTCTTCGATTTGTCTGACACGTTCGCGTGAAATTCCATATTTTTGCGACAATGATTCCAATGTTGCGACGGGCTGTTTCAGTCTGCGCGCGACCAAGATTTCTCTATCCCGTTCGGACATTTTTGCCAGATTTTTTTTCAACAATTCGTATCCACGTCTTCTAAATTCCACCTGTTCCAGTGTTTCTTCGATTGTGTCGCAACCATCTGTCATATTAGACAGAATATCAGATGCCCCGTCATCTGTATTCATTGGTGCATTCAACGACAAATCACGCGCGCCAATACGTGTTGCCATACGTGCGACATCTTTTTCTGGCACTTCCAGATAATTTGCGATTTGTTTTGTTTGTTCATCGCTAAGATTATTATCCATAATCCCCAGTGCGCGTTTTGCGCGTGCCAGATTAAAGAAAACTTTTTTTTGATTTGCGGACGTTCCGATTCGTACGATTGACCAATTGCTCAGGATTGTTTCGTATATTTCTGCCTTAATCCAGAACATTGCGTATGTTGAAAATCTGAAACCCTTTTCTGGGTCAAATTTTTGCACCGCCTGCATCAGTCCCATATTACCACTGGCAATTAAATCAGCGATTGGTATGCCATAGTTTTTATAATCGTATGCAACCGACACAACCAGTCGCAGATGGCTGACCACCAATTTTTCTGCGGCAAACGCGTCTTGATTTTTCACCCATTGCGTTGCGTATTCGTATTCCTGTTCTGCTGTCAGCACAGGTATTCGTTGCACAGATTGTATATATTGCGCCAGTCCACTTTCGTCACTGACCCCGCGTGCAGCAACAATAGAAGTGTTTTTTAATACTGGTATTGTGTTCTTGATTTCCTTTTTCATAACTTTTATAGTATAACATAATTTAGTAATTATCAAGCCACAGGAGAATTTATTATGGCAACAATCTTAGAAAGAAATAAAAACATCAAAACACCCAAGAAAACGTATGCAGAACATATGGAAGACGCCCTTTATCGCGAGGTATGGGAAGATGTTAATAATGAAAAAACAATGCGCTTTATCAAGAAATATTCACGCCATATCATTTATGCTGTGATATTTATTCTGTTGGTTGCATCTGGTATTCAGATTGGTATGCGTGCGCACCAATCGAAAAAGGTTGCGACTGCGATTGCGTACGAAACAGCATTGTCAAATCTTGATTCAAATGCATTGGCGTCGTTGTCTGATAATTCGTCTGGCGCAACTGCAGATTTGGCATTGTTTCAATCTTATTTGCTGGACAAGGATGAAAAGAAACTAGAAAAACTGGCTGAAAATGGACACAGTCGTGATTTTCGTGATTTGGCACGCATTCACCTTGTTGCGGTACGTGGTAATGCGATGTCTGCCCCCCAGGTCGAAGAATATTTGTCTGAATTAACAACCAAAGATTCGCCATATTATTACAATGCGATGTTGTTGATTGCGCAAAAGTATTTGTCAGTTGGCGAACAGGACGTCGCAAACAAATGGCTGGACCGTATTATCAATGATGAATCTGCACCTGCATCTATCACTGGTGTCGCACAAACATTACGTTAATATTTCCTGGGGGCAAAATGCGCAAGATTTACTTTATAGTATGTTGTATAACTTTATTATCTGCGTGTGACAAGCACGACCCGATTTTGACTGGCATTCGAACCCCGATATTTGACGGTGGTCAGATACGTGTTTTAAATCAGACGATAACAGACGTGCCACCAGACGTGCATACGTATGATAATTCTGCATGTAAATATACCCAGGATTCAAAAAACATTGTTTGGGATGGCGCGCGCAGGGTTTTTTCCGGCTTTGCAACAAATAATACAGTGTCTGGCACGCGCACCCCAATATGCAGTGGCAAATATTTATACGCAGGTCTGTCAACAGGCGAAGTTGTAAAACTAAATCCAAAAAGTCGTTCTGTCTTGTGGATTGCGGACGTATATCGTACCAGTAATCTAACAGGTGGCGCGTCAATGGTTGATATTGTTGCGCCGATTGTACCGTATGGCGATTCGATTTATGCAGGTGGTCTGGGGGATGCGTTTTGTCGTATAAACGCAATCAGTGGCGCAAAGCATTGGTGTGTTGATTTGTCTGTTGGTATTCCTTTTATTTTGGCGGGCAATTATGCCTTTGTTGTATCATCAGATGGTAATCTGAATGCAGTGTCATTGAAAAAAGGCGATGTTTTCTGGCGCACACCGGTGACTGCACAATCTGCGCCGATTTATTCGGACGGTGTAATAACGGTTGGCAAAGAACGCATAAATGTTGCGGATGGTAAAAAAATAAAATAAAAAAGTGCCGAATGGCACTTTTTTTAATTCTGGTGGGTGTTGAGGGACTCAAACCCCCGACCCTCTCGGTGTAAACGAGATGCTCTAATCAACTGAGCTAAACACCCGACAAAGCAAGCAAGATAATATAATATATTTTTTTACTTGTCTAGTATTTTTTTTGCGTTTTGTGTTTTTTTAGTTTAGAATACTTTTTGCAATAACGTACAAAGGAGAAAATATATGAAAAAAATCGTATCTGTACTTGTTTTAACTGCATTGGTATCGGGTTGTACAACTGTAAATCCATATACGGGTCAAACACAAACAGCAAAATCTACTTGGGGAACTGCGATTGGCGCAACTGCAGGCGCATTATTGGGCAGCACGAAAAGCAGCGAAGCCGCATTGTTGGGTGGTTTGGCAGGCGCAGCCGTTGGTGGTGGTGTTGGCTATTATCTGGATGTTCAGGCGGCTGAATTGCGTTCTGAATTGGTGTCAACAGGTGTTCAGGTTATTGAATCTGATGACAGTATTCGTTTGGTTATGCCTGGCAACATCACGTTCAAGACGGATTCTGCGGATATAAATTCATCATTTTATCCAGTGTTAAATTCTGTGGCGCGCGTATTAAAGAAATATGATAATTCAACAGTATTGGTTTCTGGACATACAGACAGCACCGGTTCTGCGGATTATAATCTAAATCTGTCGCGCAATCGTGCACAATCTGTCGCGGCATATTTACAAGGGCAAGGGATTAAGGCATCGCGATTTGAAGTAATGGGATTAGGTTCATCGAATCCAATTGCATCAAATGAAACCGCATCTGGACGTGAACAAAATCGTCGTGTGGAAATCAAGATTATCCCAAACAAATAATAAAAGTCGCCCATTCGGGCGATTTTTTATTGCAAGTTTATTATTCTTTTTGTATCTTCAACAGGTGCACAAAAGGAATAAAAATGGAAGAAAACAAACTAACATTCGAAGAGGCTTACAAACAGTTAATGGAACTGGTGAAAAAGATGGAATCTGGTGAATTACCATTGGCTGATTCTGTTGCTGCCTACGAACAGGGAATTAAACTAAAGGCATACTGCGAACAGTTGCTAAAAGAAGCAGAATTAAAAATAGAAACATTAAAAATTAACGCTTAATTGTATTAGTTTTAACCATTGGGATATTATCGTGGCAGAAAAAAGTAAGCTGACACCTGTTATGCAACAGTATGTCGATATGAAATCAGAAAATCCAGATGCATTGCTAATGTTTCGTCTGGGTGATTTTTATGAATCGTTTTTTGATGACGCAAAAACAATCAGTTCTGCACTTGGGTTGGTTTTAACTGCGCGTGGTACAGATGGCGATGGGGTCAGCATACCGATGTGCGGAATACCATGGCATGCATCTGATAATTATTTTGGTCGTCTTGTTCGTGCTGGATACAAGGTCGCGTTGGTTGAACAGATGGAAACCCCCGCCCAGGCCAAGGAACGTGGACATAAATATATTGACCGTCAGGTTGTGCGTGTTTTGACACCTGGGACATTAACGGATGATAATTTGTTGACACCAAAGAATTCAAATTTTTTGGTTGCGATAACACCGATGGGTGGTGGTCGTTTTGATGTTGCAGGTTGCGATATATCGACTGGTGAATTTTTTGTCGGACAAACTGCGGATGCGATTGACGATATGACACGCCTAAATCCCGCAGAAATTATATTCCCGTTTGGCAGCGCCGAAGAAAAAACGATTATGAAACTGCGCGAACAGTTCAAGACGACACCTGTTTACGAAAAATTGTATCATCGCGCAGATATTGATATGGTTGTGTCGCGCGTTTTTGGTGGTGCGGTTGACGGAAATACTGTGGCAAAAAATTTGGACAGTGCGATATGTTTATTGGCGGGGTATTTGTTTAATACACAGCGTGGCAGTTCGATAACATTTCGTGCGCCATACACATTTAAGTCTGGTCGTCAGTTGTTAATAGATTCTGCAACTTGGAAAAGTTTAGAAATAGACGCACCTATCAATGATGGTGGCGCGTGTCTGATTGATGTTTTAGACGAAACGATAACATCGGCTGGTGCGCGCAAACTGCGTGCATATTTACGAAATTTATCATCAGATTTATCAGAAATTACATTACGTCAAAGTCATATATCACACTTTTCGTTAAATCCAGATGTTTTGGCGATAATGCGTGATGTTTTGTCGTCTATTCCTGATGTTGGTCGTTCGCTATCGCGTTTATTGTCTGGTCGTGGCACGCCGCGTGATATGCGCAATGTTTCGGAATTTATTGCTGCATTACCACGTGCGCAATTATTGTCATCACGCCTAGATTCTGATTTGTCTGCGCGCTTTGCAGGAATTGATACACACAGCACATTTGGCGTAAAGTTGCGTAATGCATTATCTGATGATTTGCCGACATTTTTTCGCGATGGCAATGTAATACGTGATGGTTTTGATGTTGCGCTGGATAATATGCGTGGGCTGTCCAGTGGTGGTCGCGAAACAATTGCTGCGCTTCAGGCTGAATACATCGCGCAAACTGGTATAAATACACTAAAGATAAAATACAATAACATTCTGGGGTATTTTATAGAGGTTCCATCATCGCGTGCAGAAGCGATGATGCAACCAGAATCCGGGTTTATACATCGTCAAACGATGGCTGGCAATATGCGCTTTACAACATCACGTCTGATTGATTTAGATAACGATGTTCGCAGTGCCGCTGAAAAGTCTGCCGCGATAGAGGCGCAAATAATATCTGACTTTATCGAAGAAATCCGTTCAATTGCGGATGATTTGCTGTCCAGTGCAGATTTATTAGCAGACGCAGATGTCTGGGTGTCATTGTCGATTGTTGCAGACCGTTATAATTGGGTGCGTCCAACAATTACTGACGATTGTGCATTTGATGTCGTTGGTGGTCGTCATCCTGTGATTGAATATGTCTTGCGTACACGCGGGGATAATTTCATCAAAAACGATTGTAATTTAAATGAATCTGCGATTGCGTTATTAACTGGTCCAAATATGGCGGGTAAGTCAACGTATCTGCGTCAGAACGCAATAATTATTGTGTTGGCGCACCTTGGTTCTTTTGTACCTGCAACATCAGCGCGTATTGGTATTTGCGACCAGTTGTTTAGTCGTGTTGGTGCATCTGATAATCTGGCAGCGGGTCAATCCACATTTATGGTCGAGATGGCAGAAACCGCAAACATTTTAAATCGTGCAACCAATCGGTCTTTTATAATTTTTGACGAGATTGGTCGTGGCACAGCGACTTATGACGGTATGGCGATTGCTCAGGCGGTATTGGAATACCTGAATGAACTGCAGCCCCGTACACTATTTGCGACACATTACCACGAATTGACGTCATTGGTTATAAGTGGTGAATTAAATCACGTGCATTGTCTGACCATTGACGTGCGCGAGCATAATGATGAGATAATATTTATGCATAGAATTATTTCTGGGGTTGCAAACCGTTCTTATGGTATTCACGTTGCGCGTATGGCAGGTATGCCATCATCGGTGGTTGCGCGTGCAGAATGTGTGCTAAATGCATTGGAATCGCACACGTTGCCCACCCCTGCACCTGATTGCGCACCAAAACCAACACCACAAGCATCCAAAGTAAATAAAAATTGCGTATCAGACGAAATATCAAAACCGCAATTAAGCTTATTTTAAAAAAGGATTAAGCGATGAAAATGGAATTAAAAACAGTTATTTATATCGATATAAATACGCAAACAAAATTCACTATATCAGATGAAAAGACACTGCATCAGACTTTATCTGGTCTTTGGTCTCAGATATATAAATTAAGGCATTCACATCCGATTTTTTGTTTAGAACAACGGTTAGTTGGTACGATTGATGGTTGTCGTGTGCAATCTGTTCCAGATACAGGAAAGAAGTTACCAATTTATGTTGCGGATAACTGCGAAATAAAAGATGGAAAAGTTTTTGTATCAAATGGTATTGATGGCAGAAAGGACATAAATATTTCAAATGGCTATACGGTTATAAATACTGCTGGCAAGCAGTTGTATCCACCGCTTGAAAAGAATCAAGAAACTGCTTTGGATAAATTTATTCGCGAAGCATATAACACAAAGTACACGATTACTAAACAACAGAATACAAAATAATGAAATCGGGTTGGATAATTTTAGACAAAGATTCTGGGCTGTTCTCGCGCACCGCGGGTGGTCGTGTGGCGCGAATGCTGGGGACAAAAAAATTTGGTCATATTGGCACACTTGACCCAATGGCGTCTGGCGTTTTGCCGATTGCGATTGGCGATGCGACCAAGATGATACCCTTTGTCGAAGAAGCAAATCCATCTGTCAAAGAATATTTATTCTCATTACAATTTGGTTTTGAAACAGATACACTTGATATAACAGGCATGGAAACGGCGCGCGATAATTTTGTGCCGCGTGAATCAGATGTTGTATCTGTGCTGCCAAAACTAACCGGTCACATTCAACAAATACCACCGCAATATTCTGCGGTGCATGTTAATGGTGCGCGCGCATACGATATGGCACGTCGTGGCATAAGTATTGAAATTCAGCCCCGCCTTGTTGATATTTTTGAACTGGAATTTCTGGGGATTCATAACAACAGCTGGCATTTTCGCACGCGTTGCAGTCGTGGCACGTATGTTCGTTCAATTGCGCGTGATATTGCAAAAATGTGTGGTGCGTATGCGACGGTTGATATGATACGTCGCACACTAACGAACGGATTTTATATATCAAGTGCTGTAAAACTTGATTTTTTGGAAAATATATTTAATAATAGTGGCGCCTTGGGTGAAAACCTTAGGCCGATTGATTATGGGCTGGGGGACATTCCGGTTCTTAATCTATCGGATAAAGCGACTGCGTTTTATAAATCTGGTGGCTTTATTGAAACGGATGCAGATGATGGTTTGGTACGTGTATACTGCGGTGATATATTCATTGGCATTGGTATTGTATCAGACTGTGTTTTACGTCCAAAACGAACAATATAAAAACAAAACAAAGGAAAAACAATGTCCATAACAAAGACAAAAAAGTCTGAATTAATTCAGGAATATAAAGTATCTGAACAAGATAATGGTGGCTCTGTTGAATCTCAGGTTGCTGTTTTAACTGAACGCATTCGCAATTTGACAGAACATATGAAGGCTAATCACAAAGACAATCATTCAAAACGTGGTTTGTTATTGATGGTTAACCGTCGCAAGAAATTATTGGCTTATATCAAGAAACGTAATTCCGAAGAATACGAAACATTGATTAAGAAACTTGGTTTGCGTAAATAAAAAAATCCCCGTTTGGGGATTTTTTTTGTATTCAGTAAATTTTATAGAATCTTAGAAAACATTACTTAAAACAAAGTCATTTAATCTTCGCCAAAGTCCATATCGCGCAGTTTTTCTGCACGTGGTGCGATTTTTGCGATTGATGTTTGCAGTTGTTCAATATCGTTTTGTGCCTGTCCAAAGTGTCGCGCGACATTACCTGCGCGGTCAGACAGTCTGGTCAAATCGGTCAACAGATAATCCAGTTCTTTTTTTATCTGTGTTGCGACACGTTTGATTTTAATATCGGACAGCACTGCGCGAATCGTATTCAGTGTTGCCCACAGTGTGGCGGGTGATACAATAAATACTTTTTGTTTTGCAGCATATTCGATTGTATTTGGAAATTCGCGGTGCAGTGTTTCAAAGATAGATTCAGACGCAATAAACATCATTGCAGATTCTGCGGTCTGACCTGTGATTATGTATTTTTCACCAATTGCATCAATATGCTTGCGCACATCCAGTTCAAATTGTTTTCGTGCCATCCCATCGTTTGGTTCATTTATCATTTTGTTATAACTTTCCAGTGGGAATTTGCTGTCTATTATCATATCGCCTGGTGGGTATGGCAATCTGATGATACAGTCTGGTCGCACGCCTGTATCCATTACATGTTGAAACGCGTATGTTTCCGGTGGCATAATATCCATAACGATATCTTCCAGTTGTCTTTCGCCAAACGTACCGCGTGCCTGTTTATTTCCCATTAAAATATTTTTGAAATTTGCGATATCACTGCTGATATTCTTAAGTTCGATTGCATTCTGGCTAAGCGCCCCCAGTCGTTCAGCCAGTCTTTCACGCAGTCTGGCGTTGTCTTCACGCAGTGGCGAAATATCCAATGCTGGCTTTCGCATTAATATCGCGACCAATAAAACAATAATTATTCCTAACAATACAAAAATATAAGTTGTCATTTCCTAATCCTTTGCTATTATTGCAATTATAAAAGGTTTTAAATATGTTGCAAATGAAACTTTGTGGTGATGTTGTTTTACGAACTGTATGTGCGCCCGTATCAAACATAGATAATGATTTACTGGCGACCATGGATGAAATGGTTGAAATGATGCGTGCCCAGAATGGTGTTGGCCTTGCCGCGCCTCAGGTTGGAATATTGTCGCGCTTTTTGGTTATGATGGACCCAGATTCTGAGGTTGTATATCGTATGATAAATCCAAAAATTTTATCACACAGTGACGAACATTGTATGATGGAGGAAGGATGTCTATCCGTCCTTGGCAATGACAATTTGCCGATATTTGCAAATGTGTCGCGCCCACAATCTGTGATTGTTGAATGGACTGACGAAAACGGTGACAAAAAGACCGCCCAGATGTCTGGCACGCCCGCCCGAATTGTTCAGCATGAAACAGACCATTTGGATGGCAAGTTATTTATTGATTACCTGTCGCCTGTGCGTCGCGAAATGGTGACCCGAAAAATAAAAAAGCGTAAATAGAAATGAAACTTGTTTTAATGGGAACAAATTCATTTGTTGTTCCGATTTTCGAAGCGATAAGAAATGCAGGTCATGAAATAATGGCTGTGTTTACGCGTGCGCCAAAACCGGTTGGACGCAAACAAATTTTAACCCCGTCGCCTGTGCACATTTGGGCGAATGAAAATAATTTACCTGTACACACGAATGTGTCTGAATATAATTATGCACCTGATATGGTTGTGGTTATTTCTTATGGTGTTATATTGCGTGATAATGTTTTGGGGTCTGCGCCTTGTATAAATTTACACCCCAGTTTATTACCAAAGTATCGTGGGCCGTCACCAATCAAGACTGCAATATACAATGGCGATAAAAAGTCTGCAGTATGTTTAATGCGTGTTGTGCATGAACTGGATGCCGGTGATATTTTAATGTGTCACGAATTCGATATTGATATTAACGATACGAATGACAGTATTGAAGACTTAGTTTCAAATATCGGTTCTGAAATGTTGGTTGAATATTTGTCTGCACCTGATAGATACACTGCTGTACCACAAAATGGTGTACCGACATTCACCCACAAATGGACCAGTGCCGATATGAACATTGATTGGTCACGCAATCCGATTGAAATACATAATCAGGTACGTGCGTTGGGGGCGGGGCGTACAGTGATAAATGGCACAGATGTAAAAATCCTGGAAACCAGAATTAATAACGATGGCGAACTGGAAATTATAAGTCTGCAACCATCTGGAAAAAAACCGATGGATTGGAAAAGTTTTGTAAACGGTTTGCGTGGTGCAGAAATAAAATATGGGGAATAAGAATGAAACAAAAATGTAAATATTGCGAATATTACTACTTGCACAAGAATCAGCAATCATTGTGTTATTATGGTGATGAAATAAATATATTTATGTTTGGTCCCAAGCGCACAAGTCCCAATGACTTTTGTAAAAATTTCACAGCAAAACAAGTACAAAATACCAGATAAAACACAAAAGGAAAAATAATGGCAATCAGATATTGCAAGAACAGAAACTGCACAGTTGTTTTAAATGAATATAATATGGATTGTGCGTGCATAAATTGTAGTAAAGAGATAAAACATTGCAACAGTCTTGATTGTGCGGACAAGGGGGTCAGGCTAAAATCAGATGATGTACGTGAGTTGTATATGCGCAAATGTCATGGATGTATAAACTTTTCTAAAGTTATAATATCTCAACGTAACAGATAAAGAAAAAAATGTCACAGATAACCAAGAATAGTACAATGTGTGGTTTATGGGGGGTTGACGTTAATCTGTCAGAGCACAATCGTTTTGGCAAATGCGAATGTGTCGGGTGTATTGGCAATGCCTGTAATAATTGCGTAATATACCATGAATTGTGTACAGAAAGTGCAAATTCAACTTTTAACAGGCTGGTGTCGCGGTGCAAAAAATGTCGAACAACGGAATTAATAAAACAAAGATAAAAATATGACACGATACAAAGTAATCTTGGAATATGACGGTACGGATTTAATTGGCTGGCAGGAAAATCGCCAAGGTCCATCTGTACAATCGCTGGTCAAAGATGCGATTGAACAGTTTTGTGGTGCGCGTCCTGATATTGTTGGGGCAGGGCGCACAGATTCTGGGGTTCACGCGGTTGCGATGACCGCGCACTTTGATATTGATGGCGACCATTCCCCCGAAACCGTTATGCGGGCATTAAATTTTTATTTAACGAATAAACCTGTATCGGTTCTGGGGTGCAGTGTTGTTCCTGATGAATTTAATGCGCGTTTTGATTGTGTTGCCCGTCATTACAAGTACGTGGTGCTGAATCGTAGTGCTGCACCTGTATTGCAAAAAAATCGTGTATATTGGGTTCCGCGAAAACTGGACGTTGACGCAATGCGTGCTGCAGCAGAAAAATTAATTGGCAATCACGATTTTACCAGTTTTCGTGCATCAGAATGTCAGGCCAAATCCCCGATAAAGACACTGGATAAAATAGACATAACCACAGACGGCGATTTAATAGTGTTTGAATTTTCTGCGCGTTCATTTTTGCATCATATGGTGCGCAATATTGTTGGAACATTGATTGAAATCGGTTTGGGTAAGCCGTACGATATTGATGAAATTTTTATTGCCCGCAATCGCAGTGCCGCCGGTCCAACTGCACCGGCAAGTGGTCTGTATTTTATTCGTGCAGATTATTAATTCCACCTGCGATTTGTTTGTGTGTATTTTATTTTGTTGTTTGGATAAATTACAAACCCACCGCTTAGTATTTTATGCTGACATCTTGGCGCATTAATTTTCAAATAAGACACAATAATTTTGACAGAATCATCTGCGCACAGTTTTTCAATGTTTTTCATCAGTGGAACAAACTTTTGAATATAAACAATATTACCATTTCTGAAGATTCCATTGTTATGCGACTTACGTTTGTTTGGTGTATCGACTTTTTGTCCATTTACCTGTTTCCAGGTATCAAACGCGAATTTATGCCCGCTGGCGCGTGCCTTGTTAAATTCCAGAATTCCGTCATCATTCAAGAACGCAACCAGTTCATTATCGTATGAAGTGTAAAATATGGGCTTTGGGTTCAGATAAACAGCACTTATCCCAGAAACAAAAAATATAATAAACAGGATATAATTAAACTTTATTTTAATTGGTTTAATAAAGACAAGTGACATAAATGCCAACACAAATAACATCAGTGCAAAATTTGAAACGTGTGGCACTGTCAAATTCGCGTACGGCATATCAGAAATAATCTTGGCGATTTGAAACAACCAGTTATAAATATCGTGCGCCCATATTATTGGCGAAAACACACCGAATATAGCGCAGAAAACACCGATAAAAACCAGTGGCATAATTGCGACAGAAAACACAGGCAACAAAATTAGATTTCCTAACAAACTATAAACTGGTATCGCGCCAAAATGTGCGGCGACAAAGGGCGCGGTAAATATCGTCGCAACCACAGAAGTTAAGACACACGCATAAACAATTTTTAATAATTTATTGTGTGGCATTCTGGGTTTTACGTCTTGGTATAACCAGACCAATCCAAAGACTGCAGAAAACGAAAGTTGAAATCCAGCCTGCATAACACTGTGCGGATTAAAAAGGAAAATTGTGCAGAATGCCAAGGCTACATTTCGCATAGAAATCGCGTTGCGCCCAAACACCAACGCGCCAAATACTAAACTGGTCATCAAAAACGCGCGCAAGGTTGCGATATCGATTCCAGACAAGAATAAATAAAACAGCAACCCAAACCATGCGCAAATTGTCGCGGGAATCCTTGCGGGTATTCGTTTGGTTATTGGTGGAATTGTGCGAAAAATAAGATACATTACAACAAACAGCCACCCACCAACCAAAGTCATATGAAACCCGCTGATTGACCATATATGCCCGATACCAGTTGCGGTCCATATTTTATTATCATCATCTGGCACAGCGGATTTGTACCCCAACACCAAACTGTCCACCAAGAAAGATTTTGATTTTTTATGTAATGTATTGCGCAGTGAATTTGTGCCGATATCATTCCCTGATTCAATTACGGTCAATTCGTTTATATAACCTGTTGCAGAGATATTGTTAAAATACGTCCATTTTGCAAAGTCAAATGTTTCAGGCGCGTATGCAGAATTAGGCTTGAAAATACCAGCATCAACACTAACTTTATCACCAATATTGGGTAAATTGGTTTCGTTTTTGATTGACAATCTCAGGTTTGCTGTGCCGTCGCCTGCATTAATATCATTTGCATTTACGGTTAAAACAATTCTTGCCTTGTCACTGGTGTAATCAACAGATTTAACAATCCCTGTCAGACTAAGGTTATGCATATCGCGTGAAATCTTTGGTGTATTTATGATATTGGTAAAACAGCACGCATAGCAGAATCCAAATGCCACCACGCAAATCGCACGTATGAATATGGGGCATTTTCTACAGAATAAAATTGCGCCGCTTAAAATTGCAAAAATAACAGCGTATGTAAAATCAGGTTCAAAACCTGCATTAAAATACATAATCGCCCCACCGGCCAACAGTAATGGCACATACAGGAACAGATTTTGATACTGATTATCGAACCATTCTTTCATAAAAAAATTATAGGCGCGAAATCCCAAGTCCTGCAATAAAAACTTTTTTTAGAAACAAAAAAATGATATAATTCCTTTTGACAACAGTAAGTGTTGTTGGGTGTGGAAACCCAAATTCTAGGTTGTGCTGGTATTTACCGGCACAAAAAACTCCAATGCGCAAGTTGGAGGGCATTTGAATATATCGAATAGAATGCACTATTTTCCTAGAATAATAGTTTCCAACCTCCAACCACCTGTTGTTCAGGTGTTTTTTTGTATAGGAGAGATTATGAGAAAAATAATATCGCTATTGTCACTTATGGTTGTTATTCCTGCATATTCGAATGAAGTGTTATCATTGGATGACGCGTTGCGTGCGACATATACCGCCTGTGTTGGCATTGATGATGCGTTGTACGATTTAAAAAAGATGGCTGGGATTAATACAGCGATAACTGCAGTTGGTACGGCTGCTGGCGCGGGCGCAACAGTTGTTGGCATTGTGAAAAGTGGTAAAGATGCCAAGGCAGAGGCACTAGAGGCGATATTAAAAGAAATTGCAGAAATGTCCAAAAATCAATCGGCAATGACCGAAACAGAAACCGCTACATTTATGTCTGAATTTAATTCTGCATACGAAACTGTACTAAAGAATGAACAAGAAGCGGAAACAGAATTGCAAAAAACAGTTCAGCAATCCAAGAAACTGGGTAATTGGCGCACTGGATTGATGGCAACTGGCGCGGCAACAAATCTGGCTGGTGCAATTATTGCGGGTACGAACAGGGTGGATGGTGATTTAGACACACAAATAACCGCATGCAAGAACTCGCTATCTGCATTAAGAACGTCGATTATGCAGGCGCGCATAAATGGCGAAGACGTGGCCGAGGCGCAATCTATTGAATCTGCCTGCAGTGAATTTGAATATGTTGACCTGTCCAAGATTAACACGCGTGGCAAAGGTGCGATGATTTCATCTGGGCTTGGTGCGGCAACTGGTCTGGTTGGTACATTTACGTCTGCATCCGCCAACAGTCAGAAGGTTCGTGATGACAACAGCGATTCGGGTAAACAGAAAGAAAAGAACCTAAATACTGCATCAAATGTCTTGGCGGGCGCATCGGCTGCTGCATCTGCCACTGCTACGGTATTTAACGCAACCCAGATATCTGCGATTAAGAAAGTTGCAGAAGTCGCATCAAAATGTACGGGGGTATTGAAATGATAAAGAAAATATTAACCTTGATCGCGTGTATGTTTATTTCGGTCCCAACTAGTGCCGAAATATATCTTAGAACTAGTTCGGAAAAACTTGAATCGGTTGTAAAAAAACATTTTGAAGCCAAATGGGCTCAGATAGGTGTTTTAGATGCATATCGTAATTATTTAAAACAAAATTCTAATCAAGGAATTACAGCGAATCAATTGTGGTTTATATGCAAGGAAGGTGGGCTTTCGATTAGAAATACTGAACACAAAGAACGTTGTAGTGCGTTCGCAAATGATTTGATGGATAAATCTGGTGTCTATTATAATGTGTGCCGTTCGGACAAAGACAAAGAAGGCATAACAAAATATTGTATAGATAATGTTTTTGATAGAAATTTTGGTGATAGTGATATTCAAGTTACCCCGCGTGAGGCTATTTTCTTGTCAAAAGCATATGCAAGAAAGCAGTATAAAGACGAAATAGAATGTTCAGATTTAATAGAAACAAGTGATAGTGATGATTTTGTTTCGTGTAAATCCATAGAAAAGGAAGATACTTATTATGAGTTTAGATTTTCTGATGCCAAAGAAACAAAAGATACAGCTGTTAACCATGGTGTAGAGGCTGGTATTTGTGCAATATATAATTTGCCTTATGTAAAGTCGGGTTCGACCGTCGCCCGAAGTATGACAGCAATGGTTACATCGTGGCCATCAACATGTAAAACAGAAACATCATCTACTTGTGAAGAGATAAACAAAACAGCGGCTGATTTTGGGTACCAGATATCGTATGAAAAAAATCATGGGGGATGTGCTTTTAAAAGCAATTGGATGTCGCCAGAAGACATAGTGAATGAATATGGTGAACAGATTGATAATACCATTTTCTCGGCAGACAATACTGCAATTCAAATCTATGCATCGGTATCATTAGACGAAACGATAAGACAATATGCAGTAATGGCGCTTGCACCAGCGCTGGTGACAGACTTTAAATGTAACTCTTCGCATCGTCGTTTATCGCGTGGTATGTCAAATTCAGATGATGTCCTAACTTGTTATATCAATCAAAAGCGAGTTGATTTTATTTTTGATGACATCACACAATCAAGGCACGCGCTGTTTGGAAAAAAGAAGATAAATGCTGGCACACAAGGTATGTCTTGTATTATTTCTGGTGGTACATATAACGGTAAGGCCTGCATGCATTTAAATCAAGAGCAATGTGAACTATTACGTGCTAAGAATCAAGAAGAATGCCCCAGTTGCAAGGCCGCAGAATGGGACGGTGAAATGTGTATATTACCAGATGCAAAAGCCGCAACCAATATTCAAAAGGCTGGCGTTATAACATTAATCGTAGCAGGGACGGTTGTATCTGTTATGCTTAGCCCCGTAACTGCTGGCGGTTCTGCTACGGTCATGGCATACGTTACATTAGGCGCAGAAGTAGCAGGAGGCGCCATAGAGCTTGTTTCACAAATAAAAATTAATGCTATTATAGATGAATTTTTTGTTCAAAGCAATCAATGTCACCAAGCTGAATGTGCAGAAAGCTTAGTAAAAGAATTTATACAGCGTTTGGCAAATATACAAAATGATTTAAAATCAGAAGAAATAGATGCTGCAGATAAAGAACTGGCGCGATTAATAAAACTTATGCCAGAAGATTCTGATTTTATCGAAGATATTATTAACAATGGCACTACATTAGAACAAAGAAAGAAGGGGTTCTTTGATGCAGATGGCTGGGAACCAGAGCAAATATGGCGTGCAGTTGGTATAATGTTACAGCTTACGGGGATTGTGTCAGGTCTTGTTGAAAAATTCACAACCAAAACCGTTACCCAAATGGACGAAAGCACAGATGCGTTGCAACACTTGACACGTTCACAAGCAAAACGTCTGGATGATGCAGCTACTCAGTTAAAAGCCATCGAGGAGCAACGAAATGTTGCAGGATTGACCAAAACACAAGCAGATGATTTATGGCGTAGAGCAAAAGACATAAATCAATCAAAAAACACATTGCTTAAAGAACTTGGTTATAAGGAAGGGGATGAATTATTAGACTTGTTGAAACAAGAGGCTTACCAGCTGGATGATTTAGAAGTGCTTAAAACACAGCTGGATGATGTCGCAAAACAGCAAGATAACATGTATACAATCAGCAAAAGGGGCAACAAGGTTCTGAAACAAGGTAAATCGCCCAAAGATGTGGAGAAATTGACAAAACAAATCGATGAAATTTCGGCACAGATTAAGCAAACAACCACAAATATAGAGGACTTAACAAAACAAATAAACGATGTTTGGTCTGCCAGAAAAATCCAAAACGTAACAACCTCTACCACAAAGCTAGTTGAGACGGGGTTGACAAATACTGATATAGTTGGGCGCGTTGTTGTTCTTGAGGCTAAAAATCAATCCAGAAAACAGTGGAATACAAACGATATGAAGGTGAATTTTTCTAATGCAGAGCCAAATGATGAAACGGCCCCAGGGGCAGAGGAACCCATATCCTCTGACCCTGTGGTTGTGCCAGAACCTGAACCGGCTCCTGTGGTCACACCGACCCCTGTGGTTACACCGACTCCAGATGGTCAAACAATCACACCGTATGATGTTAAAAAGCCAAAAACGGGTTTAATTGCGGGGGCAGCTGTATTGGGTACGGTTGGTACAGGTTTCTTGGTTGGTAAATTGTTGAATCGCAACCAAGACGACCCGTCAGCCCCACAAGATGTCATAACAGGGTCGACAGTTGACAATGAAATAAGAACAATATTAAACAATGCAAATGGCCTTATTGGTACAGTTAACAATAATCAAATAATCCTAGAAGCGATACCTACGTCTTTGGAAACAATGTCGCCAATAGTAAACATAAACAATAATGCAGTTGTTGTTGTTAATTACAAAGGTCATAATTTACCTTTCTATATTAACCGTACTGCGACTGCTTGGACACCATTGTTGGGAATCGGGCAAACCGGCGGTTGGTTAAACACGTATCAGGGCAAAGCCCAACCGACATATATAACCCAGATTCAAGCGTTATTAAACCAAAAACTTGCACCGGCAATGGTTGCTAAATATATTGGCGTTAATTCCAGTGGCGTTCAGTTGCCGCTTGCTGGTGCTGGGGCGTATTCTGTAATTAATGCAGAATTTTCTGGTGGTGTTGTTCAGACATATAACGGCAAACTTAGTGGTGCGGATAAGAGCCTGCACGACAACAATTATAATAAAATACAAGCGATAAAATAAAATCGACATAAAAAATCCCCCAAATCGGGGGGATTTTTTATTTCACAATTTCCAATAATTTTTCTTTTATCTGTGTGATTGGAACGCGTTCCTGTGCCATTGTATCGCGATGACGCAGTGTGACGGTATTATCCTCGATTGTTTGATGGTCAACGGTTATACAAACAGGTGTACCGATTTCATCGTGTCTGCGATAATTCTTGCCAATATTACCAGAATTTTCCAGTTCAATACGTCCGATTCCCAACCTGCGCAAATCACGCACAATTTCATTAGAAATATTTAACAGTTCTGGAATATTACGCGCCAAAGGAATCACCGCTGCCTTAACTGGTGCCAATGCGGGTTTCAGTTTCAATACTGTACGTGACTTACCATCACCCAAATCTTCTTCGTTATACGCTTCTATCATCACTGCCAGCATTGCGCGATTAATCCCCATTGCTGTTTCGATAACGTATGGAACAAATGTTTTTCCGGTTTGTGGGTCACTGAACGCAAGTTTTGTGATACTGTCCTTGTTTTCGATAACATTTGCGTTAATTTCCAGTTCTTTTTGTCCTTTGGTATGTGATCCCAAATCAAAGTCTTGGCGATTATGTATACCTTCGACTTCATCAAAACCATCTGGGAATTCATATTCGATATCAACTGCGGCCTTGGCATAGTGTGCCAACTTTTCGTGTGGTGCAAAGCGCAATTTTTCTGCAGGTATTCCCAAAACATTAATCCACCAAGCCAGTCTTTCGTCCATCCACATTTTATGGAATGCTTCATCATCGGCTGGATTGACAAAGTACTGCATTTCTGCCTGTTCAAATTCACGCATACGGAACACAAAGCCACGCGGTGAAATTTCATTACGGAACGCTTTACCAATTTGTGCGATACCGAACGGCAGTTTGTGTGGTTTTGCATCCAATACGTTTTTAAAGTTGGTATATGTTGTTGTTGCGGTCTCTGGTCGCAGATATGCATTAATTGCGCCATCTGCAGTTGCGCCAATTGACAACCCCATCATCAGTTGATATGCACGTGGCTCGGTTATTTCTGTACTGCCACAATTATCGCATTTTGATTGGTCTTTCATTTTGTCCTGACGCATACGTGCGCCACACTTTTTGCATTCAACCAATGGGTCTGAAAATCCAGCCTCGTGTCCGGAATATTTCCACATAAGGCGATTTGTAATCAAGGCCGCATCCAGTCCTTCGATATCATCACGCGAATAAATCATCGCGTTCCACCATGCGTCGCGAATATTTTTCATCAGTTCAACACCGTACGGGCCATAATCGTATGCCCCCCCCAGACCACCATATATTTCCGAGCCTGTAAATATAAATCCACGACGTTTACAAAGTGCGACAATATCATTAACTGTTTTTGCTGCCATAATTTTTTTCCTTTATTAAAGTTTTGCTTTATATATTAAACGTATTTCAATTATCTGCAAGATTAAAGTTTATAAAAAAACCCGCTTTCGCGGGTTAAATCTATGGACATTGTTCCAACTGTTTTAATACATTTTGTACATCGTTATTGATAGATACGGTTATTTCACGTTGCAGACCATCTTTATATGTATAACGGAACGGCGCGTTTTTAAATTCAGGCATAGCTTGATAAACCTGCTGGTATGGTGCCAACATTGCCTTGAACCATTGTCTGCCACGACACAGGCATCCGTTTCTGACGTCTGCGGCCACGACAGATGTTGCGGTGTTTGGATATTTGGAATCCAAATCATAATCCGTCATCATCAAGCAACGCGCCCCAATACCATAGAAGTTCGCATCATCAACCAAGAATTTATAGACTAAACCATCGCTTGCGCCTGCTTGTTTCAGTTTGTATGCCATACCATCTGTGCAACACGCATTTGCTGCCCGCATCAGCATTTTATATCTATCCAACAGCGGTGTGGCCGCTGGGTGCGTTGCCTTGATATCGATATTGCAGTGTGCCACGTCCAGGAATTCTGCAATATTTGCATTGCGCAACTTGGAACTGCGTGGTGAAACTGTCTCGTGCACAATTGGTTTCCTGCGCCAAATTTCGCATTCTGTGACAGAATCAAACGGACAGCCGTCGTCAATCACAGCAACAGGGGCTGTTTTTTCAGAAAAAGTCTTGTTAATTATTTCTGTCATATCCTGCGCAACGTACTTGGGCTCAGGCTTTGTCAGCGTGATTTGTTGCTCTGTTGTATTGGTGTTTTCAAACCACAGATTACCCGCTGGTTTTTGCGGTGCTAACAATTCTTCAACGCGTGCGCGTGTTGCGGCTGCATCCTCCATAGTACTCAGGTACAAATCTTTTGGACTTTTAATTAAATCCTCTTCAGCTGACACTTCGCGCAGATAAATTTCAGGTGTTGGTTTCAGGAACCAATCGCTAAAATCCTTGTATTTATAACTTGCGATTGACTCGTCCCAAATTGGCACCCCGTCTTTCCAGTCAACAGTCTGTGTTGCGTCTGTGCCATCGTATTCACCAATTACACCATCCCACAGTGGTGGTCGGTTATCTTCTGGCACAGGTTTAATGGTTAATAATTTTGCCTCTACCATGACTTCTGGCTGTGGCGCAATTTCTAATTCCGGTGTTTCTGCTGCAACAGGGTCAGAATCCAACCAGGTTGGAACATCTTGGACAACTGGTATTTCTGCATCTTGCATTGGTGTTGCATATATGATTGTTGCAGGTTTTTTTTCGGCCTCAATCCACTCGAATTCTTCGAATACCATTGGTTCGATGTCACAGTCACTACCTGTGCAATCAGATGCGTGCACAGATGTAATACTTAATATGGTCGCCAAGGACCAAAAAAACAAATTTGTGGTTTTCATACCTAACATTATATCACATTTCGTTATGCAATAAAAACAAAATTTACAGTCATTTTTTTAAAGAATATTTTTTTCATTTATAGTAAACTAAGAATGTATTCATAAATAATATCAAAGGAAGTCCTATGAAAAAGATATCTATTTTTACGATTTTATCCGTATTATCTGTGCCTGCGCTTGCAGAAGAATCCACAACAACAGATATTGCACCGGTCACCGCTGACGCAGCGGTCGTTGCCGCCCCTGTGGTGCCTGATGCCCAACCGACAGAAACAGGTACGACATTGGATGATACTACTTTGTCCGAACCGATGATGAACGAAGATGCGGTTGTTGCGGACCAAGAAAAAATGCCATTCTGGCGTGGATTTCAGATTGGTGCGGGTATTTCTGCAACAGGTGGATTGAACGGTTTTGTGGGCTATGCTAATAAAGATTTTGATTCATTTTGGGCAAAAAGATTTGGTGTACGTCTTGATTTTTCAACGACACGTCCAATCAGAACTGTGATATCGGACGGTATAGAATCAATTATGGGCGATGAAGGCATTGATATTGGTGACGGTTTGTCTGTTAATGATATAACACTATCTGCCAAGCACTTTGCCGCAATGCTTGATTTTTATCCATTTGGTGATACCTGGTTCCTTGGTGGATGGCGTTTAACAGGTGGTTATTATATGGGTGATATGCAGGCCACCGCCAAGATTGCTGGTGAACTGGATGGTATTTCTGGTGATGTATATGAATTTGAATTAAACGGTACGCAATTTAGATATATGGGTAATTCTGTTCATGGTTCTGCAGAATTTAATTGGGATTATCGTGGGCCTTATATTGGAACAGGATTTGATATTGGTCTGTTTGCTGGCTTAAAGATTTATCTTGATGCAGGTGTGGTCTTTACAAATCGCGCAGCGGAACTGGACTTAAATGTGCCTTTTGCAGGATTGGAAATAAATCAAAACGGAACGTGGGAAAGTGTCGAAGATAATAATTTGCAATCTGTTGTTGATGACATAATTGCAGACACGTTATCAGATGCCCAGTCTGATTTAGATGATTTAAAATTCTATCCAATTGTAAAGCTTGGATTTATGTACCGCTTCTAAAAACAATAAGACCGCATTTTCTTGCGGTCTTTTTTTGTTGCTCAGGTTTTTATGCCCATTGATAGAAAATCATATTTTCTATATGATTCATTTATGAAGAAAATAATATCGCTTGTATTTATGTGTTTTTATGGCACATCTGCTTATGCAGATTTCTTGGACGGCTTTTATATAGGTACGGGCATTTCTGCAACCAGTGGCTTAAATTTAATAACTGGCTATCATAATGCATATACAGTTCCAGAATGGTTGCGTCATTTTGGTTTGCGAATCGATTTTGCTGCAACTGACCCGGTAAAGTCCGCAATCGATTCGGCGATTGATTCGTATATGCGTGATGGTCGCGATGTTGGTGATGGTGTTAAGATAGATGATGGAAAACTGGACGCTTGGCATGGTGGTGTATTGCTAGACTATTTTCCGTTTGCTGGTGCTTGGCGTGTATCCACAGGGTTTATAATGGGGCAATCGACACTAGATTCTGCTATTTTTGGTACGGTGGCACAGGCGCCGTCTCAGCGTTTTTATTTTTACCTTGCTGGCGACCACTATTATTATAATGGCAATACATTTGATGGTACGTCAAAGATAGACTGGAAATATTCTGGTCCGTATTTTGGAACTGGGGTTGATATTGAATTAGGGTGTGGTTTTGATATGTACATTGATGCAGGTGTGATTCTAACATCGCAGTCTGCAACAATGTCTATAAATGTACCTCATCAACAATTGTATACATATAATAAGGATACAGAAACGTGGGTGCCGGTTGAAATTTCTAAATTGACATCGGATGTTGCGCGTGCAGAACAAGAAGCGAATCGAAAATTGTCCGATATACGTGTATACCCAATGTTAAAACTAGGCTTTTTATACAGGTTTTAGACGAATCGAATGCATTTTTTTATGATTCGGACGCCTTTTTCGAATCATAAAAGGCAATAAAACGAATCATAAAACACGTGGTGTTTAGAAAAAAAGAAAAAAATTTTTTGTGCAAAAAACGCGGATTTCTGCGGTTTTTACGATTTTATTAAAAAAAATTGAAAATATTTTCGAATTTGTTCTTGACTTTTTGAAAGTTTAAGCGCATACTAAGCGGGCTTTCAAGTTGAGACAACAAACAAAAAAGAAACTCAACCCCTGAAATTCTGCGGTTTACGGAACAAACGGTAAGAAACAGGTTCCTGTAAAACACGCAAACATTGTGAATAAAAGCAGCTCATCAAAATTCAAGAAGGGATGTGCAGACAGTTGAATTTGGAATTATCCAAACTTTGACTAAGTCAAATGTGCATATCCTAGACAGGTAGTAGGTTTACATATTAAACCTCGTTAAAAACTTGTCTTGCGAATAATATATATATGTAAAGACGAACTGATTTTTAAAAAGTCAGCTTTTGTTTTATATGCACAGGACTTAACTACAGGTTTTTTTTAGAACTTGAGAGTTTGATCCTGGCTCAGAACGAACGCTGGCGGCAGGTCTTAGGCATGCAAGTCGAACGGGTGAAACAGGTGCTTGCACTTGTGGATCTAGTGGCGCACGAGTGAGTAACGCGTGGGAAACTGCCCACCACTGGGGAATAACGTTTGGAAACGAACGCTAATACCGCATACGCCGGAAACGGGAAAGATTTATCGGTGGTGGATGTGCCCGCGTTGGATTAGCTTGTTGGTGGGGTAACGGCCTACCAAGGCGATGATCCATAGCTGGTCTGAGAGGACGATCAGCCACGCTGGAACTGAGAC
>JAFQTD010000037.1 GCA_017409215.1 Alphaproteobacteria bacterium
CAGACCTGTCCCAGCGGCTGTTATTGCGGTATTTATACCCGCCATTTTTTTCAAATCTGCCAAACTATCATCAATACCAACGCATGCAGAATAAGTACCCTGCAATGCAGAAACCAGCTGTTCTTCACTGGCGCTTGCAATTGTCGGCAACAAACCAACCAGAACAAACAAAAAGCGTAACATTTTCCCCCTTCTCTTTCATATTCAAAGGACAGTGTATCATAAAATAAGAAATTTTTCAAACATATTACAAGAAACCACCCAATCGGGTGGTTTCAAATCTGGTGGCCCTGGTCGGACTGTATATTCCCATTTATGCCACGTTGGCATAATGGGCCCCTTTCACTACGTATACCACGAACTGCGCAAAGCTTGTTCGCGGCAACTGGCGTTCCGAACCGACCGGTTCTTCGTCCGACCACAAAAAAACCACCCAATCGGGTGGTTTCAAATCTGGTGGCCCTGGTCGGACTCGAACCGACACTCCTCGCGGAACTTGATTTTGAGTCAAGCGCGTCTACCAATTCCGCCACGGGGCCATTTCAAAACAGTACAACCAATTAAGCAGCCTGTCTTGCTTCAACTTTTTTGACCAAACGTGCGCTACGATTTGCCTTGTGTACAGGCTTTTTCGCAGGTGCCGCAGGTTTACCAACTTTCTTTTCAATTGCTTTCTTAATCACAGCCATTTCTTCGGTCAGGCGTGACACAGGTTTTGACATAACATACGCGTCCAAACCGCCATGCTTTGTCAATGTACGCAAACCAGCTGTTGAAATACGCAATGAAAAATCACGTCCCAGCAAATCGCTGTGGAACTTTAACTTTTGAAGATTAGGTAAAAACGTACGTTTTGTACGACGATGAGAGTGGGAAACATTCATTCCAACTTCTGTTTTTTTACCTGTAACTTTACATACACGTGGCATAATACTCTACCTTTTATTAATAGCGACGCTAAATTTATAACAAAATAAAACAAAAGTCAAGCAATCTTTTGCATTTTTGGATAAAAACAGTAAAAACCCCCAGATTGGGGGATATGTTCCTGTGTCTTGAAATCGATTTTTGTGACACTATATATAGGTCAAAACGAACAAAATTCGCAACCAAGGAGTATCAATTATGAATCCAGATGATTTACAAGAAACCCCACAACAAGCGATTGAGAAATACACAACAGACTTCACCAAACTTGCCGCTGATGGCAAACTGGACCCTGTTATTGGTCGCGACGAAGAAATCCGTCGTTCCATCCAGGTTCTTAGTCGCCGCACCAAGAATAACCCTGTATTAATTGGCAATCCTGGGGTTGGTAAAACCGCGATTGTCGAAGGGCTGGCAAACCGTATAATATCGGGCGACGTACCTGAAAATCTGCTAAAAAAACAATTATTATCCCTTGATATGGGCGCATTAATGGCCGGCGCATCATTTCGTGGTCAATTCGAAGGTCGCTTGAAAGCGATATTAAAAGCCGTCAAAGATGCAGATGGCAAAATCATACTATTTATTGATGAATTGCATACATTGGTTGGGGCGGGCAAAGGCGAAGGCAGTATGGATGCTGCAAACCTGTTAAAACCGATGTTGGCACGCGGTGAATTACATTGCCTGGGGGCGACCACACTGGACGAATACCGTCAATATATTGAAAAAGACCCTGCCCTGGCGCGTCGTTTTCAACCTGTGTATGTTGATGAACCGACTGTTGACGACACGATTTCTATTCTGCGCGGCCTAAAAGAAAAATACGAAGGTCATCATGGTGTGCGAATCGCCGATGCCGCATTGGTATCTGCGGTTAAATTATCGAATCGCTATATCACAGACAGATTTTTACCAGACAAGGCAATTGACCTGATTGACGAAGCCGCCGCACGCGTCCGTATCGAGGTTGCATCAAAACCCGACCGTCTGGACGAAGTCGACCGCCATTTAATGCAATTAAAAATCGAGCAACAGGCGCTGAAAAAAGAAAAAGACGACGAATCAAAAAAACGCCTGACAGATTTAGAAAAAATCATTTCTGACGTTGAACAAGAATCAAAAACACTTACCGCCGAATGGCATTCTGAACAACAAAAGATGCGCGCGCTGTCTGATGCAATGGCGGCACTGGACGCAGCCAAGGCCGAAGTTGCCACCGCAATGCGTAATGGCGATTATGAAAAAGCATCTGCCTTGCAATACGGCAAAATTCCAGAACTGGAAGAGCGTATTTCACAAATGAACACTGACGCACGCGAATATAAAACAGTACTGCCGGAACATATTGCCGCGGTCGTCAGCAAATGGACAGGTGTTCCTGCCGACAGACTTAATGCCGAAGAACAATCAAAACTGTTAAACATCGAAGATGAACTGCGCAAACGCGTTGTTGGCCAAGACCACGCGCTGGGTGTCGTTGCGCGCGCGATTCGTCGCAGTCGCGCCGGCCTGTCCGACCCCCATCGTCCAATGGGCAGCTTTATGTTCTTGGGCCCCACAGGTGTCGGTAAAACCGAGGTTGCCAAGGCACTGGCAGAATATCTGTTTAACGACGACACTGCAATGACCCGCATTGATATGAGTGAATATATGGAACCACATTCTGTATCGCGCCTTATTGGCAGTCCCCCAGGCTATGTTGGTTATGAACAAGGCGGTGTTCTGACCGAAAGTGTCCGTCGCAGACCGTATCAGGTTCTGCTGTTTGATGAAATTGAAAAAGCGAACCCAGATGTCTTTAATGTATTTTTGCAGATTCTGGACGACGGCCGCCTGACCGATGGCCAAGGTCACGTTGTAAACTTTACAAACACAATTATTATTATGACCAGCAACCTGCCTGATATGGAGGCCGTAAAGCACAATTTCCGTCCTGAATTTATAAATCGAATCGACGAAATTGTATTCTTTAACCCACTGGGCAAGGATGTAATGGCGGGGATTGTAAAGATTCAACTGCGTGGCCTTGAAAAACGTCTGCACGAACGTCACATTGATATGAACATCACTGACAAGGCGATAAAATGGCTGGGCGATAACGGGTACGACGCGGTCTTTGGTGCCCGCCCATTAAAGCGTCTGATTACAACCGCTGTCGAAGACAAGATTGCCGACCTGATACTATCTGGCGGAATCGGCGAAGGCAGCACAGTCTATATTGATGTCAAAGGCAAAGAATTAACCGTTGGTTAAAAAAATCCCGCAAACGCGGGATTTTTTTTAAGATACAGGGTTATCAGGAGAAATTGTACCACCACTGACAGTGCACCCAGTAGTTTGACCTGGATTTTCAACCTCTATCAATGCAGAACGGGTTGTTGCACAATCAGTGGCATCTGTATAATAACACTTGGATGTGTATTTAAAATTCCCATTTGTGCCTGCATATTGTGTTGACGATGGACTGTTGGACAGATAGCAACCGCACGAATTTTCTGCCGTCCCCGCAACAGACGTCGCACTTGAATTACCCGTATACGTAGAACATTTTGTACACGACAACCCAAAACATGACGCTCCAGAACCCGACGGACATCTGGGCGCATACCCCGCCTGACCTGTAACCGCCTCACATGTTTGGTTAGTTTCAGCGAAATAACCTGTCATACAACGCGCCGCCGATGCAGCACAATATGAAGTTTCGTTTACTGTCACACAATATCCTAAGGATCGAAGCTGAATCCCATTCCCAACAGACACCCATGTTCCGGCGGTCGCACACGTCGTGCCACCACACGTCACCGCGCCTGCAACACTGGGCAAAACAAACAAAACAGCAAAAATCACTGAAAAACAGCCAAATTTCATTAAAAAATCCCTTCCTTGCTTATAAATTCACATACATTATAATACCGACTTTCTTTTATTGCAAAATAAAAAAACTACAAATTGTTTTTTTACTTTTTCTTTGTCTTTGAGACTTTTTTATCATCAGCCTTGAACTGAATATCACGCAACTTTTTATATTCACCCCCTAATGCACACAACTCTTCATCTGTCCCCATTTCAACAATTTGCCCATCCTTTACGACACATATAATATCTGCATCTAAAATCGTGGACAATCTGTGCGCAATAACAAATGTTGTACGTCCCTGCATCAAATCATTCAATGCCGCCTGAATTAACTTTTCACTTTGTGTATCCAGTGCGGATGTTGCCTCGTCCAATAACAATATCGGCGCATTTTTCAGAATTGCACGCGCAATGGCGATTCGCTGTCTTTGCCCACCCGATAACAGACCACCACCTTCGCCCACTGGCGCGTTATATCCATCTGGGAATTCAGATATAAATCCATCTGCATTCGCCGCCACTGCTGCTGCGACAACCTGGTCATGTGTTGCATCTGGACAACCGTATTTTATATTTTCTTCTATTGTTCCATTAAACAAGAACACAGACTGTGAAACCTCTGCGATATTTTCACGCAACGACTTCAGTGTATAATTCCTGATATCTGTTTTATTAATTGTGATTTTTCCAACCTGTGGGTCATAAAAACGTTCCAGCAAATTAAACAAAGTCGTTTTACCACCACCAGATGGTCCAACCAACGCGCACACTTTACCCGCCGGCACATCCAGATTAATATTTTTTAACACCGGTTCATTTTGATTATACGCAAATGACACATCATGAAATGCGACCGACATTTTCTTGGCAGTCAAATTCCGGGCATCTGGCGCATCAATAATATCAGGCTTGCTGTCCAAGAATTGGAATAACACTTCGGCCGCCAATAATCCATGTTGCATTGTATCCCCTGTTCCTGTAATAGACTTTGCAGGCTTATACGCCGCCGTCAACGCTAACAAGAACGCAGTAAAATCACCTGTTGTAATTGCGCCACTGGCAATAAAATGCCCACCCATAATCAACGCGATACACAAACCAATTGAAATCATAAATTCCATCAATGGTGACCGCAATTCATTTGTCTGGGTTGTTTTATATGCATTAACCATTGAATTATTCAGCACCGTTGCAAATTTCTTTTCTTCGCGTTCTTCTGCTGCGAATGCCTGAATTGTTTTTATTCCATGCAAAGTTTGGTTTAATTGTTGCGAAACATCATTTGCGATACCAAACGACTGACGCGACAATTTACGTCTTTTACGCATAATCAAAACCATTGGCACCATAATTGCCGGCACCAAGAACATCAAGACCAAACACATCTGATGCGCATAATAAAACATCAACCCCAATGTCATAATCAGGGTTGCCACATCCTGGACCAGTTTAATAACTGCACCTGTCACCAAATTCAAAACCGCACTTGACTGAACGGTAAAGTAATTCAAATTTTTTCCAATCCCGTCACCATAAAATTTTGCCAGATTCATACGCGTCATATGACGATAAATCTTTTTTTGCAGATTTGCACTGGCCATCAAACCACCCTTGGACATAACCAAGGCCTTGGCATATGAAAAAGTCCCCTTGGCACCAAACGCAACAATCACCTGAATCCCCAGCCAATATACCGCATCCAGACTTTTGCTAATAAACGCCTCGTCCACAACCTTTTGCACAATGGTAATTGAAAAAGCCTCGGCCCCTGCGGCCAAAACAGTAAAAATAACACCGGACAACAACCATTTCCAATACGGACGTCCAACTTCGTTCCAAACACGACCATACAAAGACCACTTTATACGACCATTTGACTTATCACCTTGTATAACAGACTTTAATTTTTTCATCATAATGATTACCTTAATTTATAACATTATCAATAAGTATAGGAAGAATTCCGCCATAAAATCAATGGAAAATATTTTATAAAAACATATTGACAATCTAAATATAAATGTATAAAATAGACTCGCTTTAAAAACAAAAGCAAAGTTTTGGGGTCACAGCTCAGTTGGTAGAGGGCGGGTTGCTTTACAACGCCGGGGTCTGTCAAGAGAGTAAGACAAAAGCAAAGTTTTGGGGTCATAGCTCAGTTGGTAGAGCACCTGCTTTGCAAGCAGGGGGTCGTCAGTTCGAGTCTGATTGGCTCCACCAAAATAACGAAAAGGGGGATAAAATCCCCTTTTTAAATAAACAATTTAAAGTGCGTTAAAGGGGGTGAATAACCGATGGTAAAAGTTCTAGTTCGCGACAACAATGTTGAACAAGCATTACGCGTTGCAAAACGCAAATCTCAGAAAGAAGGTTTGTATCGTGAAATGAAAGAACGTCAGCGTTATGAAAAACCAACAACCAAACGCAAACGTTTAAAAGAAGAAGCCGTACGCAACGAAAAGAAACGTCAATCAAAACAACGTATGGTATTCGGATTCTAAGATTAAATCCCCGGTTTTGGGGATTTTTTTGTATTAAATTTATGTTTGCAAAACACCGCTTAAATCTGTATAATCCAAAATGAATCCAATGGGAATTGGGTTCGGGGCTGTAGCAGGCCCAGTGTATTCGGTGCAAATATATGACACATGCATAAACGCGTCGTAATTCCGACCTATGTTCTCTGATATTTGCATCGTTAATCTATATCCCTGACAACGCGTCGGGGGGCTGTTCGTTATACAACAGGTGCGTTCACCAAAGACGAACAGGGTCATTAATACACTGATTTGCTAACTCCCCGACCGCTAAAGATTCCTTTGGCGGTTTTATCAAATACAAAGGGAGCCTATTATGAGAAAATTAATTTTACCATTCTTAGCATTATCTTGTTTTTGGTCAAATGAATGTATTTCCGGTTGGGGCGGGCAAGACAGATCATCAAGCGGACATAATACTTGTTACGAACACGATAAAGATTTCTATCACTGTCGCGCATATTCTGATACCAGCTGGGGCCATAACTCCACGTGCAATGAAGTAGCATACAAATCCAACCGTCCAAGACATCATGCCTATGGCACAGGACATGGCGCTCATCGTACAATAGAAGGCACCAGATATATATGTTGTCGTCGTGGCCAAAAAATAGGTTTTGTGCCACATGACAAAATAGAAAAATTTACACAAAAAACCACCATAGAAATAGAAAGCACAACAACCGGTACAGATGGCAGTGTCAGGACATGCTGGCTTATAAAAAAATACACTGTTTGTGCACCCTATGGCGGCGATGCTAACCCAGGCACACCAGACCGCGAATTCCGCACTTGCAACACGTGCAAAGCGCCCACAACCGCGTATCGTAATGGTGAATGTATCGAACATTGTGGACAAAACGACAGCACTATGGCATATGCCAGTTTTTCATCAAACGAATGCATCCAATGCGAAACAAATGCGTACCAAGGCATCATAGAAGACGAAAACGGATATAACGTATGTCAAAAATGCAATCCTGAAACAGAATTATTTGTAGACGGCGTTGGTTGTAAAGCTAAAAACGAATTCCAAATGCTAAACAAACTAGATATGAACAAATGCTGGCAAACCGCAAACCCCAAATCCTTTGAGTGTTGTATAACAGTCGGTGTGCCAAACGATTACAAATTTACAAACCTGCCCGAAACGATTAACGAAGCAAAAAACAAATATGAATGTTGCATATTTGATGGCGACTGGAACGGCACAAAATGCACAGAAAAAGAACCAGAATAACAAAAACACCGGCGGGGAAGACAAATGCCGGTGTTTCTTCTGTGCATTGACACAGAAACCTACATACAATCAGGATCGCCGTCCATACATTCTATTATAAATGGTATCGGTATCTGGTTATAATCAGATAAATTAGTACAACCATAATACATATAAGCAACAGTATTACCGTCGGCATTTGGCCATATTTCATACAGGTATTTCCCATTTATACGCGCAGATGGGCCGGTTAATGATGTGCAACCATTGAATGTAGAATAGAACATAAAAGCTACTGGTGCGCCAGATATACCTGCGAATAGGTTTTCTGGAATTGATGTCAAACCACTGCAACCAAGAAAAGTGTTTTGGAACATAAAAATTGCTGGTGCGCCAGATATACCCGCGAATAGGTTTTCTGGGATTGATGTCAAACCACTGCAACCATGAAAGGTGCTGTAGAACATATAACTTGCTGGTGCGCCAGATATGCCCGCGAATAAACCATCTGGGATTGCGCCGGTCAAACCACTGCAACCAGAAAAGGTGCCGCGGAACATAGAACTTGCTGGTGCGCCAGTTAGATTACCAAATAATCCATCGGGTATTGCGCCTGTCAAACCACTGCAAGCTTCAAAGGTGTAAGCGAACATATAACTTGCTGGTGCGCCAGAAATACCAGCGAACAACCCCGCGGGGATTGAACCGGTCATATTGGTTGCACCTGAAAAAGTCCCATAAAATCTTGGTTGGTTATTTGTATCACTGCTGAGTGTGCCAAATATCGCACCCAATGAGCCATCAATTGATGCGATTTTTGAAGCACTGGATGAAAAACTTATCGCGGGTTCAACGTATTCCTCCTCCACAATATATCCAGTTGCTATCCCGCCTAATTTTATTGTGTATGTACCAGTTTTTTTGTATGTATAAGAATAATCTGTGTATTCAACATCATTTTTTGTTATTAATTGTGTTTTCCCATCACCCCAATCAATATAAAATTCACCCGCTGCGATGATTCGAAAACTAAAACTATCTGTATCGGGCGTCGTTGTCAGGAAAAATTTATATTCTGCATCTTCGGGCGCAGGTGTTATATTATCAATTTTCCGCACCAACGTTTCCACCGCTTGATTTGTGGCGATGGTGTCGGCGGCGTGTAATGTCGCAAATTCGCCGTTGCCATAGTCGGTGGTCTTTTCACCGTTTAAAATTTCATTTGCAACATCCACCGCCGTCAGCAAGTATTTCATATTTGCGGCCGCCATTATATTATCTGTCTTAATCGGC
>JAFQTD010000006.1 GCA_017409215.1 Alphaproteobacteria bacterium
AAGCGGTTGGAGTTCAAAGACTATCAAGACGAATAGTGGGCTTATTCAATATATTCACCACACTCCAACCGATGTGTTGGATTTTTTTACGCCTCTTCAGGCGCGCTTTGTGGAATCTTTGAATTCCAAATACAGCATCGCCGTATCAGTACAATCTTATCATAATTTTTACCGCTGTTAAACCATATAAAAATTCCCCCAATCGGGGGAATTTTTATTATTTTGCTTCGGCGTCTTCTGGGATAACCGAAACTGTTTTGCGGTCACCATTGCCTTTTTTGAATTTGACAATACCGGCAATTTTCGCAAACAGTGTGTGGTCTTTGCCCATACCAACATTCAATCCAGGGTGTACAGATGTACCGCGTTGACGAATGATGATGTTTCCTGGGATAACACGACTGCCACCAGATTTTTTAACACCTAATCTGCGTCCTGGTGAATTACGTCCGTTCGTTGATGCCGAACCCGCTTTCTTATGTGCCATAGTATCGCTCCTTAGGCTTTAATATCTGTTATTTTCAGAACAGTAATATACTGACGATGGCCCTTGGTGCGGCGATAATTCTGGCGACGTTTCTTTTTGAAAACCAGAATTTTGTCAGCGCGTTTCTGTTCGACAACTTCTGCAACAACCTTGGCACCATCCAAGAATGGGGTACCAACCTTGTCACCGACCATTAAAACTTGGTCGAATTCAACTGTACCTGTGGCATTCAGTTTTTCAACCTTGATAATATCGCCCTGTGCGACGCGATATTGTTTGCCACCGGTTTGAAAGATTGCAAATTCGCTCATATTCTTTCTCTTGTTTTTTGTTGTTTGTTATTAATGTTTACGTCGTTTTGACGAAAAGTTTATGCAGATTTTATGTTTTTTTTACAAAAAGTCAAGTGTTTTGTCGAAAAAATTATGCAAAACCACGTATTTTCGCACAAAAAAATCCCTAATCAGGGATTTTTTTATTTCAAACTGAAATTAATGAGGCATTTTCGCTTCTGTAAAGATAACGTGCTTGCGCAATTTTTTATCGTATTTACGGAATTTCATTTTGCCTGCTGTATTTTCAGACTTTGTATTTTTTGTTGTGATATAGAACACCCCAGTTTCAGGATTTCTTAATTGTACAACTTCTTTGCTACCTTTTTTAGATGCCATTTTTTATCGCCTTTATATTATTATGCGACGATTTTATGTTAAATTTTACTGGAAATCAAGTTTTTTTTATAATAAAATACAAAAAGTTGATTTTTTGCGGGTATGGCGAAATTGGTAGACGCGCTGGATTTAGGTTCCAGTGGGGCAACCCATAAGAGTTCGAGTCTCTTTACCCGCACCAAACCTTACCCCCCCCGCGGATAACAATTGAGCCATACGGCGACTACGAAGCGCAGCGCAGTGGAACGCGCACGCAGTGCAGCGGTCAAATTGGTAGACACGCTGGATTTTAGGTTCCCTGCGCAACCCATAAGAGTGCGCCGCTCTTTACCCGCACCAAACCTTACCCCATAACGGGCCAAAAATTCCTTTGAATACTATCATATATTAAAAAGTGCGATTTTATGCTATATTCTAATTATGGTCCCAGATGTTAAATATTTTATTTCTCAGACAGGCGACGGCTTTCAAGCGGTCTATCAAGGTCAAACAATCGGAGAGATAACATTTGCCCGTATCGGTTCAGACAAAATTATAATCGACTATACTGGGGTCGCACCTGAGTTTCAGCACCAAAATATCGGGCTGACTTTGGTTCGCAATGTTGCAAATATGGCGCGCGTTCAGCATAAACATATCTTGGCACTGTGTCCTTTTGCGCGCGCGATGTTTAATCGGTATTCTGAATTTGACGATGTGCGCTTAATGCGTGTGCATTAAAAATTTATTGCGCAGAAATTTCTTTTTTTATAATATCTAACTTGTGTTTATCCAAAGGGGGAAAGTGTGCAAAAATTGTCGCGTCACGCATTGGTGTTTTTAATATTTTTAAATGGTTATGTCAGTCTGTCGCTGGAATTATCTGTATTACGTCAGTTATCATTCTATGTTGGCAGCAGCGCTGTCATCACCAGTATTATAATGGCGATATTTTTGGGCTTTATGTCGCTGGGGTACTTTGTTGGTGAATCACAACGTATTAACGAATCGAAAATTCGAAATATCTTGGGGCTTAGTTTTTTTATTATTGCCCTGCTGTCAGTTGTTGCGGCCAGTTTTCCGTTAATTAATCAGTATTTTTTCTGGATGTATGATGCAGGCATCAAATCTGGGGCGCTTCAGACATTTATTTATTCTGCTATATTTTTATCAACAGGTCCTTTTTTATTTGGATTTAACACAACATTATTATCGCGCCAATTGCGCACGTATGACAGCAACTGCACCGGCAGCATAATGGCATGGGACACGATTGGTTCTGTGTTTGGTTCAATTATAACCACACTGTTTTTGATGCCATTTATCGGTGTGAATTATACAGTTGTTTTAATAACTGTATTGTCAGTTGTTGCAACATTAATGCTGACACGTAAATTATGGTTATGCATCGCGTGTGTTATTGTGTTGATATCGTCTGCTGTGATAAACAGTGATACATGTTTACGTCGTGTATTTGGTATATTGGTAAACAATGCAAATTCTACAATATCCGTTGCCAGCGAAGGTGACACCAAGATTTTATATATGAATGGTTTGCCGATGTCTGTGTATCAGCGCAGTACGAATACAGTTGCAGAATACGTCGAATATTTGAACCAGAATTTTATTTACAAAATGCCACGCGACAAACAGTACAAGATACTTGTCTTGGGGGCCGGTGGGTTTACCCTTGGGCTGCAAGACACGCGCAATGAATACACATTTGTTGATATAGAGCATACATTAAAAGACATATCTGAAAAATATTTTTTAAATCAGAAACTGACCGATAACAAAAAATTCATTGTCGCAGATGCCAGCCAATTTTTAAAGAACACAGATACACAGTACGACTTTATTTTATTAGATGTGTATTCAAATTCCTTTCAGGTTCCCGAAGGTTTTATTACCGCTGAATTTATGGCGCGCCTGCGTGCACGCGTTGCACCGAATGGCATAATCGCAATGAATATGATTGTATCGCCTGAATTTAATGATAAATATTCGCTCGTTTTTGATAACACATATCGGTCTGTGTTTACGCACAACACGTCGCGTCACATAATTGGTGGGTTTGACCCATGGTCCGCACATGATGGTGCATCTAATATTGTGTATTTGTTTTTCAATATTGAAAATGATGGGCGTATATATACAATAAACAAAACGCCCGTTATCTATGACAGGTTAATGTAAAATATATATTTGAAAAAATCTATGTATATGTTATACTTACAGGGTCATCAATGATTTTGTTGATGATGGGGTGTAACGACCCTGCTTTGGCGTCCGAAATAGAAAGCGCGCGCCGTTTGGCGTGTTTTTATATGATGGGCGAATTGTATCTCCTGACCATTGGTCAGGAGGGCTTGCGAATATATTGAATAAGCAGCACAATTCCAAAGATTGTCGTTAACCTCCTGACCACTTTGATATCATTGTGGTTTTTTTATTAACGTAGGGGGCGGAAAAGAGTATGCGATTTTTAATGTTTATATTGTTATTTATACCATTAATGGCATCTGCCAGCATCCCATCAACCGCATATGTGCAACAACAGGTTGCAAACCAAATTGCCGATTCTGTTTCAACCAAGGTCGATACATCGGCAACCGCGACCCAGACAATGGCGGGAACTTATACTGTTTCCGGCACATTAAATTTAACAGGCATTGCAACAGTTGAAACGCCACCATTACCAGCGGCAGAATAAAAATAAGTATGAAAAAATTATTATATATTTTATTTGGATTTTTATTTATCTGTAATGCATATGCCGCACAGATTGTAAATGTAGAATACATTCATAACTTAATATCCCAAGAATGGGATATAACTGTACCGTACAATCCTGCGTTGACCAATGTAAAATCGATTGCCAATATGAAATACCTGCTGACGGCGGTGGATGTTGCAAATGAAATCCTAAATGGTGAAAAGACCAGCAACTATGGCAACACCGAATTCGCGACAACACGAATTGCCGATACCATCGCCACAAATCAAGCAGTGGAAACGTTGGTGCGAAAAATTGATAAAGGTCCAGAATTCACCCTGACCACCACACCGGACACCAACAGTTTTCTTTTTAAAATCAGTGCCGCGGGTGAATTTGTGGTTGACTGGGGCGATGGCACAGTTGAAACAATCACAAAAGCCGACACAACAGATAAAACATATAAGCATAATTACGCCACTGCTGGTGCATACACAATCGGCCTCAGCGGTCAGGCAACGGCATATAATACCAGCACATCCACCGCCGCGATAAGTTTTTCATCAGGTACTTCTGCCGTTCCTTCAAAAATTGCGTCGATTGATGGCTCACTGGGGGCGATATTTGGGACACTCAGCAGTGGCACACAAAAACAACCACGATTTTATCAGACTTTTTATAATGCAACTAATATGACCGGCTCAATCCCATCTGATCTATTCGCGGGTATATCTGGCGCACCAGCAAGTAATATGTTCGAAGGCACCTTTGCTAGTTGCAGAGGTTTGACATCAATCCCAGAGAACCTATTTGCGGGCATATCTGGCGCACCTGCAGGTGGTATGTTCGAAAGCACCTTTTCTGGTTGCAGTGGTTTGACATCAATCCCAGAAAATTTATTTGCGGGCATATCTGGCGCACCTGCAAGTAATATGTTCGAAGGCACCTTTGCTAGTTGCACAGGTTTAACATCAATCCCAGAAAATTTATTCGCGGGTATATCTGGCGCACCAGCAAGTTATATGTTCGGCAGCACCTTTGCTAGTTGCAGAGGTTTGACATCAATCCCAGAGAACCTATTTGCGGGCATATCTGGCGCACCAGCACATTATATGTTCGGCAGCACTTTTCATGGTTGCAGCGGTTTGACATCAATCCCAGAGAACCTATTTGCGGGCATATCTGGCGCACCAGCACATTATATGTTCGGCAGCACTTTTCATGGTTGCAGCGGTTTGACCGGCGCAATTCCCGATGGTTTATTCGCGGGTATATCTGGCGCACCAGCAAGTTATATGTTCTATGACACCTTTTCTGGTTGCACAGGTTTAACATCAATCCCTGCGGGTTTGTTTGCGGGGATATCTGGCGCCCCGGCAAACTCTATGTTCAACAGCACCTTTTCTGGTTGCAGTAAATTAACATCAATCCCAGAGAACCTATTTGCGGGTATAACTGGCGCACCAGCAAGTTCTATGTTCTACCAAACCTTTTATAATTGCAGTGGTTTGACATCAATCCCAGAGAACCTGTTTGGTAATATTTCTGGTACGGCACAGAGTTATATGTTCCAACAAACATTCTTTAAATGCACATCCTTAACCGGGCCATCTGCGCGTATAAATGGGCAATACCTGTACGAAATCTGGTCCAGTGCCACATCATCTCAGGTTGGCGATATGTACAGCGGCGCAACCGGATTGTCTGATTATACTTGCATTCCAAGTGATTGGGGCGGTGCCGGTTTTTATTGTGGTCCAGCTGCCCCAGAAAATGCTGAATATAATTTCTTTTTGACGACAAAATCAATCGATGTATTCAGTTTTGATATTAGTGCCGCGGGTGAATTCTATATTGATTGGGGCGATGGTAAAACCGAATGGATTACAAAATCGAGTACTTCTAAAAAGAGGTTTACGCATCAGTATACATCAAGTGGTATATATACTATCAGCCTTGGCGGTCAGGCAACGGCGTATAATACCGACGAAACCACCGCTGCGATAAGTTTTTATACCGATTTTACAAACGTGAAAAAAATTGCATCAATTGATGGTTCGCTGGGGGCAATATTTGGAACATTGGCGGATGGAACACAACCACGATTTTATCAAACCTTCTATAATGCAACTATTACTGGCGCAATCCCATCTGACTTATTCGCGGGTATATCTGGCGCACCGGTAAGTTATATGTTCGCCTATACCTTTTATGGTTGCAGTGGTTTAACATCAATTCCAGAAAACCTGTTTGGGAATATTTCTGGACCGGCACAGAGCAGTATGTTCGCCTATACCTTTTATGGTTGCAGTGGTTTAACATCAATTCCAGAAAACCTGTTTGGGAATATTTCTGGACCGGCACAGAGCAGTATGTTCGCCTATACATTCTATAAATGTTTATCCTTAACCGGTCCATCTGCGCGTATAAATGGGCAATACCTGTATGAAATATGGCCCAACGCCACATCAACTCAGGTTGGTGGTATGTACAGAAGCGCAACCAAATTGTCTGATTATTCCAGTATTCCAAGTGCTTGGAAATAATCCCGACTGCAACACCAGTTTCTGTGGAAAAACACAAAAAAAAAGAACACCGGCACCTGTCTTCCCCGCCGGTGTTTTTTACATAAATACAGGTTTGATTATTTACTTAAATTTTCTGCAACAAAGTCCCAGTTGACCAGATTATTCAGGAAATTATCAACAAAATCTGCGCGCTTGTTTTTATAATCCAGATAATAAGAATGTTCCCACACGTCCAGCGTTAATATAGGTTGCATATTATGCGCAATTGGCGTGTCTGCATTCGACGTGTTGATAATTTTTAATTTATCCCCATCGCGCACCAGCCATGTATAACCGCTGCCGAACAGTGCAGTTGCCGATTCTTTAAACTGATTCTTGAAGTTTTCAGCACTACCAAAACTTTCTATAATTTCTTGTGGAATTTCAGTGGTACATTTTGGGCACATCCCATGAAAGAAAAAGTCGTGATTGTAAACCTGTGCGGCATTATTAAAAATCTTTTTATCTTCGGGCCTGTTCGCAGATTCTTTAATTATCTCAATCAATGATAAATCTGCATAGGGTGTGTTTTCAATCAGTTTGTTCAGATTGTCAATATATGTTGCGACATGGCGCCCATGATGTGTTTCCAGTGTTTCTGCAGATATATATGGCATCAAAGCATCTGTGGCATACGGCAGTGGGAATTGTGTAAGTGTAAACATAAAATTTCTCCTTTGGTTAAGAATAGTTTGCGATATCCTGCAAAAAAATCAACAGGAAAAAACATCAAAAAGCGCTTGCGTATGTTATAAAATATTTTCTATAATCGAACTGTTAGAAAAGGAGTATAAAAATGAAGAAAACTTTGTTTGCAACGGTTGCGTTGGGCTTGGCTTTCGGTGGCACAGCATTCGCATCGGAAAATATAACTGTTTATTATTCGCCATCATGTCCATATTGTCACTATGCACGCGAAGATATCGCTGGTAAACTGATATATGAATATCCAAACCTTACAGTGACCGAGGTTGATGTTTCCAATCCAGAAAATCATTCTATGTTCTCGTTTGCGCTGGGCAAATGTGGGTATAAGTCTGGTGGTGTTCCTGTTGTTGTATATGGCGACACTTGCAAGCAGGGTTATTCAGATGCGCTGGCTGATGAAATGCGCGAATTATTAAATGCCACATTAAATGAAGAAGAAAAAACATTGGTTGCATCTAATCGCAAAGCAATGTCAGAAGATGCCGCTGCGTTTAAAGCGCGCAATGCAGACCGCAAGAAGGCGGTTGTGAAATTTGATAACAAGAAAGAATCCGATGTTGCAAAACCTGCGGCAGAAACGAAATAATAACCTTATTATATAAAAATTTGGGGCTGAGAAAATACTTTTTGTATCGCTTTGAATGCAAAAAAATAAAATCGGCCCCTTTGTTGTAAATCTGGGATTTAATATGTTTGATTTAACTGTTCTTGATTATATTTATATCGCGATTGTTTTAGGGTCTACGATTTGGGCAACGTTTCGTGGTGGTGTTTATGAAACGATTGCAACGATGTCGTGGGTTGTTGCTGCGATTTCTGCGCGTTTTGCATCACCTTGGCTGGACAAAATATTGCAGTCTTGGTTTAATCTGTCAGATTCGACCGTTGGGACGTTGATTGCATCATATTTTGTTGTGTTTTTTGCGGTGTTGTTATTGGTTGGTGCACTGAATCAAAAATTACGTGAAAAAATCCAAGACAGCATAATGAATATTACAGACAAGACACTTGGTGTAATATTCGGTATTATTCGCGGTGTTGTTGTTATGGGGTTCGTATATTGGGGGGCATTATGGTATTATTCTGATATGCCATTCCTGCCACAGTGGTTATCACAGGCACGTATGCGTCCAGTTATGCAGATAACTGCAGTCAAACTTGATGAATGGTTCTTTCCGGGTCCTGAAAATAAATTACTTGCACGTGATATGGCGGGCGCCCGCGAAGCGATTGAAATTTATAATAATTTGATAAATCCTGCGATAACTAAAAAGTTAAAAGAATCAACATCAGAAGGTTCGGCAGACGAAACTGGCTATAAGTCATCGGAACGTGCCGCACTGGAAAACCAGCTGTTGCAGATTGAAAGTGTTGCCAATGCGATTGAACAGCAAGAAGAAACAACCGAAAGCGACACTGTTTCTGAATAGGTATTTCAAGACTCAATAAACTTCCCCCGATTGGGGGAATTTTTATATGGTTTAACAGCGGTAAAAATTATGATAAGATTGTACTGATACAGCGATGCTGTATTTGGAATTCAAAGATTCCACAAAGCGCGCCTGAAGAGGCGTAAAAAAATCCAACACATCGGTTGGAGTGTGGTGAATATATTGAATAAGCCCACTATTCGTCTTGATAGTCTTTGAACTCCAACCGCTT
>JAFQTD010000001.1 GCA_017409215.1 Alphaproteobacteria bacterium
AAAGTCATTTTGCAGATTAACGGCGTAAATACCACGCCGGAAGAAATTCAGACCTTGCAACCCCGCCAAATCAAGCGGATAGAATATTCGGATTATGCAGGTATCCGATACGGACATGCTTCCAAAGTTATCAACTACGTGGTAGTAAGGGATGATAAAGGCGGTGTTGTTGGTGTGGATTTGATGAACTCGCTGAATATCCTTGCAGGGGGCGATGTTTTCTTTGCCAAATTCAACAAAGGAAAATCGGAATATGCTTTGAACTACACCGCAGCGTTTCAACGCATCAACACGAATAACAGAAATCGCACAGGTAGTTATCAGTTTGAAAATTCATCCCCTATATTGAGGGAAGAAATCAGTGCCGGAGGTGATTATTCGTACCAAATGCATGATTTTTCGCTGACATACAACTATCAGCAGAGCGATTCGGCTTTTTTCAATGCCAAGTTGAAATATAATCTGAGCAATCAGCCTCACAACGATTTCAACAGTTTTCTAAAAGAGAATGGCACGGACAAAGGGTTGATTTTTGACGGAAGTCAGCAAAAAATTAATGTTCCTACCATCGACTTGTATTACCAGTATGGTTTACCCAAAAATCAGAAAATATATGCTAATGTGGTGGGGAGTTATGCGAACGCAGCATCTTCGCGGAATTACTGCGAATACAACGATGTTGATACTCTTTTCAGCGAACGTTCGGAACTGTTTTCCGATAAATATTCACTGATTGCCGAAGGCATATACGAAAAAGGATTTGCCCATGGAAATTTGAAATTCGGGATAAAACATATTCAGTCGTTTACAGAGCAGACAATTAATCAGGGCGAGGAATTCAAATCGGATTTGAATCAGGCGGAATCGTCGGTTTTTGCAGAGTGGTTTTATAGTAAGGGCAAATTCAGCTATAGCTTGGGACTTCGCCTGAATCGCCTGCATTTTTCCAATGTATCTGTTACCAAAAGCTATTACCATTTCTTACCCAAAGCGATGGTTGGCTATCGGTTCAGTGATAATTCTTTTATCCGGTATGATGCGGAGATGAGTCAAACGAATCCAACCCTGATGGAGTTGGCCGACACGGAAATCCGTCTTGACTCGTATCTTGCCGAGAAAGGGAATCTGTTGCTTCAACCGTACCTGAATCTGAATAATAATTTATATTACGAAAACAGAAAAGGGTTGTTCGCTTTCAATGCAAGCCTGCATCATCACTACAAACACAATCCTATCATGGAATCGAAAAGAGAACATGGAAATGTGTTCCTGACAATGCCCGAAAACATGAAAGATTGGAATAAGTATAATGCGGAGATAACATTGAAAGTAGGGATGATAAAAAACTTCCTGCAATTTTCGGTTACAGGAGGCTTCAACCACTTTGACAGTCGTGGGAACAACTATTCGCATACCCATTCTAATTTTTATTACAGGGCAGATGTTTTGGCAATGTATAAGAAATGGATGCTGATAGGCCAGCTACAGCCTTTTGACGAAAGGTTATACGGCGAAACCGTCATAAAGGATGGTAATTATCACTACTTGGCTATCCGGTACAATGCGACTAATTTTTCTTTTGGCATAGGTGCGTTCAATCCGTTTAAGAATGTTTCCCGAACCATTATGGAAAACAAAAATGCACAAGCGCCTTTCCGAAGAGAAAGTTTTAGCGATGCATCCCGAATTCTCGTTGCCACGCTCACTTGGAATTTTAATTTCGGAAAAACTCATCTTGTCGGTACTAAATCGCTGAATAATCAGGATACCGACTACGGAATCAAAGGAAGTTATAAGTAAGATTAGGTGTTGATTTCAACAAATTCTGTATTATGTATTTCTGGCAAATCTATCACTAATTATCTTTCAGCGACATGTTGTTGCTTCGCGTTCACTGAATCCTATCGGAATTCAGTGAACGCCTTTGTGTGTCGTCAACTGACGATATCATCCTTTTTTTTACTCAAAATCAATAAAAATGAAAGATAAGATAAAAAACATTGCAGAAAAATTAGAACATCAAATCAGGATGCATGAACTCGATTTAAATGACAGGATTAAAGATATTCCTCAAATAATATTGCTGTTGGAACAGGGGTTCTCGGAATTGAAAGAAATAGTTTCGTTTTATAAGTTCAAAAGTGAAATGGATGAAATATTCTTTTTCAAGATAATAAAACCCAAGTTTTTTAGTAAACTAATCTATTACAGGAAAGTGTATAACATCGAAATGATGCGCCCCAACGGACAAGATTGTGTGCTGAAAAATTATTTCATCAATGAACTGAATCAGTTAGAGAATTTCTACAATAAGAACATTGATTTCTATAAATACTACCGTTCGGGAAGTACGCATTTGGATAAGTACTTTTTTCTGAGAGGAAAACAAGATATTCAAATGACAATGGAAACATTTTATTTTGAAAGAGACCCTAATTTTTCTACGATTTGCGATTTTAAAGTTGCAAAAATAGTAGCAAACGAAATGTTGCGAATTTATCTGAATCCTAAAATCCGCAACTATCATCCAATACACGATTAAGGGTAGATTTATGAGTCGTTAGTAGCAGCTTTCAGTAAAAAGCAACAGCACAACATCAATATGTAGCCACCATCCCCTTACCCCACGATGCGACTTGAGGTAAT
>JAFQTD010000007.1 GCA_017409215.1 Alphaproteobacteria bacterium
AACATCCACCGCCGTCAGCAAGTATTTCATATTTGCGGCCGCCATTATATTATCTGTCTTAATCGGCACACTAATATCCCATTCTTGGGCAATTAATTTATGCACATAATCCACATTTACAATCTGTGCCGCATGCGCACAGAAAACCGTAAAACATTCAATCACAGCAAATAATATACGTCGCATATTTACCCCCATAATTATTCTGCCGTTGGTAATGTTGGTGTTGGTACATTAAATGTTCCGCTGACAGTATAAGTTCCCGCCATTGTTTGATTGGCGGTTGATGATGTGTCGACCTTGGTTGAAACAGAATCGGCGATTTGATTTGCAACCTGTTGTTGAACATATGCGGTTGATGGGATGTTCGCCATTGCCGGCAATGCCATTAATGGTATAAATAACAATATAAACATTAAAAATCGCATACTTTTCCCGCCCCCTACATTAATAAAAAAACCACAATGATATCAAAGTGGTTGGAGGTTCGAAACTATAATCCGGTATAGCGGGTTTATTCTATATATTCACCGCCCTCCAACCTATATGGCTGGAGTAAAATACTGTTCGACATCGCGAACACCGGATTCAAAGGGTTTCGACGCCCCCAATGCAGAACAACGGTTCTGCATCAGATTAATTATATTTAAAATCGGAATTTAATGCAATCTATTTCTTTTGCAAAATCATAAACCGCGCACGACCGTATACTTTATCGCGCAAAACATCCCAAATTTCTAAATCCGCTTCAACAGAATTATTTTTTTCTTGTTCCCAGACAACAACCGTACCAATCTGCGCCAATTGCCCCAGTTGTTTCACAACCGCACGTCCCAAATCCGCCACAGAATAGGGCGCATCAACAAAAACCAAATTCGACACCGGCGCATATTGTTTTGCTGCAGAAACTGCATCTGTTTGCACAACCTGTGCCATTGACGCAATGTCCAGTTTTGACAAATTGTCGCGAATTGTTTTTACAGACTCTGTTGCAACGTCTGTAAAGATAACACGTACAGACGAATACCGCGATAAACACTCCATCCCCAACACGCCACTGCCTGCAAACACATCCCACACAACTAAATTTTCGGTCAAATTATTTATAATCCCGGATTCCAGCATATTAAACAATGCGATTCGTGCCATATTTTGTGTTGGACGCGCATTTTTTGGCACGATCAAACGTCGCCCCTTGTATTTTCCTGAAATTATTTGCAATTTAGAATCCATATTGTAAAGTATAAAGTATGAATTTTATGAATCAAGCATTTGTTTCTGCGCGCCGCGCACTGACCCACGAAGACGTACCAATTGGCGCCGTAATTGTGCGTGACGGCAAAATTATTGCGCGCGGTGAAAACCAGGTACAATTAAAAAAGAACCCAACCCTGCACGCAGAAATCGTCGCAATAAATCGCGCATGTAAAAAACTGGGGACAAAATTTCTGGACGAATGCGACATCTATATAACTTTAGAGCCTTGCGCAATGTGTGCCACCGCAATATCGTTTGCACGAATTCGCAACATTTACTTTGCTGCAACCGACCCAAAGGGCGGCGGAATAACATCTAATGCAAAAATTTACGAAACCGACCGACATTTATGGCATCCAAACATTTATCAATTACCAGAATACGCAACTGAATCAGCTGATTTGTTAAAGAGTTTTTTTGCCATACGTCGAAAAAAATAATGCGCCATTCGGCGCAATATTTTATACCAATGATTGTCCTGTCATATCCTTTGGTTGCTCAATGCCTAAGATTTTCAACATTGTTGGCGCAATATCAGACAGTCCGCCATCCTTTACCGCTGTGATATTATTCGAAACAACAATCAAATTAACAGGATTTGTGGTATGCGCCGTCCATGGCAAATTATTTTCATCATCCCACATTTTTTCAGCATTCCCATGATCGGCAGTTATCAAGACAGTTCCACCCAATGCCAGAACAGCCGGTACCAATCGGGACAATTGAGCATCTAAAACCTCCATTGCGCGTACTGCCGCGTCTTCATTTCCAGTATGGCCAACCATATCGCCATTTGCATAATTCAAAATAACAACATCATAATCACCCAAAATCGGCAACAGCGCGTCTGTTATTTCAATTGCAGACATTTCTGGTTTCAAATCAAATGTTGCGACATCTGGCGACGGTATCAATACTTTTTTCTCGTTATCAAAGTCAATATTTCTTTCTGAATCAAAGAAATACGTGACATGATTATATTTTTCTGTTTCTGCAATACGCAGCTGAGACTTTCCATTGGCAACCAAAACATCACCCAATGTATTCAAAACCTCTATATCTGGCAACAGTGCAGGGCACAATTCATTTAATCCTTCGCCATACTGTGAAAAGCACAAGATATGTGCATTTGTTTTAAGAACCTCGCGCATGATTTGACGCGCACGATCACTACGATAATTTCCGAACAAGAAACCATCTTTTTGCGTGATTGCAACATCCCCCTTTATAACAGTCGGCCATATAAATTCATCTGTTTCACCACGTGCGTACGCATCTTTTAGTGCTTCATCTATATTATCCGCCACATATTTAGACTTTGCATTTGCGATTGCATCGATTGCGACCTGTGTTCTGTCCATATTTTGATTTCTATCCATTGCATAATACCGCCCAGACAGTGTTCCCCAAAACACACATCCGTTTTCAAAACCGTCTTTCAATTCATCCTGTATCTGCTGTACATATTTTGGTGCAGACTGTGGCAACGTGTCGCGCCCATCTGCAATAAAATGCAAACATACGCGCAGCCCTTGGGCGATTATATATTTCACAATTGTCAAAACATCATTGATATCAGAATGAACACGCCCATCAGACATCAGCCCTGCAATATGCACAATACCATTATCCGCAGAAACATCTGCAATAAACCTATTTAAAGGCACATTTTCATTCCAGTTTTCTAATTGAAACCTGCGTAAAAATTGATTGACGATTCGACCTGCGCCAATTGTTATATGTCCAACCTCTGAATTTCCCATTGTGTTTTCAGGCAATCCAACTGCAATACCGCTGGCATCCAATTTAGAATGCGGATATTGCCTAAACAATCCGTTAAAAAAAGGCATCTTTGCAATTGCGACCGCATTGTGCTGATTGCTGGGGTTTATTCCGACCCCATCCATAATACATAATACTAATGGTTTTGTCATTCCTGCTTCCTTTATTAATTATTTACAATAAATATCATAGCCGTTTTTTATTTGCAAAATCAAAAGAAAAATTGTATAAAATATATATCTAGGAAATACATCATAGTTATTAGAGGGTAAAAAAATGAGTAAAAAATCATTTCTGCCGACTGCGATTGATGAACACATTGGTCAACGCGTACAATTACGTCGTGTTATGATGGGAATGTCACAAAAAGATTTGGCCAAGATTTGCGGGGTAACATTTCAACAAATTCAAAAGTATGAAAGCGCAGGAAACAGAATTTCTGCATCACGCCTGTTTGAATTAAGCGCCGCATTAGAAACCCCCGTATCATTTTTCTTTTCTGGTCTGCCTGGACATATTGAACGCGAACCACGTAATGGGCACCTTTCTAAATTACACGTTAGCGACCAAAAAGAAACCGACCCATTGGCAAAAAATGAATCATTACAGCTAATAAATCTCTACTGGAAATTACCAAACGATGCGCAACGCGAAACAATAATGAAAATACTAAAGGCGCTAAACGGCCAAGAATAAAAAAACACCCGTTTGGGTGTTTTTTTTACAGATTACTCTTCAACGATATATAAACACGCCCTAAATCCGTATTAATTAACGTTGCAGACAAACCTTCTGCATCATCCGACTGTTTTGTTGCACTTAGTATTTTATCAAAAGAGCGAACAAATTGAGTCGCCTGTGAACGAAACACCGCATCAGACTTGATGGTATCGCGCAATTTTTTCTTATTTGTTGCCCCCAGTATCTTAGCCAGCCAGCGTGTAAACACATCGTTTTCACCGCTATGATATTTCTTCCAGACAACATCAGGAATTTCTGCCCCGATTGCACGCGTCAAATCAACCGATTGTTCGTGTAATTTTTCCATCATTTTTTCGCTTTGTTGCAACAAGTCTTTGGAACTAACCAACCCAAAAGTTTCATTTGGAACAGATTTAATCGCCTCCATTGGGGCGGTTGCCCTTGCAACCATCATTTGCTTATTCAGGGTCTGCATGGTATTTACAGCCTTTGCATAATCAGACATCAGGTCAATCATCTGCTGGCGCGACGTGCCGGCCAAATCCTCTAACTTTATCGCAGATTCAGATATCGCATCGGTTGATTCGGCAACAGTTGTTTTCATCTGGTTTAACTTTTCGTTCAACCCATTTACAATATTCTCTAGTCTTTCGCTGGTTTCGGCGCTGCCACGTGACAAATCGGGCAGGGCAGAATAATACCTCTCTATCAATGCAGACAATGGTTGTAATTGTGCGGTTGTTTCACTGGACATCTTGATAAGATTGGCGGACTGTCCAGACAATTGTGTATGCGCTGTGTTCATTTCAATCAAGGTTTCACGCACCCCAGATGCCATTGCCTTGACAGACTCAGAAAATGCACCTGCCGCACTGCGCGTATTTTCAAGCGTCGTATTTGCCACCCCCGATACCGTTTTCAGTTCTGACACAACCCCACTTGCAAATTCTTTTATTTCGCTGTTGAAACGATTTGTTAATATCGCCAATTCAGACGATACCCCACGAACAGATTCTTCGGTTATAGTTGCGGATTTCATCAACACCTCAACCGCATCGGTCAGCTTTTTATTTTGTTTATCTATTGATGATTCCGTCAATCTGACTTGTCCCGCGACAACATTTGCCGTACTGGTCAATGTATTCATTTGACCCGTCAGTTGTTTTTTAGATTGTTTCGCAAACGAATCCAGTTTATCTAAATACCCATCCAACAATCTATCATTTCGTACCATCAAATCTTCATAATTTGACGCTGCGACCTTAACATCATTAAATCCTGTTGCAACCGACGATGATAATTCAGACAACTTGCTTCTGGTTGTTTCTGTTTCACTTATAATATTATTCAATTGTTCTGCGTTTTTTGTAAATTCTTCCTGCAACAAGGAACTAAGTTCTTTTTCTTTTTCGACCCAAGTATTAATTTGAGTATTTATCTGCGTCGTTCTATCCAAGGTTTCTTGTGACGTAGAATCAATTTTTGCCAACAAATCATTAACCGCTGAATTAAATCTGTCGGTTGACATTTCAACATCTTTCCAAGACGAAGATTCAACTATTTGCCCCAGTGCAGAAACAGTATTATCCAATCTGCCGGACATAGTTGACAATTTCTTTGTTGCATCATCCGCCAATGCGATTAACTGTGTATTTTGTTCACCCAACGCACGCTTTAAATCAATTGCATCATTTATTTGTTTATTCAAAGTATCGCGCATAATTTGAAAGCTTTGTTCTATTTTATTAATTTCATCGGCCAAAATAGTGTTCAAAACCCTGGTTGCATCTGCAATTTTTGCGCGTTCTGGACGTGTCATAATATCTAACAACGATTTCATAACTTTTTGTGATTTTCTAGATATCAAAAAAACCATCAATGATACCAAAAACATCAATCCAACCAAGACAGTAGCAACATAAAACCAAGTTTGCGTGATTTCCATTCCTTTCCCTCTAATAATATTAATAAACTTGCAGTCCAGATGAATTTATACTAAAATCCGTTTAACAATGCAAGGGTATAAATGGCAAAAAAAACAATTCTTTCACCAGAACAAGATGCAGCCGCCACCCCGACAAAAAACGTTTGGGTTCAGGCAAATGCCGGAACCGGAAAAACCAGCGTTCTAACGCAACGTTTACTGCGTATTTTATTCAGAACAACCGATTGTCTATCATCTGGGATTTTGTGTTTAACATATACCAATGCGGGTGCTGGTGAAATGCGCAACAGGATACTACGTGCTTTACGCGAATGGGCAATGGCAGATGATTCTGATTTAATTGAAATGCTTGACGGCATCGCAATTAATCGACCAGCAACCCAATCAGATATCATGCGTGCGCGCGAAATTTTTTTCACCTACATTGACAACCCAGATTTATTAAAAGTAAAAACCATACATGGATTTTGCGAAGAAATATTACATCGTTTTCCTTTAGAGGCGGGCATCTCCCCATCATGGTCGCTGGTATCAGATTCTGCACAACGCGTTCTATTACAAGACAGTTTTTCTGAACTAATAAATAATGGTGGCCAAGACACAACTGTATTGCCGGCTTTTTTTCATCTGGTCAACAGGGTTTCAGAAAATTATCTGGATGAATTATTAATGGAACTAAGTGAACAATACAAAAACTTTTTTGGAATTGAAAACATTGTTAACTATCGCGAATATTTCATTGATACGATTAAAGATTTATTAAAATTAAAAAACAAAAAAAGCTATGAAACAACGGTTGAAAAACTGCAAAACATTATAAAATGCGCCCAAGAAGAGAAAGAATCAATAAAAAAGCCGGCAAAATACTTTGACACAATTATCAACAACACAAAGAAATTTATTGATAATACTATAGATTTCGAAGAATATAAAAACACATATTTAACATCAACTGGACACATAGATTCTAAATTATTGAAAAAAGATTATTTAACCGATGAAGCTGAACGTGTATACGAATTAAACCAACAAAATATAAATCAAACAATTTTTGATGATACTGTTGCTATGTTTGATTTATCAGCCGCCTTTGCAACGGAATACAAAAAAATAAAACGCGCACGAAACCTGTTGGACTTTGAAGACCTGATATTATACACGCGCAAGCTGTTTTCAAATCGTGCAACCATGGGTTGGGTTTTATCACAACTTGACTTGTCATTATCACATATACTGGTCGACGAAGCACAGGACACATCACCAATACAATGGGACATATTACGAATGCTGGCTGGCGACTTCTTTACCGATGGTGACACATCTGATTTGCCACATTCGATATTTGTTGTTGGCGATACCAAACAGTCGATATACGGTTTTCAGGGTGCCGACCCCAATGCATTCGCAACCAGCAAAAATGAAATATCTCTGCAAATACAAAACAATACGCGCACAATACAAGAAATTCCTTTAACACAAAGTTTTCGTTCAACCGCCCCCGTATTAAAGGCTGTGGACAAATTTTTCTCGGACGAAGAAGTTATAAAGATATCTAACTTTTCAAACGCCCCCCACAAATGCTTCAGATTATCCGCACCTGGGGCTGTTGAAATACACAAACTTATATCCAAGGCAGCCACTGAAACCACAACCCAAGAATACCTGCAAATCATCGCCGACAAAATACAACATATTCTGTCCAACACCCAATACAAAGCGTCAGACATAATGATACTGCTGCAACAACGTCACCCAATGGCCATACCGCTAACAAACGAATTAAAACGTCGCAACATTACAGTTGCGGGCAGCGACAGAATAAAACTGCCTAACTTTCCGGCAATTCGCGATTTCTTAAATTTAATACGCTGGTGCCTAGATTCCACAGACGATTTTAGTTTATGTTGCGTATTAAGAAGTCCATTTTATGCCCTGAATCAAGGCGATATTTATAATTTATGCATTGCGCGCAACACTATCAATACAGCACGTTCAAAAGAATCCAAAGACTACACAAAAACAACTGTATTTGAACAGTTAAAGGATACACACCCTGAACTACACATCGAACTATCATCTTTTTCTGAATACGCAAAAAAAATGGGGCCATATTCATTTTTTTCCAAGATTTTTGAACAAAACCACACAAGACAAAAATTTATTTCCGCCCTTGGCACACAGGTCATCGACCCAATTGAAGAATTTATGTCGATATGCTTGGCCTATGAACGAACTCAATCAGGTACATTGTATCAATTTCTAAAATGGTTTATCACTGGCGGCAGCGAAATAAAACGCGATTTAGATTCAGCCGAAGGAGTGCGCATCGTCACCGTTCATGGCAGCAAAGGGCTAGAATCCCCGGTCGTATTTCTGATTGACACCACCAGCACACCAAAAACAGAAAAAACAACCCCAATTCCCAACCATAATCTACCAGTATGGTTATGGGCGCCACGCACCGACAACAGTGCAATTCGCACCCAACTATCAGAACAACTAAATCAAACGCGCCTAGAAGAATATTACAGACTGCTGTACGTTGCAATGACACGCGCACGTGATGAACTTTATATTTACGGATACAGCGCTTACAAAAACGCGAATTACACTTCGTGGCATTCTCAGCTGTGGCGTGTATTTGCCAACACAGAAAATTCAGAATACATCAGGATAACAAATGACACAATTGCATAAAATCATCGCCACGCAAGAACACGAAAAACACGCAACACATACAGGAACACAGATGCACGCGTTGCTGGCAAAAATACATTTTTCTACAAACGGCCCATACAACACAGACACATCCGAAATAGCAAGAAAAATAAAACAAACACCCGATTTAGCAGAATTGTTTTCCGCCCAATCAAAAACCGAAGTACCAATCGCAGGAACAATAAACGGCCGTTTTATCAGCCGTCGAATTGACCGCCTATTAATTGACCACGCAACCAAAACAATAAAAATACTAGATTACAAAACAGACACAAACCCCGACTTGCGCAAGAATGCATACATCGCACAAATCAACGAATACGCACAATTATTACGCGCAATATATCCGACATATACAATTTTCGGTTATATACTGTGGACACATAACTTTTTACTGGAAAACATACACGTAAAGACTGTATAATCAGAACACTATGCTAACTAATTTACACATTTCAAACATTGTTTTAATTCAAAAACTGAACCTAGAATTCGGGGCAGGTCTGAACATTTTAACTGGCGAAACAGGTGCGGGGAAAAGCATTCTTCTTGACGCGCTGTCCTTGGCGCTGGGCGCACGCTCTGATGTTGGGCTAATTCGACATGGTTGCGATTCTGCATCTGTCGTTGCGGAATTCGACAATTCAAATCAAACTATCACCGACATATTATCTGAATTCGAAATTGATTGTACAGACGGATTAATTCTTCGTCGCACATTAACAATTGACGGCAAAAGCCGCGCATGGATAAACGACACACCCGTTTCAATAAAAACATTAAAACAGGTTGGGGATGTATTACTGGAAATACATGGACAATTTGCAAATCACACCTTGCTAAACCAATCAACACACAAAAGCACACTTGATAATTTTGCAAAAAATAATTTTAGTGATTTTGTGGACTTATTATCAAAAGTTAAAGAATCTTATCAGATATATAATACCGCAAAAAAACGCCTGCACACATTACAAGAATTATTGGAACGCACATCCGCAGAACGCGATTTTTTGGCACACAATGTTTCTGAACTGGAATCATTGAACGTGCAAATTGGCGAAGAAGAAGACTTATCATCACGTCGTGCCACAATGATGAACGCAGAGAAAAATACCGCAATCCTATCCGAAGCAATCGATGCGTTATCACCACGTGGCAATTCACTGGATTCACAAATCTTTTCGGTCGCGCACATCTTGCAACGCATCAAGGGCGACACAAACCCATACCAAGAACAAATCGACAAACTATACGATATTGCATCTGAAATATCACAAATTACACAAAGCCTGCAACCTGAAAACACCGATATTGACGATATGGACAGTATCGAAGAACGTCTGTTCGCAATACGCGCCGCCGCGCGCAAGCATCGTGTACAACCCGATGAATTACCCGCAAAACTGCGCGAAATGTCTGCGCAACTAAACGCAATCGACAATTCAGACACAGAACTAAAAAAATTAAACAACGAGATAAAAACATATTATTCAGAATTTGAATCTGCCGCAAACAGTTTGTCCGCCTTGCGCAGAATTGCGGCCGACGAATTGCGCAACAGACTGATGGCAGAATTACCAGATTTAAAACTTGGTTCGGCTGATTTTATGATTGATTTTACACAAACCGACGCATCTGCGACCGGCATTGACGACATTACGTTTATGATAAAAACCAATCCTGGCTCTCCGTTTGCACCATTACATCGGGCTGCATCTGGTGGCGAACTGGCGCGATTAATGTTGGCTATGCGCGTTGTCTTGGCTGGCACAGATGATATGCATACTTTTGTCTTTGACGAAGTCGACACTGGCATCAGTGGCGCAACCGCATCCGCTGTTGGTGCGCGCCTTAATCGATTGGCCGCCACATCACAAGCCCTGGTTATCACACACTCGGCACAAGTCGCAGGATTTGCAGACAAGCATTTCAAGATTTCGAAATCTATTTCCAACGACACAACAACAACCAGTGTTTGCGAAATAACTGACACAGACAGAATCAACGAAATCGCCCGCATAATCAGCGGTGCAGAAATCACCCCAGAATCCATCACAATGGCAAAAACCCTAATAAAAGGTTAAATAAAATGAAAACATACACAGTAATTACAAATTATGACCTATACCCAGACTCTCTTTTTCAGAATGTACTTCTCAAGGATAAAGCAGGTCGCGAAAGAACAGAATCCATAAACAACGCGAACTTGATTCCGACCGGAACAAAGGTGTTTTTTTACGAATACAAAAAACCCAGTTTTATCAGACTGGAAACCGCTTATTCTTACAAAATAAATGGCAAACAATACATACAACTAAATCAAACACCCGGAACACATACCGCAATCAAACATTTTTGGGCAAATATGGGGTGTATCGACCGCATTTGTTTGCATCACGACATCAAGAAAGTTTTACGCCAACGCAAGATTACCCCCACATTAAACAGAAACACAAATTTGTTGTTATTTCTAAACAACACAATAATACGATAAAAAAATCCCCAATTGGGGATTTAATTATTTTTGATTCTCGAACATCTGTCGTATTGCAATTTTTAAAACCAGCGATTCTTCTGCTGTTAATTTTGTTATATGCCCACCAGATTGCAGGATTCTTATTTTATTTTCCAAGCTAAACTTTGCTTTTTCTACATCTTTTTTCATACGCACATCTTTTTTTGCACAACAACACTATAACACTTTTATTCCATCTGTAAACTCAATTGTTGCAGGTGTTCCCGCATCCGTACGACTGATAATATTCCCATCTGCACCACGCACAATGGCATAACCACGCGCCAGCACACTTTTATAACTAAGCGACCCCAGCATTTGCCCCAGATGTTCAACAGATTGCCCCAGCGCCAACATACGATTTTGCAATATATTTGGCATCCCTGACACAAGGTCCATCTTTTGGCGCGCGCCCGTTATTTTGGCATTCACAATCAGGTTTATCGTACGCCCCAAATCATCCAATCTTTGTGAATATTCCATCAAGACCTGTTTTGGACTTTTAACATTAATCGCTTCTATTCTTTGTTTTGCATTAATTAATCGTGTTGTAAAATTTCCCGACAACCGCACCCACATATTATCTAATTCTTGCAGCAATGCCAATTTAGTTGGCACGACTGCCTCTGCCGCACCAGTTGGTGTTGGCGCGCGATAATCTGCTGCAAAGTCAATTAACATCCAGTCTGGCTCATGCCCAACCCCTGAAATCAGCGGAATATGGCTGGCGGCAGCGGCACGTACAACAATCTCTTCTGAAAACGGCAGCAAATCTTCCAGCGAACCACCACCACGCGCAACAATTATTACATCGACATTATTCATCTTATTAAAATACTCTATACCCGCCGCAACCTCGGCTGCTGCTGTAATTCCTTGAACGGTTGCCGGATACAACAGAACCTTTACAGGAAATCTTTCGCGCAATCTATTTTGAATATCTTGAAACGCCGCCCCTGTTGGACTTGTCACCACACCAATTGTTTGTGGCAATCGGGGCAGGGGCTTCTTCCTAGATTCATCAAACAGACCTTCACGCGCTAATTTTTGCTTGCGTTCTTCCAGCATTTTAAGAATCGCACCAACGCCTGCCATTTCGATTTCACTTGCGACAATTTGATAATTACTGCGTGCCGGATATGTTGTAAAACGCCCAGTCAAGATAACTTCCATTCCTTCTTCTAACTTGAACGCAATCGGTGTTCCGCGCCACACAATCACAGAAATTGCCGCCCCAGAATCTTTGATAGTCATATAAATATGACCAGACGTTGCACGTGTAATTTGCGATAATTCACCCCTGATTTTTATACGCGGGAACGCTGTTTCTACTACATTTTTCAATAACGCTGACGCGTCAGAAACAGAAAAGATATTATCAGGCTTAACAAATGGTTCCGGCTTTTGCATTCTATACATCCTATCTAAAGTACTTTTGTTCCACTGCATTTAAAAAGCGCATTGCAGGCAACATATCCTGTTTATCTAACTTATGAATATAATGCCCATACTCATACGGTATAACTGTATTAAAATATTGATCTGCTGTTAAATCAAAGACCTGTTTACTTGGCAAATGTTTCAAATAAACATGCGGACCTTCTGCCCAATACGCAGCATCTATATACATCAGCGCCCAACTTTTACTGCCCATCGCATTAATAAAAGCAAAAGACGACGCCTTGCATAAACCATCTGAATAATATTTAAACTCTGGTATTTTACGTCCAAACGTTGCATTCCTTATATCTGCCGACGTAAAGCTTTCTCTAAACAATCTGACCCAACCCTTTGCCTGCTCGCGTTCTTCATTGGGCATTTTCATTGTATCCAGCTGTTCTAACAACTTATTCGTTGCGTTTTCATAATATAATTTTTTTTCCTTATCCATAAGCCACAGAATAACACAAAATCAGATTATTTTCAATTTATAATTCTGTCAATGGCCAACGCGGACGTGGCGCGACAGGTTCTTTGACAACCTTGCCGACCTTATAATTTTCCAATCCTGCCCATGCAATCATTGCACCATTATCAGTACACAGATTCATTGGTGGCGCAGCAAATTGCATATTATACTCTGATGCCAATTTTTCCATTGCTGCACGAATTGCACTATTTTTTGCAACACCACCTGCAACGACCAAAGTCTTTGGTTTATGACCACGCACGCGCGAATCCGACAAGGCATTTTTCAATCGATTAACTATACAATCCACAACTGCCGCCTGAAAAGATGCGCAAAAATCATTTATATATTCATCGCTAAACGGTTGTTCTGCACGACTAATAAAAGTTCGCGCCGCTGTTTTTATTCCACTAAAAGAAAAATCACACCCGGGCTTATCACATAACGGGCGCGGAAAATCAAAGGCCTTTGGATTTCCACTTTTTGCACGCGCATCCACCACTGGTCCCCCCGGATACCCCAGCCCCAGCATCTTTGCAACTTTATCATACGCTTCACCGGCGCTATCATCCAATGTTTGCCCAATCATTTCGTATTGTCCGACCCCACGCACCAACAAAATCTGACAATGTCCACCCGATGCCAACATCAACAAATAAGGAAATTCTATCGCAGTATTTTTATTAGTCCCATCTGCCAAAGTCGCACACAAACGTGGCACCAACGCATGACCTTCCAGATGATTAACCGCCACCAATGGTTTACCTGTTGCCTGTGCAATACCTGTTGCCGCCATCCATCCAACCAAGACCCCACCAATCAAACCTGGGCCTGCAGTTGCAGCAACCACATCGATATCATCAATCGTCTTATTTGCCTTATCCAACGTCTGCCTTACAACATCATCAATTGCTAAAATATGCGCACGCGCGGCCAATTCAGGCACAACACCGCCATACTTTTGGTGTTCTGGAATTTGCGAATAAATAATATGTGCTAAAACATTCCTGTCAGAATCCACGATTGCCGCAGATGTTTCATCACACGAAGATTCAATCCCCAGACACAATATCGCATTTTCACTGTGTTGTTCAGAATCCAATTTTCCCATATCCATTTGAATAATTTTTTCTTCACTCATTTTAATATTTCCACCAATACAATCCCCAGATTGTTATTATTTTTCATACGTTCCTGCAGATATTGATAAAAGTCAACATCAACAACCGCTTTTTTATCACTTGATGCATGACGCAACACACCATTTGGCAGCAAAAATCCCATATGCACCACCGCCAAATCTGTTCCTATTTTATCACGCATTTTAGAATTGTCAGCAACAAACAGCACAATTAATTCATTTGTTGTCTTGATTTTTTTGACTGCAGAATAGGGCAAATATTCCAAATTCACACTTATCGGCACAAAATTAGCATCAATATTATGTACTTTCTTTAACCAACTTTTCTTATCAATTACAATGTTTTTTTGCACAACAGAACCATATTTTGCGCTAACATTTTTAACTTTATCGGCATTATTTATCAACCAATCTGATTCTATAAAATGATTTCGATTTAAAAAATCTATTTTGCCATCTTTATATCTAATCTGACTAAGTTTATTTTCATCACAGTCCGCCAAAACAGTTTCTACAAAGGTCACACAATCAAACGCATCAAATCTGATAACAGGGTCAGCGTCTGGCAAAACGCCTTCGCCCAGTGGGGATTCCTGATATGGCACACCAAGAAAACATTCGCCTAAATACGCGGTGCGAACATCCAAACACCCACCAACCAAGAATGATACAAGCAACAAAATATATTTGTTCATTTCACAAATTATCTTTTAATTGCAACCCTGTATAACATAATGCCGCCGCATCACGTACAGCCATCTTACTGCTATCTGGCAAAGTAGCCATTTTATCAACACAGGCAACCAATATTTCAATATCTTTTTCTGCACCTGTTAATATTTGAATTGCAGAATTTCGTCTATCAACGGTTGCGACCTGCCAGTCTTTCAAAGTTCCGGTTTCCAATGATGTGCTACGTTGCGAAAAAAAGAACACCATAATCACCAATATCAAAACAGCCGCACCAATAAATATTTTAAAATATTTTTTTATAAAATTCATTTTTCCATCCTATTTACCAAATCCAATAATCTTGAATTTTTCTTGGCATTATTTAACAAGAACTCTTCTGTTGGCACCTCTGGTCTTTTCTTCCACACAACCCGATTGACATATAATTTTGATGGCACATCTGTATACAGCAAACCGTTATTTGCCTGTTCAAAAACCATATCTGTCCCAGACACCTGATAAATTGTTGTCCAGACCGGATGCGGATTCAAAACACTAACTTTGTGTGATTCTTCCAAGATTTTCTTTGCTTTGGTTAAGTTTGGACACACCCATACATGCACATCACATTCCATCCATGGTGCACCAATCTTGTGTATTGCATTTTCATTTCCCAATACAAATCCAGTAAAATTTTTAACTTTCATATTACCCCTCGCACTTGTTTATTGACAACTAACCAGCCACAAATCGTAATCAGGATGTTGCAACGGCTTATCACCAGGTTCATTACGGTTCATCCAATTAGAAAAAATCTTTTTATTTTCCTGCTCTATCACCTCAATAAAAGCGAAATAATTTTCTGCATCAAACGGATCAGACTGTACACACGAACGAACAGTTATATTAATTTTCTCAAAATCAACACTTTGCCCCACTGGCACAGATAATTCTTGCACTTTGCCTGCATCTTTATTCATAACGCGCATAACTGCAATATCTTTATCAACAAATGCGTTCACACACACAGGAAACATTACAAAGAAAATCACAAGCAGTTTTTTCATACCCTTATATTTTATCTCTTTATGCATTAAAAGTCAATTTTTAAAGAAATCCTAATCCCATATTTATAAAAAATCCCCCACAGAAACCAATGGGGGGGTATTATTATTTTTATTGACTGTTTTGTTTCTTTTTACTTAACAAAAACTCTATTCTTTTCATAGACATGTCTATTTCATTAATCTTAGTTTGAACTGCGCGAAACAATTTCTTATTTGGTTGATTTTTTGCAATAACATTTTTCAAATCATCAATCAAATCCACGACTGTTTCTAAATCCAACACCCTCGCTTTGGCTTCTAAAACCCCCAGTTGTCCTAACAAACCGCGCCATTGTCTGTCCATATCAGAAACCAATGTATTTGTTAAATATTTGGCTTTTTTTGCACGTTTTTCGTTCATACTATTAACCTCGCTATCTATGTTTTTGATTGTTCTTATTCAAGTGTTTTTTTATATTTGTCACACTATCAAAAATTTCTTTATTTTTCTTCTTTTTATGTTTCTTTTGTTTTTTATCTTTTAAATTTTCATCTGATTTAGCATTGTGCAAAAGACAAATTTCCTGCCAATTACCAACGATATCAGATTTTAATGTATTACAAGTTTTATGCATTGCTTGTAAATTATGCAAATCATTTGAACCGCCTTTGTTTTTTGGCCAAATATGGTCCCACGAAAAATCACCTATATTTGAAATCGGCAATCCACACCCAGGACATTTTGGTGCAAAGCCCAAGAATATAACAATTCTATACAATTCTTTTACCTGATTAGGTCCCAATCTATCTGCACACAGTGAAATTATAGACAACAAATCTTGAATTTCTTGTTTAGTCATTTTTTGTTGCCTCCACTGGTATTTGCAAATTTTGTTTAGGGAAAATCAAGTCAGGATTTTTGATATTATTTTTTTCTGCAATAATACTAAACAATATTCCACGTCTTAAGAAATTGCGTGCAATTATCCACAAACAATCGCCACGACGTACTGTATAAAACGTATCGTCGTCACCGGTCATTTCTGGCATTACAAACTGGTGCGACACATTTGCGACTGTACGTCCATCACCATCATGCATACGAACTGTCAATGTATATTCTTCGCCTGACTTTAAATCACCGACATCTGCCCCCAATCCAAAATGTCTATGATCAGACACACGTGCAAACCCCAGATATTTTCCATTCAGGCTTAACGATACGCGCAATCTTGGCATACCGTCACCAGTAATAACGATACGACCTGTTGATAAATAATCAATTTTTGAAATCGATAAATCGCCATCTCTCAGCATTTTTGGCGCCTGCAACAAGGTACTGCCATCACTTGTCATCAACAACGAAACAGAATTTCTTGCCCCTTGTTCTGATATATAAACAAAGACATTATCTTTTGATTTTCTGTCTGGATTAATTCCCATCAAAGAAATTGTATAATTTCCCGCTTTCCACACATTTGTTGGCGCATAAACAAATTCACCAGTATAATTTGTACGTTCCGTTGCAACAATATCACCATTCACAACAACAGATACATTTTGATTTGGCAACCAACGCCCCGCGACAACAATTGAACCAGACTGTTCAATGCGAACAATATCAAATTCTGGAAAAACATCTTCTTTGATTTCCAGACTATCAATTTCCTTTTCCACAGGTTGAACGATTGCCTGTGGCACACTGGGCACAACAATCACGCGCGCAGTTTTTGTGTCACGTATAAACAAGCCCCAAACAGCAACACACAAAACAAACACCACACATGCGACTGGGAACCAATATGCGCGCAACAATGATTTCTTTGAATTTTTTTTCTGTTCCGACTTTATTTCAACAATATTTTCATCCGTCTTTTTTCGCGCGAACAAATTTAAAGACTTCAAAAAACCACGCGTATATTCACGACGATTTTCCAACCAATCATTCTGTTTTGCAATTGCGCTGTCAATCATATCGTCCGTAGAACGTTTCGTCTTGCCCATATTACTCTGATTCTTTTTTGCCATACCCAAAACTCCTGAGTCTTTTCTTTACTGTATTGGACAAATTATTGCAAATATTATTTCTTTGTCAACTTATTTGTGATATAATATCAAGCATATAAAACAAGTACGAAGGAATAAATATGAAAAAGATAGGAATTATGACAACAGGTGGCGATTGCAGTGGTTTAAACACAACCATTCAACGCATACTAACAGGTGCCACCAAGCGTGGCTGGCAGGTTTTAGGGATAATGGACGGCACAGACGGCCTGTATGTAAATCCACCCGCCACGATCGGATTAAACGATATGTTATTACCGATTGAAAATGCCAGACTGGCGGGCAGTTTTTTACACAATGGTCGCGCAACCGCATTAAACTTTGAAACCGCAGCCGCCCAGGGCAAAACCGACGAATTTAATGCACACCTAAAAAAATCATTAAAAACATTGAACCTAGATGCATTAATTTTAATTGGTGGCAACGGCAGTGTATCACTTGCCTGGGCAAACCGCGAACTATACCAAGACCTGCAATTAATATGCATTCCAAAAACGATTGATATGGATATGCCGTTAACTGAAAACACTATTGGATTTGATACCGCGGTTCAACAGTTAACCTCATTCTGTGACCAGTTATTTTTGACCGCACGCAGTCATCATCGCTGGTTTGTTGTGCAAAGTATGGGACGCGACTGTGGACAACTGGCTTTACACGCAGGAATTGCATCTGGTGCATCTGCAATATTAATTCCAGAAATTAAGTTTGATATCGACAACCTGGTTTCACATATTCAGAACGCAAATTCAGACTATGGCATAATTATGGTTTCCGAAGGCATTTCCCTGCGCGGACATTCTGGCAAGCCTGCCGATATGATTTCACGCAAATTAAGCGCATCTGGCATTCTAAACAGAACCGCATTCCCCGAGCATATTCAACGTTCTGGCGACACAGTTGCAACCGACAGAATCCTTGCCACACGCTTTGCGGACTGTGCATTACAAGCAATCGAAAACAATGAAACATACGTTATAACAACACTGGATTGCAACAACGTTCATACAGTATCATTATCTGAATTTGTATCCGCAGGCGAACAAGTATCTGACCCAAAGATACCTGAATTAATGACTTCGAACGCGTATATATCGCCAGACGACCCATTATTAGACGTTGCACAGAATATGGGAATTTATATCGGTGAAACAAAATAAAAAAAATGCCCAAACGGGCATTTTTTTATCTAGTTTTTCGTGCTAAATTATAAAAATTTTGCGCAATCTTACAATTTGACCGAACACAAACATCTTTTACATCTGCTGTTTTACACTGTGGGATTTTATCACATTTTTGTTCTGTCAACGCACAACGTGCCCCATCAGCACACAACTGCACCAAAGATATTTTTTTATCTTTTAATGATGTTGGTTTCCCAGCAGGATTTCTGGATGCGATTTTTTTTGAACGCTGCAATAAGGCCTGTGTTTCTACATCATGAATTAAATCAGAAACCGTTATTGTTTTATCAGTCATTTTATTTGCAATCCAACACCTTACATCATCATCGAAAGTCAATGTGCACATATTTTCTATTTCATTAAATATCCATTCTATATCTAAATCATCCATCACTAAATTAGCTTTTTCAGCGGTTTTAGAATTAAAATACCCCAACGACGTATCATAAGACACTTTTTGCTGACAGATATTTTCAATCGCATACATTACAATTAAATCCATAGCGCACTTACCTTTATTCATTATCAGGTTGCATTTATAACATCTTTTGATAAAAACACAATAAAAAAATCCCCCAAACGGGGGATTTCGCTTCCTTGATTTAATTTTTATTTTTTCTCAGAAAAGTCAGCATCAACAGTACCATCATCGTTTTTCTTTTCTTCTGCACCTTGGGCGGCTGCTTGTTCTGCCTGCGCTGCCTTATAGACCGCTTCACCCAACTTCATTGCTTTTTCTGTTAATGCATCTGTTTTCTCTTTCAGTGATTCTGCTGTTGCATCAGCTTTTGCTAATTCATCGCTTAACGCTTGTTTAGCATCTTCAATCGCTTTCTTTTCATCTTCACTGATTTTATCGCCATGTTCCTTCAAAGACTTTTCGATACTAAACACAGCAGTTTCCGCGGTATTTTTGGCTTCTGCCAATGCACGTTTCTTTTTATCTTCTTCGGCATTTGCAGCGGCTTCATCAACCATTCTTTTTATTTCGTCTTCGGACAAACCACCATCCGATTTAATTGAAATAGCCTGTTCTTTACCAGTGCCTTTATCCTTGGCAGAAACGTGAACAATACCATTTGCGTCAATATCAAAAGACACTTCGATTTGTGGCATACCGCGTGGGGCAGGGGCAATCCCTTCCAGATTAAACTGTCCCAACAGTTTATTATCTGCCGCCATATCGCGTTCACCTTGGAACACACGAATTGTCACAGCAGACTGATTATCTTCTGCGGTACTGAACACCTGTGATTTTTTGGTTGGAATTGTCGTATTACGGTCAATTAAACGTGTAAATACACCGCCCAAAGTTTCAATACCCAAAGACAATGGTGTCACATCCAGCAACAAAACATCTTTTACATCGCCTTTCAGAACACCACCTTGGATTGCAGCCCCCATACCAACAACTTCGTCTGGGTTAACACCCTTGTGTGGTTCACGTCCAAAGAATTCCTTAACAGTTTCTGCAACTTTTGGCATACGGGTCTGACCACCGACCAAAATAACTTCATTAATCTGTGATTTATCCAATCCTGCATCTTTCAATGCCTTTTTACATGGTTCAATCGTACGTTCAATCAGGTCTGCAACCAAAGATTCCAATTTTGCACGTGTCAATGTTGTATTAAAGTGCTTTGGTCCTGTTGCATCTGCCGTCAGATATGGCAAATTAATATCTGTGCTTGTTTTTGAAGACAATTCAATCTTTGCCTTTTCTGCCGCTTCTTTCAAGCGTTGCAATGCCAATTTATCACCAGACAAATCAATACCTGTCTGTGCCTTAAATTCTGCAATTAAGTGTTGCAAAATACGCGCATCAAAATCCGAACCACCCAATGCAGTATCACCATTTGTTGATTTTACTTCGAACACACCATCAACAATTTCCAAAATAGACACGTCAAACGTACCACCGCCCAAGTCATAAACAGCGATAATACCATCTTTGTCTTTATCCAAACCGTATGCCAATGCTGCTGCTGTTGGCTCATTAACAATGCGCAAAACATTCAACCCAGCGATACGACCTGCGTCTTTTGTTGCCTGACGTTGCGAGTCATTAAAATATGCAGGCACAGTAATAACCGCATCTGTCACAGGTTCGCCCAGATAACTTTCCGCATCTTTTTTTAATTTTGCCAAAATCATTGCAGAAATTTGAGATGGCGCATATTTTTTACCTTCCATTTCCACCCATGCATCACCGTTTTCACCTGCGACAATTTTATATGGTACACGTGCGGCAATTTCTTTAACTGCTGGACTATCGAAACGCAAGCCCATCAATCGCTTAATTTCATAAATTGTGTTTTCAGGATTTGTCACAGCCTGATTTTTTGCAGAAATACCGACCAGCTGTTCACCATTTGAAGTCAATGCAACCACAGACGGTGTTGTACGCTGTCCTTCTGAATTTTCGATAATTTTTGGATCATTCCCATCCATAAAAGCCATTGCAGAATTAGTTGTACCTAAGTCAATACCTAATACTTTTCCCATTTTATTCACTCCTAAGTTAAATTTTTACTTACCTACGATATAGTTATGCAAAAAAAGATTTCAAGGGGCAATAGACATATTTTCTCAAAAGAAAAAAATCCCCCGATTGGGGGATTGTAAACCTAAGCAAACATAAATTATTTGCTTTCTGTCTTTTCTGCGGATGTTGCTGCCAAGTCTTCGACAATACGCGCTTTTTTACCAGACAACCCACGCAAGAAGAACAGTTTAGCACGACGTACTTTACCAATACGAACCTTTTCAATCTTTTCGATTGCTGGGCTATACAGTGGGAACTTACGTTCTACACCAACGCCATAAGATTCACGACGTACTGTAAAGGATGCATTATTACCCATTCCGCCATCACGCGCGATAACAACACCTTCGAAAACCTGAATACGGAATTTATCACCGTCTTTAATTTTGACGTGAACCTTCAATGTATCCCCAGCTTTGAAGTTAGGTATTTTTTTATCTGCCGCCAATTTAGCGACCTGGGCTGCTTCAATTTTTTTAATAATGCTCATTTTTCATTTTCCTTTATTAAATCCGGTCGACGTTCTTTTGTTATGTCAACCGATTGTTGTTTCCGCCACCGTTCGATATTGCCGTGGTGACCGGACAGCAGGACTTCTGGGACATTTCGTCCACGCCATACTGACGGGCGGGTATATAACGGCCATTCCAACCCCCCGATTTCGAAACTTTCATTTTCTGTGGTATCGCAACCACCATGAACCACATTATCTAATAAGCGCACGCAACTGTCAACAAAAACTTGCGCTGCGATTTCCCCGCCAGACAAGATATAATCACCAATTGACAGTTCCATTATATCATACTCTTCTATAATGCGTTCATCAATTCCTTCGTATCTGCCACACAGCAGTGTATAATTTGCATTTTCATCTGCGACAAATTCGCGCACCATCTGCTGATTCAACGTTTTACCACGTGGTGAAAAATAGATAACTTTACCTTTGTTTTTCACAGAATCCAACGCATTTCCCAACACATCCGGTCGCATAACCATACCGGCACCACCACCGAACTGGGTATCATCAACACTGCCATAATTATTAATTGCAAAATCACGAATATTAATCACATCATACGACCAAATATTTTTTTCCAATGCGCGTCCCACAACCCCAGCAGACAATGTACCTGGGAACAAATCAGGAAAAATGGTCAGTATATTAAAGTGCATATCTTATCTTACTTTTTGTGAAATCAATTCTTTTTGATTTTTGCCACATCTTTTACACGCGATATCTGCAAAGTACTTTAATCTTTTTGTATTATCGTGTTGTACGTCCACTTCACCAATCGAACGAATTGTCAAAATATTCTTTTCGTTTTCTGTTTGAATAACTTTATATGCAAACGGTTGCGACAAAGCGAACAGTTTTACTTCACATAATTTCACGTCTTTATCACATTCAATCATCAGGGTTGAATAAGACTTTACGATATTATTCATATTATTTTCCTTATATTAACCTTATCTTGTTTTTTCTTTCACTCTTTCTTTAACTGCATATGGCGGCGTATAACACGCATCGCATAATGTTTTCGCCACATTAGACAGATTCAACGCATTTGTAGCTTTTGTCCATGCGTCCCCCAAAGAATGTACTTTTATTGTATTTGGTTCAGCCTTGTTTATAACAACATTGTACAAATCAGGTTGCATTGCCAAGTACTTTTGCACTTTGCAATTTTTTTTACCCAACCAATCACATGTTATCACAACAACAGCATACGAACTTATTTTTACCATTACCTAACACCTTTTTATATTACATAAATAAATTTATTTTCCACATCAACAGTTGCACCGACAAAACTAACCATACTGCCATCATCCAGTTCAATGATATCACCGGCACCAAAGTTTTGAAAACCCACAACTGTTCCAATATTCTTATTATCACACACAACTTCAAACCCAATTAAGTCTGCCTGATAAAAGACATTTTCCGACTGCAAATCGGGCAGGGCACCGCGTTCAACAAACAACTCTGTTCCACGTAATGTTTCCGCAGTATTTCTGTCATCGACACCACGAATTTTTGCAATCACGACATTAGAATTCGGCACAGCACGCACAAAACAAAAATCCGCAGAAGTAAAACGATTTGAAAACACACTCAACGTCTTAAAATCCGTTGGTTTATCTGCAAAAGACTGCACTCGCACCTCGCCCCGAATACCCTGTGGTGCAACAATTTTACCAATCAAGATTTTTTGTTCGTCTTTCATATCATTTATTCTTTGTTAAATTCTGCGCGCTGATATATAAATACCGCATATAACGTTCACAATTACTTTGTTCGCGCAACGTTTCCAACGGACACCCAGAAAACGTCTTATCCGACACAATAAAAGTGTAATTTATTTTATTCTGGGCCATATATTCAACCGCCGATTCAAAAGAATCCAGTTTATCCTTTTTGCGCTGACAAAAATCACCATCATAGGGGCACTTATAAGACATCGCCACACCAAATCTATTTATAAATATACTGCACAGACTGAAATCTGTGCAGTATAAAACAGTTTTTTATTCTGCAACAGCTTCTGCTGACGCTTCTTCTGCAGGTGCAGCGGCTTCTGCCTCTGCAGCGGCCTTGGCGGCTGCTTCTGCAGCTGCTTTTTCTTCAGCTATTTTGGCCAATCTATCGGCTTTATCTTTGATACGCATTTGTGTTTTTTCAGACTGCAAATGTTTCTTTGTCTGCACAGGAATCGCTTTCTTTTCAACCAAGCCTGCATTTGCCAAGAATTTGTACACACGATCAGATGGTTTTGCACCTTTTGCCATCCAAGCCTTGACTTCATCAGCTTTCAAAACAACGCGTTTTTCGCTATCACGCGGTTGCATTGGATCATATTTACCAACGACTTCCAAGACATTCCCAGAATTACGCGCCGCACGTGAATCTGTGACTACGATATGATAATAAGGGCGTTTTTTTGCACCATAACGCGCCAAACGGATAACTGTTGCCATATTTTTGCTCCTTAATTTATTTAGCAATCGTTTATCTTTTAAACCACCAAAAAAACCATCGCCAAGGATGAAAACTCATCGGATGACGTACCACACGCATACTGCGAACTGGCATAATACAAATGGCAATCTTTGGGATTTGCGACTGCATTATTACCCAAAAACAAATAAAAGTCAACAATTTATTATATATCTACATTACGCCACACATATTATCAAAATCTGCAACAAATTTCGTCAGTGTTGCATCGCATGGAAATTTTGTTGACGGGCAAACCTCTGCCCACACCTGCACAAGACTTTTTCCACTATCTGCCGTCAATAATTTATCTGTAAATTCATTAAGTTTTTTTCCCGTCCCAGATATCCTGGACAATGATCTTTCCAGTCCCAGCACTGCCGTATTCGCTGCGCTTCTCATTTTATCTGCAACCTTTGTAATTTTAGTTGTTTTCCCCACAGTTTTTAAAACCTTTTGGGCATTATTTGCCGATGTATTAAATTTATTCGTCAGCGTATCACCAACTGTTTTTGCACTCGAAGCAGCATTACTAAACCACGTTGGCACAGACAGCACCACCCCAACCAGCGCGACTGCATCACCAATCTTGGCAACATTTTGCCAACCACTTTTATCTGCACCATCTGCAATTTCCTGCAAACACACCGGATACATGGTTCCCGCATCAGCACTTATCAAGGCTTCAATTAAAAACAACGCTGTTTCTGCATCTTGTTCTGCAAATACCCCCTCATATTCTACCATTGCCTTAGCCAGCCCTTGAACCGCTTCTCTTGCGCACGCACAACTATTAGGCCTTACCACCTGTACAACATTTGGATCAACAGAATGTTTTATTCCACCACATTCAGTTATTAAACACTTATTCGCCCCTAACAATGCCGCGCTGAACCTAGAATCCATAATTAAATTTGCAGTAACTGACGTAACCGTTCCAATCGCAGTCGCAACACCACCAATGATTGCAACAACCGCCATTGCACTGCCACCACCCGTCGCCGGTATAGTTAAAATCCCTACCGCCACACCTACTGCCGCCACAGTCATATTTTTTATAGTCTGACCAGAATTATATTTTTTTTGCGCCTTCAAGACACAGCCACCCTTATCCAAATTCCACTCAACATCTACACCATTATTTGTTCTAAGCAATTCACACATCTGTTCATCAAATCCTGCACACACACCTTTCTCAGATGCGCTGCCCCCAGATGCCGCACACGCCAGCATTGCATTTCCTGCCTCTACTGTTTTTTCCTTTGTATCTGCCGCATCATCAAAAACAAACCCGATATTTACTGAGATATTCATATTTCTGTCCACATCATGATACGTCACAGAACAAGGCAAAAAATCATCCAATGACAACATACTGTTTCTTACTTTTATTGTGCTGGACGCGCACGAAAAATTATTAACAGCCAATCCTGACATCGCAAACCTAAGAATTGTATAATCTGCCAGATAATCTTTAACAGATATCAAATCCTTGATTTGTAAATCTGCAAACACATTTGGATTTATTACCTCGTGGCCATTATAAGAAAACTCCCAATCATCCGCATCAAAATCATCTGCATCAAATTCAGCAACAAATTTATAATGGGCCCGAACAACAGTTTTTTGATTACCGACTACCTGCTGTTCTTTCTCTGGCACCCATTCAGGATACATACCAAACTGTTTTAAATCATTCCACAAATGCGCCGATTGCACCCCAGTCAATTCAGCGTTCATATAACACACCCCAGAATCATGGGCACTTTGTCCGCCATACATTTTACAAATTGCAGTCCTAACAGATGTACGTTCTCTGTCAACTGCCCCTGCGGGTAAATCAAAGCTTTTAAATTCGAACACATGCGATTTTCCGGTGTTATCCAGATAAATATAATGATTATCTGCAGCAGACTTTTTTAAATTTCCCTTCAATTCATAATAAACAGATTGCGTATCACGAACATCTGACTTCATTGCAACCTTAATTAGCCCACGTGCAGCCTCATCTTGAACGACCGCATCTGCAAATAATTGACATGTCCCCCTAACACCAACATCAAAGCAAGGATTACCCGCAGCAGCTGCAACAGAAACAGAAAAAAAACACATCGTAATCACAGATAAAAATTTTGCCATTATTCTCTGCATTCTGGATACTCCGTAATTTTATTCAAATTTTCATAACCGATTATAATATCATTATATCTATCATTTGCGATTAATGCATCATTACAATTTTGAATAATATCATCCAGCAACGTAACCGCATCTGCACGTACAGATTCTATTTTACCATGTATTTGCTTTCTATTACCTGCATTAATTGCCAAATTTGCGGCAATACTTGCAACTGCCGCCACAGCAACCGCCGTTGTTGCACCTTTTATTTTGTTTTCTATTTTTTCTTTATCTGCCGCCCATTCTGCTGCATCTTCACTGTTTTCATCGGACAATGCGCGCGCCACAGAAGTAAATGCACCATCCGTCTTGCCAATTGCCTCATCATCGTACAAGCCGGCTGTTGCACTATCTAAAATTTCTTCACTTTCCACCCCAGGCTTCAATCCCAAAGACTCTTTACGCGCCTTCAAATCTGCCGCCAATGTTTTATACTCGCCCACCAAAGACATCAATTCATTCCCCCCTGGCAACTCTATTGCTATTTCACCACCTGCAACTCTTTTTCCATCCGCCCAATCACAGGCAAATGTTGCCAAATAAGCTTTCATTTGCATTTCTGCATCTTCCATTGATTTTTTTTCAGACAATGCGGATGCTAATTCCATACCACCAATTCCCATCGCCGCCATTGATGCGCCACCCAATAATTTATTTGCTGTTGACCGCTCATTTTCACGCGCGGCATCATATTCAGCCTGTGCATCATCGACCTTTTGCTGTTGCCATTCAGCCAGACTCATTTCTTCAAATGAATTTATTTCTTGTACTGCCTTTTCCAGCATTTGATACAAATCGCGTCGTTCCTGGTTGCGTGATGTTGACCAACCAAGGTTTTCAACTAAATAATTTAGGTATTTTACATCATCAAAAACCTGTGCTGTCTCGGGATTATCTTTTGCATCTGCAGCCTTTAAATAATCATCTACCGCATCAGCAAGCGCCCCGTATGACACACACAGGGCAACAGTCAGCATAAAGACACGAAATATATTCAACATCTCTCTACACGATACTAGCAAATTCAAAAAATCAACACAACAAGAATATATTTATCTGGACAAATAAAAATGATTTCTATAAAATATCCATCATTGCGGGCGTGGTATAATGGCAGCACGTCAGCTTCCCAAGCTGAAGACGAGGGTTCGATTCCCTTCGCCCGCACCAAGAATTCAACCGGCCTTGTGCCGGTTTAATTGTTGGCTATGCGGCGTTGGAATTGAACCCGACCAAGAGGGTTCGGGGCGTCAGTTGACGAGAACAAGTAAATACGCAGTTCGAGTCTTACGTAGCGAAAGGGGCCCATGGAGTGAAAACGAACATGGGAATCAGACATTCCCTTCGCCCGCACCACCAATTTTCACCGCAGTGATAGCAAGGGCTGAAAATTGAGTGCCTCGCCGTAGCATTGCTCGAAACAATCTAAATAACTTTACATTTATCGGCGAAGGCGGGCTTGACAATCATATAAAATCTTTGCGAAAGGGGCCCATGGAGTGAAAACGAACATGGGAATCAGACATTCCCTTCGCCCGCACCAAGAATTAATCCGACCCCTGTGGTCGGATTTATTATTGGATTGTGGCATTGGAATTGAACCCGACCACAAGGATTCGAATACCCCCAAACAATAATTCATTTATAACAAAAAATCCCCCACACATGGTGGGGGCAGGGTGCACATTATTGATAATCATTCACAACCGAATAAGTCGTATTATCAACATCTTTGACCTTTAATTTTCCGGACAATGCTGTACTCATTGCGCCATAAAAGATATCGTCACCAACCCTCACATTCAATGCGGGCGACGTTCTTGGCGAACTACGCAGATATATAACTTCACTGCCTGCATGCAGTTTTCGTCCACAGTCATCTGCTTCATTTGCACCAAAACCATACCCGATTGTTGTCAATGGTGCAACACACTGACCACGATTTGCACTGATACTGCCCTGCGGAACTATACCGCCGGTGCCATAATACCCCGCACCAACATTTTCACACACACCACCAGCTGTTGCTACATATTCACCAGCCCCACAATAAATCATACAATCCGACACCACATCATGCTCTGTCGCAGTGTTTCCAACAATCCCATAGCCAGAATTTGCCTTAAATATCTGCAGGTTCGCAACATTCTTGTCTAGTATCGCCTGTCTTGTTGCCGTTGTTGAACCATCTACACTACGTAATGCCAGAACCAACAAATATTTCGCATCAACCGGTGTCCTATAAACAAAACCTTTATCAACAGCTCCTGCATCTACAAAACCAGAAACCTGAACACCTGTTGCAGGCTCTGACGTAGTTGTTCCAACAAACATACTACCCTTTCCTCTCATTCCACTAATTTGATAAATAGTATTTCCTTCGACTGGAACAAAAACCACAGCATTGTTCTCAAAGGCAGTTAACCCAACTGCATTTGTGGAATTAAAGTAGCCCCAATACATTCCATAGTCATCTGCATTAAACAAGTTTTCACCAACTGCGCATGTATTAACTGTTGATACACCACCTTGTTTTACGGTATTTGCGCCGACATACCAGTTTCCACTTGGTGTTGTACATGTTGTTGCATTCGCGGTTGCAATCTGAGTACCCGCCGGACACGATATTGCGCAATCATTCGAACTATCGTGATCTGTCTGCGTTGTTGTACTTGGTGTTGCATAGTTCGTCAAACAAGACTTCTTATTCGTCCCAGATGTCCCCCCTGCTGAAACAGTATGTTGTGCACTATACCAAGACCCACTTGGCGTTGTACACGCGGCATCTATATTGGCAACAACCTTACCAGCCGCACATGTAATCGTACAATCAGACTTTGCATCATGACTCGTTGCTGTTTCATTATTCACTGTCGCATAGCTTGTTGGACAACTACTTACTTTACTCAAGCTCTTTGATGTACTGCCGTATGCAACAATATGCTCTGCGGTATACCAACTTGCGCCATAGGCTGTATTATTCGGCGTACTACACGCTGCATTCGCGGTCGCAACCATTGTACCTGCCATACAGGTTGTCTTGCAACTTGCGGCGCCTGCGTGATCTGTTGCTGTTGTACCCGAATTGCTGTACCCCTTGTCTGTGGCACAGGCTGAACAAGCACCCGCCCCAGGATCAGAGTACTGATTCGCCCCACATGTATCACAGCTGGATGTACTGCCGTATGCAACTGTATGCGCGCCTTTATACGTACCAGCCGCACAATTTGTCGCACTGGTTGCATTTGTGCTTGCAACATATTTACCACTCAGGCTATTTGTATAACACGCACTTGCACCACCACTATTGCCAGCCGTACTGTTTGGATAGAACCCACTTGCCAATCCACTGCATGCACTACATGCCGTACCATTTACATAGTAATTTGCATTTGCCTTCAACGCAGTTGTCACACTTGATGCACCCCACTGTGTCGAACTGGTCGCCGTCTGTGTAATACCACCGCTTGAACAATTTGCAGGCTTTTGGCTCTGCTTACAGCTTGTATATGTTGTCCACCCAGTGCCTGTACTATCTACCTTGGACCAACCGCTGGTCAGGGCAGGGCAACTGGTACAACTTGCCGCACCAGCCGCAGAATAAGACCAGTTCGCACATGTATCACAGCTGGACGTACTGCCGTATGCAACTGTATGCGCGGCCTTCGCAGTTCCCGCCGCACAAGTCGACAATGTAGAACTATTTTCAGTCCCAACATATTTACCATCTGCGACACTTATCTTGCACTCAGATTGTGTCTTCAAGCCCGTACCACCTGCGGTATAACTGCCCGGACAGTCTTTATTGCCACCAACATTGTCATAATACAGTGTCACAGCAGGGCAATAATCACCACTTGGGCATGTTGTCAGCGCAAGATCCGATGCTGCTCTTAAATAACTGCCCGCCGTTGTTGTAAAGTAGCAATCCGATCTTGCATCAGACCCTGCTACGCTATTCTTATACAGTCCCCCACCTAATGCAGCGCAACTATTCGGACACGACGTTGACGACCCTTCTGTATCCGCATAACAACCCGCAGTGACCTTTGTTTGTGCGCTTGCGCCAGCAGGTGCATAATACCCAGCATCTGCAATGGTTTGTACAACCGCACCATCAGGACTATAATAACCCGCACTTGTTTTACCACAAACCTTGCCGTTCATACAATCTACGCCTTTACACGATGCATAATCTCTCCCTGAAACCCATTCGTCTGCGGTCTCTATAATCGAATAGTATCCACCTCCACACGCAGTTGGCGCATACGTTTGACAGCTACTATTTGCGCCACCGTATGTACCATCTGTCTTGTTATAATAACACAATGTTCTGAACGTAGCAGTACTATCTACGTCATTAAAAAGCGCATAACAACCACCAATAGAACCATGAATATTATTTGTCCACCAACCACTATATCCTGACACACGATTTGCCAATTCTCCTGTTACCGCTGGACATTCTGAACACGCAGACGCACCAGCCCCTGAATACAACAAGCGCCCATTTGCCCCAGTCCCAGTTGAACAACTGCCACACGAATACCCTGATACACACGTTCCTGTCGCTGTTGTTCCACCGCCCGCAGAATAATATCCCGCACTGACATTACCAGTCACAGCTGTGGTCGCAGTTTGCGCGACATCACTTACAGCCTCGCAATATTTTCCCCCTGGGCATACTGCGCAACCTGCACCTGCGGTTGGCACATAATATCCTGCTTCACAACTAAGCTTGCAACTTGCGGCACCTGCGTGATTTTCCGCCACATCACCCGAATTGCTATACCCCTTGTCTGTGGCACAGGCTGAACAAGCACCCGCCCCAGCATCAGAGTACTGATTTGCCTCACAAACATCACAGCTGGACGTACTGCCGTACGCAACTGTATGCGCAGCCTTCGCAGTTCCCGCCGCACACTTATCCCAGTTACTGCTATTATCACCAGCTGTACCAATATAATAACCATCGCTAACTGTTATTTTACAACTCGCAACCCCAGCATGTGATGCTACTGTTGTACCACTATTCTTATAGTCTGTTGGACATGCTGTACAACTGCTTGCACCAGCATCAGAGTACTTATTATCCGCACAAACATTTGGACATTCCGTAGTAGCACCAGCACTACCATAACATCCAGCACTAATCGCAGAACAGCTTGTTGCAGTACTACCATTCGTTGCTTGATAAGTACCCGCCGCACAGGCTGTACAAGAACCAGTCGTATTTGTTCCTGCGGCACTAGAATATTTTGACCCCGCCTTACAGTTAGAAATCTTGCACAGATTTGTTACCTTGTTTGCAGACCAACTTGGCGTTGCCCAACTATTATCATAATCATTATTATTTGCACACGCACTACATGTTGCCGAAGTATTCCCCGTTGCAGTGGTTGTTGTACCTGCTGCACAGGCTGTACATGCCGTATTACCTGTATCAACCGCATAAGAACCTATGGCACACGCAACACACGCACTTGCTGCCGAAGAACCTGTACTTGCATTATACTTACCTGCGGCACATGGTGTGCGTCCACCTGTACTATTATAATTAACCTTTACACTACCTGGACAATAACCACCGGCAGCACATGTTGTTTCATCTGCCTTTGCGGTCGCAATATACTTCCCCGCCGTCGTTATACCATAACAAGCTGTATTTGTAGTGGCTCCCTCAGCAGACGTAGTATAAAAATCACCCAACGTTGTACAGGCATTTGCCCCCCAAGATTCTTCGTAAGTACCTGTATTACATACCGGCACTGTTCCACCAGGACAATAACTATTCTCCGGACATTTTACCGCTTTTTTATAAAGCATACTCTTTGTATTAGGTTGTCCATTTGTAGTACAATATGTGCTACTATAACGTTCTGTTAAATAATAACCAGCCTTAACACTTCTTGCATATACACTTCCCTTATCTGAATCATAACGACCTGTCGTTGAATTGTACCTCGCACTCTCAACACTAAAGTTTGAACATGGTGTTGAAACCGTCATTATAGCCGGACATTGTGTTATCGCACTCAAGCCCGTATTCGAAAAAGTCTGATAACCAGATGACACCACAGATGAATTAGACGTAGTTGCATCAGGACAACGCGCAGTCAACCAATCTATTTCGCTTACAGTTTCCTTATATGTACTACTTGCTGGATCAGGACAACTCTCTCTGCCACCTACACTTGGATACCCCAAAATCACAGCTGGGCAATAATACTTTGCCTCGCACTTAGTTTGTGCTTCATCTGTTGAATTTGCAACATAATACCCACCAGTTGTTATTACATAGCAATCCGCTGGCGCGCTAGAACCTTCTGCACTATCCTTATACAATCCGCCCCCTAATGTAGAGCATGCTGTTGGCTCACTCACTCCCTCAGAACAATAACTGCCTGCAGGACATGTTGCAGAACCGCCTGTTGTGTTACGTCCACTAACTGTTCCGCCCTTATAAACAGTACTGCCACCTGCACAATATTTTCCTGCTGGACAATCCACCTCGCCAGCCCCGACTTCCTTTACGTACTTGGTCGCACTGGTTATCAAATAACAATCATTTTCATCATCAGAACCAGCTGCAGATCGCGAATATGGCACCGCACATACATTCAATCCACCACCATTCGTACCAGACTTGCCATAATAAACCATCGTAGCAGGGCAGTAATTGCCATTCGTACACCCAGTTTGTGTAGAACTATTTGCGGTCGCAATATACTTCCCCGCCGTCGTCGTACCATAACAGTCACTTGCTGCATCAGAACCAGTTGAATCTGTTGTTGTATAGAAACTGCCCAACGTTGTACATGCGGTTTGCGTTGTTGCGCCTGTTATCGCAACATAATTGTTCTTGTCTGCGATTGTACACGCAACCGTCCCAGCACTTGCCTTATAATATCCTTTTGCACACGCAGTACAACTGCTTGCGCTTGTTCCACCATATCCCGCCGCACATACACACGCAGATGACGATGTTGCTGTTGTCGTCGTAGTTGTCGTATTTGCATACGTGGCACTACATGCGGTCTTATTCAGCCCACCTGTACAATAATTTCCTGTACCACATACTGCGCAAGAAGTATTTCCATTTGCAGACGTTCCATAATACCCCGCATTACACGTCCATGGGCACGATGACGAAGTATTTCCTGTTGCGCTTGTATAAACCGCATTTTCTGGTTTATTCGAACACGCAGTACGTCCTTGGATTTGACCATTATAAGAATACGACACAGCAGTACTTGGGCAATAATACCCAGATTCACAGACCTTGCACGCTGTCACGTTCAAGTATTCACCCGCCTTGCAGTCATATCCATTTATTGTCCATCCTGCATACAGTGTTGCATTTTCTGTTTTGTTCCAATTGCGCGCGCTGGCACCTGCCGCCGTATAATACTGCACCCCGGCTGCATAATCCGCATTATCATACCAACCGACAAACGTATAACCGGCGCGGGTTGGGGCGGTTGTACTAATCGCAGGCATTGCCGCCGCATATGTCGCGGTCACATTGGCACTTTGTCCACCTGTACCACCATTTACATTAAACGATACAGTGTATGTCTTTGCGGTACATGTTGGGGTTGCTGTATCTGCATTACCAAGCGTATAACCCGCACTACACGATGTCGTATAATCAACATAACCATACGTTTTTATTTCCAACGAACACGTACCACCGACCGGCACAGTACAATTCCTGGCCCAGGCCGCATACAAAGTACTTGCGCCTGTAATCAACCATGATTTACTTGAATCTGCCGCAGTACCATCAGTCGAAAAGTATCTGGTATTGCTGCTGTTATCAGATGAAACGTCATCTAAATCCTCTACATAAAATCCGCGGAAAGTATAACCAGTACGTGTCGGCACGATATTCGCTGTTGTCGTGTATGCGGTTGTACAGTTACTATTTGCATACCATGTACCACTTCCTGTCTTTTTATACAGGGTTTTCACACTGCCCTGGGTACCACCATTTGCATTCAGCGTCACCGCATTACAATTCGCATTCCATTGTGCGGTCAGGGTAATCGCAGAACCCGTACTTACATTTTTCAGACTGCCACCCGCAGCAATAATATCACCATCACACGCGGTTGTGCCACCTGTACACTTCCAACCCGCAAAGGTATAACCTGTACGTGTATATGTGTTCGCTGGCGCGGCACAATCCGAACCATATGTGCACGATGTCGGTGATGTTGGTGCAGAACCACTGCCACCATTCGCCGCATAGGATACAGTATATGTATTCGCGGTCCATTGTGCGGTCAGGGTAATCGCAGAACCCGTACTCACATTCTTCAGACTGCCACCTGCGGCGATAATATCACCATCACACGCGGTTGTGCCACCTGTACACCTCCAGCCCGCAAAGGTATAACCTGTACGTGTATATGTGTTCGCTGGCGCGGCGCAATCCGAACCGTATGTACACGATGTCGGTGATGTTGGCGCAGAGCCACTGCCACCATTCGCCGCATAGGATACAGTATATGTATTTGCGGTCCATTGTGCGGTCAGGGTAATCGCAGAACCTGTGCTTACATTCTTCAGACTGCCACCTGCGGCGATAATATCACCATCACACGCGGTTGTGCCACCTGTACACTTCCAGCCCGCAAAGGTATAACCTGTACGTGTATATGTGTTCGCTGGCGCGGCACAATCCGAACCGTATGTGCACGATGTCGGTGATGTTGGTGCAGAACCACTGCCACCATTCGCCGCATAGGACACAGTATATGTATTCGGAACACATTGTGCCGTTGACGGAACCGACCCGAACACCGCAGCCCGGAATGCGAGAGAGTTCGTAGCATTGCTCCGCAGGGGGTCCGCACAGCCTTGCGCACAGGAGTCCGCGCAATTGTCGACACTGACGTTGTAGTCATAGTTGAACACCCACGAGCCAGACAAGCTTTGTACACTGCCACCAACCGGCGTATAGCCATCCAAAGTACAATAACAATATTGACCCGTACTGTCCGGCAGGGTGGAACTTATCGTCACATCACCTTCCCATACCGCGGTACCAGATTGACTGCTGCATTGCGCACGACCCGTTATACTGCCCAAATCACCATAATCAACACTAAATGTCATAGTTGATGAATCATTTGTATAATCATCCCCACGAACTGTGCCAATCGTACTGTTCAGGTCTATGCCACTGCCTGGTTGTACACTGTACCCGCTTGCACACCCCGTCGCATCACATGCATTCGTGCCATCTGAATATACGCGTCCGCTGACCGTCGTCGCATTCAATACATCCGATGCAGTACACGCACGATAACAATCGCTTTCCGAATCAGAACCCGCATCACTGTTGCCATAGCCAGATGGACAGGCACTCTGTCCTTGAATTTGTCCGTTATAAGTATACGAACCACCTGTACAATACGACCCCGCCATACATGTTACACAGCCATCCCCATTCAAATACTGCCCCGCCGAACAAGTATATGTATATGCGGTACATGTTGGGGTTGCTGTATCCTCGTCCGCGATTGTATAACCGTTTGCACAGCTGGTTATATAATCAACCTGGCCCATTGATCCAATTGATATTGAACACTTTCCATGTTCTGGCACTTCACAATCCTGAACCCACGATGCATATAATGTCTTGTTTGTTGATATAAGCCACCCGTGCGCAATAGTTGTTGTGCCAATCAGCGGTGGCACCCCACCATCATAGTCTGATGTTATGTCTGCGTATTCATCGGACAGATTATCCGGATAGAAACCACGAAATACATACCCAGAACGTGTTGGAACCAATGTAGACAAATCTGAAAGTGTCACTGTACATGAACTGTCCGTAAACCAACTATCTTCGCCCGTTTTTTTATACACAGTCACAACACTGCCTGATGTACCACCATTTGCATCTAATGTCACCGCATTACAACGCGGATTCCAGTCAATTGTAAAGTCAACTGATGTCGGCACAGAAACCCTTTGTCCAGGCAACGCAGTCACAGTGTTCGATGTACCATTATTCATAAATGTACCATGCCATGGCCCTGCAATTACATAGCCATCGCGCACAGGTGCCGGTACCGGTGAATAGGTTGCAGATCCACTCCACTGTGCATACCATGTCGGGTTTTCATTGGCTGAAACCAATGCTGTCATACCATCTGTTGTAATATAACCATTGGCATCAATATATTGCGTACCACCACTGGGGGCGCTGTAATACCCCATAAACACAAGTTGATCCAAACGAACCCTTGTCGGTTCAACCGTACCACCATTCGCATCAAACGTCAATATTGGCACATTTCTTGGTATTGTTATTGGATATGTCTCTGGTGTCATTGTTTGGGTCATCGCAGAATCCAAGTACACACGTGCGGCCCCCAATCGACCATACAAGGCACTTGTACCATTTGATGTTGCGAAATTATTATTCAACGTAATAATTGCAGTCGCAACACACGCACCCGACGCATATACCCCACCAGACGTATATCCATCTGCACATTGATAATGCGCATACCACGTTGTATCCGCCGAAACATTACAACTGGTCGACGTGCTCAAGACCCCAGTTGACGATATACACTGCGTCCCAGTATTTGCACTGTTGGTGCTGGTCAAATAATGCCCCAGATATGATGCATTGGCCTTGCTTGGCACCGTCACAGATGTAATGGCAGTACTACATGACGAATCGCTATAGTATGTGGTTGAACCTGTCTTTTTATATACCGTTGTTGTGCCACCCGACCCACCGTTCGTGGTATTGTTTAACGTTATTTTATTACATCTGACACTCCAGTTTGCTACCAGCTCTATCCCGTTCCAGCTTCCTACATCACTTCCGGAATATCCAGAAAACATATCCGCCCCCGGTGCAAACCTACCAATACGAACACCATCAGCACTAGCAGTCCAACTCGAAAAATTATAACCTGTCATGGTAAACGTATTCTCTGGCATAACACATGTACCGCCGATAATACAATATGTTGGACTGGTTGGGGCGGTGCCACTGCCACCATTTGCATTATAAGTTATATAAATACATCCATTACTTTCGCCACCATAATTTGTCGGAATGCATGGCCAATCAGCCAACCCCGTTGCCCCTGTATACATACCACCAACATGTGTAGTTGTTGCGCTTGGCCAAACATCATATATATATTCGCCATTAATTTTCGCAGACGGTCCACTTAAATTCGTACAACCATTAAACATATTGGCAAAAGCATAATGTTGTATTGTGCCTGTTATATTTCCAAATAAATTTTCAGGAATCGACGTTAATCCAGTACATCCCCTAAAAGTGGCCGAAAAAGTATACGGCATAATATTACCACTGATACCCGCAAACAAATTGCTTGGGATACTGGTCAGCCCACTATGCTGAAACGCCCCATTAAACATAGCACCTGTGGAAAAACCGGTTATCCCAGAAAACAATGTTGACGGAACAGTTCTCAAATTAGTCGCATACGCAAACAAATTATTAAATCTTGGATTAGTTGATAATGTCCCAAAAACACTACCCAAACTGCCACTAACCGCTGTAATCATCGCAGCATTTGCCTGTTTTTCAGCTTCAGTTGAACCAGAATAAAAAGTTATCGCCGGCATTGAATAATTCGTATCGTTATAATTTGTTGCCTGACCACTTATCGTTATCGTCTTTGTGCCTGTGCTAGTATAAGTATGAGGATACCTAGTATTTGTTGTATTATCCGTTCTATCAATTTTCTCAACCACACTGCTGTCCCCCCACTTCACATAAAAGACACCAGCCGCAGACATATTAAAGGCAAAAACAGTACCAGAAGTAGGTACATTAATTTTCAATGTAAACTCATTTTCAACCATATTTTTTGGACATACCGTGCCCCCAGTACATTCATAGTATGCACTGCTGGTCGCGGCAGGACATGCCCTGCAACTATTCCCTGCGGCGGGGCTGGCTATTGCACGCCCATCCCTGTACGACCCACAATCTGACAAATAATATCCCGCATCACACGAAACATACGTTTTGGCACTATTACACGTAAAACTGCCCGCAAACGCCCCCCCGTCAAACGATAAAAAAGCCACAAAAAACAATGCAAACGTACGTAAAAATCTGAACATTATTCCTACTTTCCTTCCTTATTATAGCCATATCATAGAAAAAAAACATAACATTAGACAAGCAAAAAAAAAGATAATTCGTATAAATAATCCTAAATAAAAATATTGACCATATAAAAAAAAATGATACTATGCCCAATCGTACGATGTATGGGGCATGGCTGGTCCCTTAAAAAGACCAGAGGAAAGTCCGGACTGCATGGGACAACGCACCGGCTAATATACCGGGCAGGGCGACCTGACGATTAGAGCAACAGTGACGTAAACGATTAAATTCGAGTGAAACGGGCAATCTCTGCGTGCAGCAACTTCAAATAGGCTCCACATACGGGTCCCACGTTTGGGGCGGGTAGAAGGCTTGACATTTCTTAGTAATAAGATTTGCAGATTAATCATGTCCACTACCACAGTCTGGTTTGCGAAACAAACTGGGCCGTCGGCAGAACAGAATCCGGCTTATATGTACATCTGCAACATGCGCCTGCGGGCGCATGATTTTTTACATAACTTTTCCTTGGGTTGGGTAAAATGTTAACTGTATTTTTTCCCACTTGGAAAATTCACCTTCGGGCAACATTCTAAATGGCTGACACACATTTATCGCGCTGCGTATCGTATCCAAAACATATGCAAATGCAGGGTCCGTATCCGCACGTGCTGCGGATTCAAACCACACATCGCGCACAGTTCCATTTTTACGCATTGTCAAATGTGCAACCGCACGAATATTTGCGATATCTGGTCGTTTGGTATCAATCACCCAACAACGTGTCATCGCCACCCGCAACGCATCAACAACCGACACTGTCAACGTTCTGTCCAGTGATAAAACCTCGCGATTAACGCGTACAACACGTTTCTTTTTTGCTGTTGGTGCTTTCTCAACCGGTTTTGATTCTTGTTTTTTTTCGACTTCCGGTTTTTTTTCAGGTTGCTCTTCTATTTTTTTATCTTCTACCAAAGTCGTTGTTTTAATTTCTGTGGGTTCGACTGCGTCCTGCACAGGTTCAACTTTTTCTGTGGCCTCTGGTTCAACTTTCTTTTCATCTGGTTTGATTTCTTCGACATTACCAACATTATACAGTTTTGTTTCATCCCCAGAAACAACAACATCATTTAAATCTATTTCCATAATCTGTATTCTGTCGGGTGCAACCAACCGCGCCTGTTCCAAAATAACAACAAACGAAGAAATCATTATCGCACACAACAACAGGTGCCCACACACAGACACCAATATATTTTCAACAGAAAACCAATTAATTTTTGCCATTTTTTATTCCGGTTGCGTACGCAGTCCCACCTTTTGAAAGCCTGCATCCTTCAGACTGCCCATCATTGACATCACCGCGCCATAATCCGTATGTGTGTCACCACTTATCATTATTGTTAGCTGTGGGTTTTCACCACGCATTGCCACTGCGCGCTTTACGATTTCTTCACGTGGCAATTCCATTTCTGACAAGAAATATCTGCCATTGGAATCCACACTTATTTGAACGGCATGGTCTGCCCCCGTCATCGCAGATGCCCCTGCACGTGGCAATTCCAAGTCGATTCCAGTTGTCATCATCGGGGTTGTCACCATAAAAACCGCCAACAAAACCGTCATAACATCAATCATCGGGGTTAATTGTATCGAACTATCCGACTGTCTGCGCCTTAATCTAGACATAATAAAAATCCTTATTTTTTTGTCTTTAATTCACAGCATGTTTCTGCCAATTTATCATATAAATCATCGGCTTTCTTTGCAAAATACTGATGTGCAATTGCCGCAGGCACCGCCGCAATCAACCCCAGCGCAGTCGTCCCCAGCGCAACCGCCAATCCCGGGGCAATAACCCCAATACTGACCGACTGATTAACACCAATTGCGGCAAAAGAATCCATCACCCCCCACACAGTTCCAAACAAACCAATAAACGGTGAAATATACGCAACCATCGACAAGAACCATAAATTTTTATCAAACGGTCGAATTAATTTTTCTGCAGCGACATTCAAATTATCATTACAGCCAACTTTTACAGGGTTTCTTTTGACAATATGCCACAATCGAATTTTTTCAACGATTACCGCCCACGACAAAACACTAAACACCAACAAGACAATCGAAACAAACAAGGTCATCCAATCGCCTGTAAACAATGACAATAACGAAAAATTACTTTCCATTTTCTTTCCTTTTTTATATTTTAGACCAAATCTTTTATAAATTCTTCTGGGATACGCTTTGGCAACATATCCTTTCCCAAATACGCAACCCTAAGGTTCATTATAGCACAAACACAATCATTTTTCACAAATTTTTGTTCAATTTTTACAACAGCAGCCCCCACATCTGTCATAACCGTTTCTACAACAAATTCATCTGCCAAAACAAGTGGTCGCGAATACTTGATATTCAGTTCTTTTACGACAAACCCAATATCATCTGCCAACGAAAATCGTCCTTTCAGCCAATTCATACGCGCCCGTTCTGCGATTTCAAGATAACGCGCATGATACACTATTCCTTCGGCATCAGTATCTGCAAACGCAACCACAAAAGGAAACTTATGTACTTTACTCATACTTAATCCTTTACCTTAATACGAACTTTTGCAGTGCCAGTCTTGGTAATATCTAACTTTTTTGCTGCCGCCTTGGATAAATCAATCACGCGCCCCTTTTTAAAAGGCCCCCTATCATTAATACGCACAACAGCAGATTTTCCATTTTCCAGATTCTTAACATACACCTTCGTCCCAAAAGGCAACGTTTTATGTGCGGCAGTCATTTTATTTTGATTATACCGTTCCCCACTTGCTGTCTTACGTCCATGAAACTTGCCGCCATACCAGGACGCGACACCTGTTTCTGTAAATCCTTTGGCACTTTCAAGCGGGTAATACGTCGTACCTGCCACCGTATACGGCTTTACATTTTTCTTGTATACCGTTGTACCGCCACCACAACCAATCAGTGACAACAGCACTATAAACACCGATATTTTTCTTAACATTGCTATTTTTCCAATCCCAAATGTGCATAACCCGCATCTGTAATTATACGACCACGTGGTGTGCGCTGAACAAATCCCAATTGCATCAAATAAGGTTCTATTACATCTTCGATTGTATCGCTTGGCTCGGATAATGCCGCCGCCAAATTTTCAATCCCCACAGGACCCCCAGCATAGAATTTAATAATCATATTCATATACTCTCGGTCTATCTCGTCCAGTCCACAACCATCAATATGCAACTGAAACAACGTAGTCTTTATGATATCTGCTGTAATCTGGCTTTTCCCCAATGCGCTTGCAAAATCGCGCGCACGCTTTAACAGCCTGTTTGCAATACGCGGTGTTCCACGTGCAGACTTTGCCAACATCAATGCGCCATCTGCATCAATCGGCATTCCTAAGATATTTGCACTGCGCATAATAATTTTTGCTAAATCATCTGGCGAATAAAATGTCAGCCTTAAATCGATTCCAAACCTATCGCGCAATGGATTAGACAACAGGCCTGTCCGCGTAGTTGCCCCAACCAACGTAAACGGGGGCAGGTCGATACGTACACTTTTGGCACTTGGCCCTTCGCCCAGCATAATATCTAACTTAAAATCTTCCATCGCAGAATACAGAACCTCTTCAATCGCCGTTGGTAGGCGATGAATTTCATCGATAAACAAAACATCCATCGGCTCTAAAGCGGTCAAAATTGCTGCTAAATCCCCTTGCTTGGTCAACATCGGTGCCGCAGTTGCACGAAAATTTGTTCCCAGTTCATTTGCAACAATATGCGCCAGTGTTGTCTTTCCCAACCCCGGGGGACCATACAGCAAGACATGATCCATTGCCTCGCCACGATTACGTGCGCCAGACACAAACACAGACAAATTCTGCTTCAGACTCTCATGTCCTATAAAATCCGACAGGCTACGCGGTCTAATCGACCCTGCCAATTCATCGGGGATATTTGCATCCAAGAATCTTTCTTTATTTTGCATTTTACAACAACTTATCTTCTGCGTTTTCGCGTCCCACATACGCCTTTAAATCATTATACATTTGGCGCAAGTCCACAGGTTGACTATACAACGCATCTGCACCTTTGACACGAATAGTTTCCAAATCGATTTGCGCTTGTTTTTTCAAGACCTGTGTTAAATGTGCACCAAAGGCACGTGCCTCGTCCGACTCCATCGCACCTTGCAACAGCAACCCACGATTTGGTCTGGGGGACAAAAATGAAAAATCAGACACTTGCGAATCGGGGGAAACCAGCGCAAATCCAGAAACTTCTGGTCTGCGCATCATTGCCTGTAAAACATACCAGGCCCCCAATTGATGTCCTGCCAGCCAAATTTTATCACTGTCTTCATTATTATTTTGAATCCAATCAATAACAGTTGCGATATCCAGCATATTTTCTGCAGTCGTACCAATTACCCCCTCAGAATCATCAACCCCACGATAATTAAAGCGAATAACAGAAAAACCAATATCCATAAATGCACGAAACATCGCATAAGAAACCCTATCATTCATATGATACTTTTGTCGCGGATTCCCCGACAGCACCACCGCCAACGGCGCAGCTTCTTGTGCAGATTTATGATAAACAGCGTGCAATTTACCTGATTCACCAGAAATAATGATATCAACCATACCTTTAACCTTTCTTTTTATTAATCATTTCTAAAATAGAACAAAGCACAAACAAATTTCAATAAAAATTTTTACTTTGACACAAATATCAAAAATGTTCTAAGATTCCATACGAGAGAACCAAAGGCAACAATATGCAAAAATATATTTTCGGTACATTTTTCGGGATTTTCTGGGCGTTTTGCGCTGTGGCAAACGGCTATATTCAGCAAGATTTTCAAACTATTTACACAGAAACTCCTGTACAATCCTATTACGCGTACCCCGACGACCCTAATTTCATACCAGAAACCGAATTTATGGAGCGTGCGGACAGCCTTGATTATGACGACAATATAATTGCCGCCCGCGATTTCGAGGTTTTTGAGCATCCTGGTGTAATGTTTGCGAACAAACCAATGGTAATTTGTCGTAATTTTGGTTGCACGCATTTAAATGACAAAATCACCCGTTCGTTCTTGTTCAACAGTCTTGCAAATATGTTTATGATGAACGCACATTCACGCGTATATATATGCGAAGCCGATCCATTTTCGCGCGATTGCCTGCAATCTGGGATATCGTTCCCTGTCCGCAGTGGAATTGCAAATGCCATGGTCAAGATTCCAAAGGCAACCATTTCACAAGTCAACCTGTCAACTGGTCTGTCCAAGGCAACAGTTGGTATGACTTATGATTTTCTGGTAAACGGCATAAATCGCATTTGCGAACCGACTGTTATGGACTTGATGGTTCCCGTTAATTCCGAAGCAATTTTGTCAAATCGTGAATTTTCATGTAATATGACCAGCGATGGCATCAGCAGCATATCACTAATCATCAGTCTGGATTATATTGATTTAGACTATGGTATACTTGGTGGCTATTACTCTCTTGGGATGCAGGGTCCCACAACTGGTGGCGGCACAGGCTATGCATTATTCAAGACAGAATTTGCAACAAACAATATGCAATTTCGTGCTGCGGTATATGACGAAGATATGGATGGCGCAAATAACGCGATGCGCACAATACAACCTGGCGAATACGCCGTAGAACCTTTAAATCAATGAACAAAACTATACTAGTTATCGACGACGATGATATTTTGCGCAAAACACTCAGCACCGGCTTGCGCAAAGAAGGTTTTAATGTTTTATCTGCATCATCGGGCGAAGATGCCACCAAGATTCTATCACGATTATCTGTTGATGCAATTATTCTGGACAGAATGATGACCGGCATAGATGGACTCAGCTTTCTGCAACAGTTGCGCGCACGTGGCGACAAGACCCCAACAATAATGTTGACCGCGATGGGCGGTTCTGACAACACAATTGCTGGGCTATCATGTGGTGCAGATGACTATCTTGCAAAGCCATTTCAGTTTCGCGAACTTATTTTACGATTAAACAACATAATAAAACATAATCCGAAACCCATCCCCCAGGCGCCAGACGGTCTTATTTTTGCGGACAACGAATTTTTCACGACTTCACCTGATACAAATGAAAAAAAGTTATTAAATTTATCTGGCGAAGAAAAGAAATTATTGATTCAATTAACCTGTCCGCTTGGCAATATCGCACCTGCATCACCAATGGTTGCAAAACGCTTGCGAATGAAAATAAATTTAGTATCATCGACCTTGGACATAATAACAATTCGGGGGCAGGGCTATAAACTGCTGACCCGAAACAACCAACAAGAAGCACAAGAATGAGATTAATACCACGCAGTTTTTCCGCCAGAACAATATTAATGATATTAATACCATTAATAATTGCCCAGGTTATCATTGCCAATGTTTTCTTTGGCAATCATTGGTCACGTGTACACGATACATTGGCGCGCACACTGGCGGGTGAAATAACCACATTAATGAACTTCATTGACGAAGGCGATATGGCAACAACTGAACGTATGGCGCGCGACATCGGCATAAACGTCAGCATAAACGACAAACTAAATCGCCCCGCAACCAGCGACAACTCCTCGCGCGAGGCTGGAAAACTTGCATCTGAATTATCACTGCGCCTATCACGTCCTGCACAGTTATACATTGACAAGGGCAAACGCTTGGTATTTGTTGACGTTGCAACCAAGGACAACCGCATTGCGACATTTGGCACATCGCTTTACAGAATATATTCAACCAGTACCGAAGTCTTTATAATATGGCTAATTGGTTCTATATTGATTGTATCGATATTAATATCACCATTTATAATAATGCACACACGCAGCATACGCAGAATCGCACGCGCAGCGAATCGTTTTGGTCGCGGTCTTGATGCACCTGGCTTTGAACCGACGGGTTCCAAAGAAATCCGCGAAGCCGCATCATCTATGATAAAGATGAAAGAACGTCTGGACAGATACAATCGCACACGCACAGATATGTTGAATGCAGTCAGCCATGATTTAAAGTCCCCATTAACACGTATGCGCTTGGCACTGGAAACGAATACCGCCACAAATGAAAGTCTTATTCAAGACATTGACCGCATGACAGAAATGGTAAACGGCTATTTATCCTTTGCACGTGGCGAGGCCCCAGAGATAGAGCAAACAACAGAACTGCCCCCAATGTTATTACGTCTGGCGCGTGATGCCGCACCGGACAAAAAGATAATAACAAAATTCCCTGATGTGCCTGCGCAATTCTATGCACGTCCGATGGCATTGGCACGTGCCTTTGGCAACATTATTGAAAATGCGGCCCGCTATGCAAATCGCACGATAAAGATAACAGAAACCGACAAGACGGATTCCGTTGAAATCACAATTGAAGACGACGGCATTGGGATTCCAGACGACAAGAAATCCGATGCTATGCGTCCATTCATCCGTCTGGACGAGGCACGCGGAACCACAACCGGTGGCACTGGCCTTGGTCTATCCATCGCCAAGACCGCGATTGAAAATCATGGCGGTCAATTATTCCTAGAAGACAGCGAACTTGGCGGATTAAAGGTCAAAATTATTTTGCCAATATAAACAAAAAACACCGTACATGGTGTTTTTTTATTGCGCTATTTTCAAAAAAGATATAAACTATTAAACGATATGACGATTTTGTCATATTGGGGTGTAACGACCCGTACCATAAGCGTCCGAAGTAAAAAAGGCGCGCCGTTTGGCGTGTTTTTATATGATGGATGAATTACATCTCCTGACCCATTTGGTCAGGAGGGCTTGCGAATATATTGAATAAGCAGCACAATACTTATGGATTGTCGTTAACCTCCTGACCACTTTGATTTCATTGTGGTTTTTTTATTAACGTAGGGGGCGAAAAGAGTATGCGATTTTTAATGTTTATGTTGTTATTTATACCATTTATGGCATCTGCCAGCATCCCGTCAACCGCATATGTTCAACAACAGGTTGCAAACCAAATCGCCGATTCTGTTTCAACCAAGGTCGATACATCGGCAACCGCGACCCAAACAATGGCGGGAACTTATACTGTCAGCGGAACATTTAATGTGCCAACACCAACATTGCCAACGGCAGAATAATTATGGGGGCAGATATGCGAAAAATATTATTTGCTGTGATTGGATGTTTTTCTGCGATATGCGCACAGGCAGCCCAGATTGCAAATTTAGACTATGTACACAAATCGATTCAACAAAAGTGGGACATAACTATACCGATTAAGGCCGACAGTCCAATGCAGGCTGCGAATATGAAATATCTGCTGACGGCGGTGGATGTCGCGAATGAAATTTTAAACGGTGAAAAGACCACCGACTATGGTAATGGCGAATTTGCGACACTTCAGGCCGCCGACACAGTTGCAACAATTCAGGCAGTGGAAACGTTGGTGCGGAAAATTGATAAAGGTCCAGAATTCACCCTGACCACCACACCGGACACCAGCAGTTTTAGTTTTTCAATCAGTGCGGCGGGCGAATTTGTGGTTGACTGGGGCGATGGCACAGTCGAAACAATCACAAAACCAGACACAACAGATACAACATATACGCATAATTACGACACTGCCAATACATACACAATCGGCCTTAGCGGTCAGGCAACTGCATATAATTTCAGCAAATACACCGCCGCGATAAGTTTTCGTGTTGGTTCTAACACAAGTGCGAAAGAAACCAACGTAAAAAAAATCGCATCAATTGATGGCTCGTTGGGGGCAATATTTGGAACGCTAACCAGAAGCGCATATAACCAACCACAATTTTATGAGACTTTTTCTGGCGCATCCAATATAACCTGTTCAATCCCCGCAAAACTATTTACTGGTATATCTGGCGCACCAGCAGAGGATATGTTCCGCAGCACCTTTTCTAATTGCAGTGGTTTGACATCAATTCCTGCGGGTTTATTTGCAGGTATATCTGGCGCACCAGCACCTTTGATGTTCGACAGCACCTTTTCTGGTTGCAGTGGTTTGACATCAATCCCATCTGACTTATTCGCGGGTATATCTAGCAACCCAGCAAGTCATATGTTCAGATTCACCTTTAAAAATTGCAGTGGTTTGACATCAATCCCTGAAAACCTGTTTGGGAATATTTCTGGTACGGCACAGTATCAAATGTTTGAAGGAATGTTTATGGGTTGCACATCTCTAACTGGACCATCTGCGCGTATAAATGGGCAATACCTGTACGAAATCTGGCCAACGTACCCCGGTTGGTTTTATGGGGCATATATTGGTTGTACAGGACTTAGTGATTATGCCACAATGCCGACCATGTGGAAAACAGACGATGATTAATCGTTCACCCAGTTTCTGTGTCAGTGCACAGAAGAAACACCGGCACCCGTCTTCCCCGCCGGTGTTTTTATTTTATTAAATACATCCTTATTAATCCCCACCACCACATCTTCTCTACACGGTACAATAATACCATATCGATTTTTCTTGACTTTTCTGCTGGATTAACGCATAATATGCGCGCTTTAATTTATAAACCATAGGAAAAAATAAAAATGGCAGCGACAAAATCGTTAAAAAAATGTGAATTGGATGCAAAATGGTATCTGATTGACGCAACTGATTGTACGCTGGGACGTTTGGCGGCATATACTGCAAACATCCTGCGTGGCAAGCATAAGCCAACATGGACACCAAATATGGATTGTGGCGACCATGTTGTTATCATCAACGCAGACAAGGTTGCTTTGTCTGGGCACAAGGCTGACAAAGACCGTTTCTTCTGGCACAGTTTGTGGACAGGCGGTTTGAAATCCCGCACTTTGGGTCAAATGCGTGATGAAAAGCCAGAAAAATTAGTATTCAACGCAGTAAAACGTATGATGGGTCGTCGCACTGCAGTTGCATTGGCAAACAAACGCTTAACAAAACTGCACGTTTATGCTGGCGCTGAACACAAACATACTGCACAAAATCCACAGGTTATCGATTTTGCAGGCTTGAATCGTAAAAACAAAAGGGGCGAATAATGGCAGAGGCAAAAAAGACAGTTGCCAAGACTTCTACAAAGGCAACAACCGCAAAGAAAGCAACTGCTAAGAAAGCACCAGTTGCAACACCAAAATTAAACGACGCAACATACGCAACCGGCAAACGTAAAGATTCTGTTGCACGCGTATACTTGATGCCAGGCAAGGGCAACATCACCGTAAATGGCAAACCATCGGCTGAATATTTCCGTCGTGCTGTATTGCAAATGATTATTGCACAACCATTTGGTGTCACAAATCGCGAAACATCATACGACATCGTCGCAATTGTTCAAGGCGGTGGACTGTCTGGTCAGGCAGGCGCAGTAAAACATGGTATTTCCAAAGCATTGGAAAAAGTTGAACCAGAATTACGCGCTGCATTAAAGGCCGCAGGCTTCTTGACCCGCGACAGCCGCGTTGTTGAACGTAAACACTATGGTTATCGCAAGGCACGTCGTTCTACACAGTTCAGCAAACGTTAATCGTTTCAAACGACTGCAAAGAATCCCACCAATGTGGGATTTTTTATTATTGCTTTAATAAAAAAACAGTGTATAATGCACCAAGCATTTCTAATACTAAGATTAGGGGAAACATATGTTTACAAAAGAAAAAATCAAAGATTTACATTATTCTGTAAATGGCACAATTTCTGCCAAAGACCTGCAAAACGCAGCGGACGAAATTTTAATCGAACATGGCAAAACCGCAAAAATGCCTGGTTTTCGCACCGGTAAAATTCCATTATCAATTTTGCGCCAAAAATTTAATGCATCTGCATATGGCGAAGCAATTGATAAACTGATGAACAAAGACCTGACAGACTATCTGACAGAAAAAAAGATACGTCTTGCCGGCGCACCTAAGGCTGATTTATCCGGCTGGGAAATTGGTAAAGACGCGGAATATTCTATGGAATTCGATATTTTGCCAAAATTACCTGCAATCGATTTAGAAAAATTCACTGTGACTAAAAAAACAGCAGACCTTGATGAAGCAGAGGTTGAAACCGCACTGGAAAACATTCGCAAAAGTCGCAGTGTCGCAGAAAAGCAAGACGAAAATTATGTTGCCGCAAATGGCGACGTTGCCGTCATTGACTTCAAGGGCTTTGTTGGCGATACTGCATTCGAAGGTGGCGAAGCCAAAAAGCACCATCTGATTTTGGGTTCTGGCGCATTTATTCCTGGCTTTGAAGACCAAGTAATCGGTCACAAGGTTGGCGATAAATTCGACGTAAACGTCAAATTCCCTGCAAACTACCACGCAGAAAACTTGGCGGACAAAGATGCAAGATTTGAAGTTGAAATCCACGAAATTCGCAAGCACATTTTGCCAGAATTAAACGACGAATTGGCCCAGGCCGTTGGTCAAGAATCTGTTGACGCACTGCGCAACCACATTCGCAATATCTTGATTGAACAATATAACGAAGCCGCGCAACGCGATATGCGCAATGAATTGCTGGACATCTTGGCTGACAAGGTTAAATTAGACCTGCCTGAAACATTGGTTGCCCAAGAATATGAAATGGCAAAATCTGAATTTGATCGTTCTCATTCACATTGTCACGATGAAAAATGCGACCACAAATGGGATGAAAAACAAGAACGCAAAGATGCCGAACGTCGCGTAAAATTGGGCTTAATCTTGGCAGAGTGGGGCACCCAAAACAAAGTAGAAATAACACGCGAAGACCTGCAACAAGCAATCTGGGCCGAAGCAGCACGCTATCCAGATCCAAAACAAGTATTTGAATTCTATAACAAGAATCAAAATGCCTTGGCAATGTTGCGCGGTATGTTGTTTGAACGCAAGGCACTAGATGCAATGTTAACACATGTCAAGACCAAAGAAAAAAAGGTCAAGGCAGACGAATTGTTTAAACAAGCAAGCGTTCGTTAATCCAATAAAACAACTAATAAAAAAACGTGCCATCGGCACGTTTTTTTTATTACACAAAGCCTTTAAAAAAAATCCCCTTTTTCAGGGGATTAATTTACAACAACGGTGGGAAGCATTCATCTCCGCCAATTACGCAACACATACTTTCCCCATCAATCACCGCAGATTCTTCACCCGTACAACATCCATTAACATCTGGCGGATTTCCATCATCACACGTTTCTACAACTTCTGTTTCCGCTATCATTTCAGACGTGGTTTGTTGTAATGGGGCTTCTTCTGCTGCATAATAGGCATCAGCAGCAGATGTTTCTGAATCCCCCGCCACTGGCGCACTATACTCAACCACTGGCTCGGTATATTCAATCTCTGGTTCTGTATATTCCGCCACTGGTTCTGCCACATACTCTTCTGATGTGACAACTTGTTGAATCACAGGCTCTTTATAATCGACAACCGGCACATCGTTTTCTGTCACATCCTCTGCAACAGATACCGTTTCAGCAGAATCCACAGTTTCAACTGGCGCAACATAAACAGAATCATCCGCCGATGCATCAAACACAGGCTTTTTCGTTAAAACATCTTCTTCTGTTTCTACTTTTATCAGTTTTACTTCCTGATCTGACAAGAATGGTGACTTGTTTTCAGGTTCAACTATTTCCTCTACCTTTTTTTCTTCTGGCTCAACCGGCACAGGTTCTACCTCTGGCGTTAAAACAATTGGTTCTGGTTCTGTGACTGGCACTTCTTCTGGCTGAACTGTTTCATCAAAGACCACATCTGCCACAACCACAGATTCAACAGGTTTTTCCTCAACAACCACTTCAACAGGCTGCAACTCTACCGTTTCTATGTTTTGATTTTTCAGGTCACTTGCGTCTTCAACCGCCACATCATCAACATTTTGAATTTTTATCCCCAATTCAGGAGTCGTATTACCCGCCTTTTTCTGATAGAACCACAACGTAAACACAGATAATGCAATCAACACAATCAACATAATATAATACATCACATTTTGCTTGCGCACATTACCCACATTAACATCCACAGGTTTAACAGCCTTTTCTTCTGACTTCATACCCACTGCCATTGGTGAAACTGGTCTAAACTCAGAACTAACAGGCGCAGGTTCCACCCCTGCAACCCCCTGATAATCATTTTCATTTCCGTCATCGGCATAACTTTCATCAACTTCTTCTGCGACTATTGGTTGTGGCAATATTGGCTCATAAGGGCGATTTTCCTCTGCCACTTCAGAATCACTAACATCTGACAAATCATAGTTCATTTCAGGCACTTTCTCTTCTGCAACCTTTGGGATTTCCAATGGTGTAAATCCCCCCAACAATTCTGGTTCTAATTTTTCTTCTGTATCCTGCGCATAGAAATCAGCAGGCAACGCCTTATCGTTTTCTGTTGTTTCTGGTAAAAACTCACCAAATTGTGTTTTATCTTCGACAACGGGCAATTCATCAGGTTTATACGCATCCTCATCATCGAAGTGATACTGTTGTTCTGTTTCTGATTCCTGCAGTACCGGCAATTCCGCATCATCAAAATCGAATTCCTCGTCATCATCCAACGCATCAAAGGCATTTTTCGGATTATACTCTACATCTTTTGTTTCATCTGCATTAAACATCGGAACAAAATCTGATTGCGGAACAAGTGGATTATCATCAACAGGCTTATCCCCCTGAAAATCAACAGGCTTAAACGCAATACTTTCATCCAGGACATCAGGGTCCTTGTTAAACAGCGGTTTTACTTCATCATCTGCCATATTTTCTGCCTCTTGTTCTAAATCTTGTGGAAAGACACCAGCGTCATCACCAACAACCTCTGCGACCAGACTTGTTTCCATTGGTTTTGCAGGCAACAATACTGCATCATCAACAGAAACATCTTTTAATTTATTCAAAATAACGGTTGCGGCATCAATTTCATCCTGCGCAGCCACCAGTCTTTTTTTTGCTTTATCAAGACGTTTCCTTGCACGATTAATTTTTTCATTTGTTGAATCTATTTGCACTTCGGTACGCAAAATCTTTGCTGCGGACTGTTTTGTTGGTTCTTTACCAACATCAGCGCGTTGCCCCCCTAATTTTTCGCGCAATTTTTTTAATTTATTTTGCAGTTCTGTTATTTTGTCTTGTGTTTTTTCGATTGTTTCGCGCGCTTTTTCTGCAGTTATTTCTGCATCATTTTGTCTTTCAGTTGCCGCGCGCACAGCCGCCACATCACGAAACTGATTTAATTTCAGCAACGCATCGTCAAAGTTTTCACCTGCAACATACAGCCTTAACAAATCGTCATATTCACTTAATCCAGAATATTCGACATCCAGCTTTTGATATTTATTATCCTTCTTAGGGCGCACAGTTTCCAAATCAACCCCATAATCATTCATTAAAATATCATCCCACTTGCGATTACCGACAGGATTGATAACCAACAGAACATTAGGTTTTGTATCATTTTCCAAGAAATCCAATACAAAGACCAATTTATTATCTGTATCATAGTATGCGCGCAACAACGCACCTGCAACATCAAAGTCAACAAATTTTAAGGCCTTGAAAAGATTCTCTCTCTCTGCTTGCATTTGTTCACATCCTATTTAGCAGTTGGCTTTTTCGGCGGGGCAAATTGATATGCCTGCTTACAATGTTCATAACAATATGGCTTTCCGACGAATACCGTCTCGCCACAGAAATGAAAATGCTCGGAATCTGGATCACCGATTGGCCATCTGCACTGATTCGGTTTCAGGCTGGCCATTTCCAACGAATGTTGAATTATTCTTTGGTGTGCGGCCAGATTTTTTTCAGACACCTTGCTAATCACCTCTGGCTGTGTTTTTTTGACATCTGCTGCCTGTTTTTGTTCAGATTTCTTGGCGGTTTTCTTTTCTTCTTTTTTTACTTCTGTTTTCTTGACAACTGTTTTTTCACTTTTTTTATCGACTGTTTTCTTAGTATTTTCAACAGGTTTGTCTGCCTTAGTTTTTTTTGCAGTCTTTTTTACTTCGGCCTCTGCCACTGCAACACCGCCAGCCTTGGCATTCCACCCCAAACGATTTAACTTACCCACAACTGCATTTTTTGACATACCCAAACGGCGCCCAATTTCAGACGTAGACAACCCTTTGCCAATCAAGGATTTCAATTTTTTTAACGCGGTACTATCCCAACCTTTACTCATTTTACAAAACCTCTAACATACATTATAATATTAGTGTATCATATTTCCGATTCGAAAGGCAAGGGGGAAAAACATGATTTTTTACATATTTTACATTATTTTAATATTTTTAGCGATATTTTTGGCAACCAAGATAAGCATCGCAGATATGCGCCACAGAATTATACCTGACATATACCTGTTTCCGCTTATGTTAATCGGCTTATGTTTTACAACTTTTTTTCCATATCCGATAACGACATCTGATGGGGTTATTGGCGCTGTATTCGGATATATCACAACCACATTAATCGGTTTTATTTTTCAACAATTTGTTCACAAGCACAAGACATACGCACATCCTGCAATTGGGATGGGTGACATAAAATTAATCAGCGTTGGTGGAATATGGCTGGGGATATACGGATTATCGATTGCGCTGATTATATCGTGTGTTTGTGGTGCAATCTGGGCGCATTTTAATCACGCAAGATACATACCATTTGCACCCTTCTTTATATTCGGGGGATTTTTATCTTTCATTGGATTGTTTTTTTTGCTATAATATCACCAAGATAGGACAGGGTACACTTCACCAAAGACAAAAAAAATTGAATAAAATCAAACTATTTTTAAAAACAAATCCAGTTAGTGCAAAATGCATATTTCTTGCACTGTTTTGCGTACTGTTGTCTGGGGTGGGTGCAAACGCCTTGATGTCCCAGGATGGTATTATTCAAAACGTACAAACATATTCATCTAATCCATTTTGGCAAAACGGTTCTAATTCATACCGCCAACAAATGCCCAGTGTGGTTTACGCCACTGGTACTGCTGTAAAAAATTCTGACTGTCAGACATTGGTGATGGGTCTTGTATCCAGTTATTGCATGTATAACAATAATTGTGCATCTATGCGCCTGACTGACATCAGGCCTGCGATAATGCTGCAACTATCAAAAATACCTGGTGGCAACTATGCGACCGCGTGTGCTGGTTATCTGGACACCGCATTTGATAATTATCAAAAAAACAACAAACCGGCCCCTGCGATTGGTGGCGCATCTTTCCCGACGCCAACGACTGTTAATCCAACCGCAACCACGCCCACAGTATTTTCAGAAAATCCATATCAACAAAAAACACCGGATTGGCAATCCGAAATGATGGAACGAAAGCTGGAACTGCAGCAATTACAGGCGGCCAATGGTACGACCACACCACAGGTTCGGGCGACGTCATTTCCAGTGTCTGCATCTGATATACCATACGAAGACCGTATTGCAAACGCAAAACAGGGCTATGACCCCTATGCAGGCAAATCTGCCTTTGTCCAACTAAAAATAGAGGACGAAGAAGATTACCTGGCGCGCAAAAACAAGAAAGCAGAAGAACATGATTCTCAAAATTTTGAAGAATTTTGCAAGAAATACCCGAACCATTCAAACTGTAAAAAAGATGATCCAGACGGCAAAGACGACAAAGACGACAATGATGAAAACGATGAAAATAATAATGAGCTACCCGTGCACGACGGCGAAATACCCGTAGATATAACCAAATAAAAATCAGGCGTGACTATGAAACAAATATTTCTATTATTTTTGTTAACACTGTATTCTGCGTATGCTTATGGCAACGGCAACAACGGTTTTCATCAATGTATGGAAACCATGTCAAAAAAAATAAATATTAAAGATATAACAAATTACAAAGAACCAACCCCAAAAGACAAACGAAACATTTTAGACGGAATTGCAGAATATCTAAAAAATGACAAAGAATGCCTTCAAGAATTTATTCCACACATTGACCAGACTGCTAAACTTTGGCAAAAACACAACAAAAAAGAATACGCGTATATTTATAATATCAAAGACGCCCTGGCACTAATATTTTTCGATAACATCGCTTTTTGGGTATTTTCAAAAGATCAAGGCACCCGATATTATCCAGGTGATACCGTCACTCTTAATAATCTTAAAAAATACGATGAACCTTGGTGGCCCGACATGTGTTCTGATTGGGGCGTTAATTTCTGGTCAAACGTAGATGACGATGCCGAAATGTCAATTGATATAGGTGTAAAAGTATTTGGCGGCCTAGACCCAGATTACAAAAATGATGAATTTATTATAGACGTCGTAGGTAAACACAAATTTTTCCCAGGAATGATTTATCGCGATATAACCGCCAATACTAACGACGATCCTGTTTATATAAAACAATTTTCTGTTGCGTTAAAATACTACAAAGAATTAACACAGGCAATGTCAACCAGCACATACTGCAAAGATCAAGACGTATATCTGATCTTGCCATCAGGCGATTCCGAAGAAACAGACGAAATTACCATACTGTATGGACCATATAAAAATTAACATGACGCATTTTATACTGTCTTTTTTAATAACAACGGTTCTATTATGCCCATTGCCCACAAACGCATCAACCCCAAACGACTGCACAACGCGTATATTTTCAAATGCACTGACCGAAAACATCGATAACATTGACCCAAACGCCCCTGAAATTGATATTCGTCAATGGGTACTTGGTGCATTTTCATCAAAAACGACCCTTGGATCTATTTTAGAATGCCCAGAAATAACATCTATATCCGATACGGACACAATAAAATTCACACCCATTCAACACACTTTTTCAAACGGCCGCAAAATTGTTATAAATTATGAAACGCAACCAAAATTATTAAAACAGCGCCTTAAATTATTAACCAAGCGCCCGTTACCATCTGATGAAGTCAGTCCAAGAATCGGCCCAGACTCAGATTCACTGTGGACCAATACAGACCCTGCCTGGTATGGAATTATGGTTGTCGAACATGGCGCATTGGATGAATTTGTTGGCCCTGATAAAAACAATACAATTTCACTTAAATATATCGAAGAAAACATCGACAGTTTATACCCCAGTGGCATTGGTTGCACAAACAAAAGTGCACTGGCAAACGATATTGCCGCCATCAATCGCGCTACAACCAATGCAATTGGTATCAAAGAACAAACAGGCGAAAACGATACAAACGATTATTACGTCGCAGGTGACGTCAATCTGCAATGGCTTTCTTATTTTGAAATCGCACTTGATGTCGTAATAACTATTGTCACATGGGGCGGTTCCGCTATTGCAAGCGGTGCATTAAAAGCAACGCGGGCAGGGCGTTCGCTTAATAACCTAAAAAAGTCAATAAAAATACTTTCAAAAACAGAAGACGTACAAAAATATCTAAACGCAGTGAAAGCACAAAAAAAAGCACAAAAACAAATCAAATCACTTAAAAATGCCACAAAAGAAATAGACGAACTGGAAAAAATAAAAAATAAATTAAGCAAACTGGACCAGACCAAAGACGCAAAACAATACGAAAAACTGACCAAACAGGCAGACGAACTGACCGAAAGTATCACCAAGCGCGGGCATGGAACAGATCTTGACGACATAAACAAACAAATAAAAGAAAACCAAGAAAATCTAAAAACAATTAATAAAGAAGTCAATGGGTTAAAAAGTAAAAAAGATGTCGCAAAATATCGCAAATCTGTCCAGGCTTCATCTGACCTAAAAAAACTAATCGTTGATTTACGCAGATTACGCAAACCACAACGTGGCAACATAATTGCCCGTGCTGCAAAAACAACCAAGGCCTTATATCGTGCACGTCGTGCTGCCTTTTCGGGCAACAATGTCCTTCGTCGCGCGAACAAATTGGGACGTCGCAGTACTTTTTCCGGACAAATGCGTGATTGGCTGTTTGATTCGTCACTAAAAAGTGTTGGTGTCTTAACCAGCGCGTCTGCCAAAGGCGCCGCCCTGTACGGTGCAATAAAATTTGTCGGCGATATGTATGACTATACCACCGATAATACCGACCAATACACCAATGGCATAAAATTCAAACCATTATTGTTATTATCTGCTGACGATATTGCCGGTCAAGAAAACGTTGTAAATTATGGTATGTGGATATTGTTTGCAGGCAGTTCAACAGATTCAAACGACGACGATGCGGCATATCTGCAGGCAATGGATTTTGCATCAAAATTCTACGAAGATTTATACGAAATACAGAACGAAAAAAACAGCCCCTGCAATGTTGATATATTTGTTGTACGCCCAATAATACGCAATCTGGACACAGAAAATGCCGAACTTTTTTATTTAATAATGAATGACGAACCTTGGACAACAAACCAATAAAACCATCAGTAATTTAATCTTATTGTTTTTTTTGAATAAATAATTCATAATAAGAATATACAACACCCAAGGAAGGAAAAATATGAAAAAGATAATAACCGCATTAATGATTGTTTCCTGCACCATATTTTCTGCACATGCATATCAAATTTTATCATCCAAACAAATTGGGCAAGACGATGCAAAAAATCAAAACATTGTTGTAAAATGCACCACAGATACGGGAAAGATTTCAAACCAGACATGCACCCTGCGTCGCTATGCAAAGTGCACTGGCACCGGTTCGAATAAGCGCTGCAGTGGTTGGCAACCATGGCGCGATTTACGTCAACCTGCAAAACAATATTCCGACTGGAAAACCGCGGCATCCGCGTGCTGTCGCGCCAAGGGTCTGCGATAAGCAATAAAAACAATCCCCATCGCAAGATGGGGATTAAATTATGGTGGATGTGATTGGACTCGAACCAACGACCTCTTCGATGTGAACGAAGCGCTCTAACCAACTGAGCTACACATCCGAAAATTCCAACAAAAAACGCCATATTCTGGCGAATTGTGGTGGGGATAGTGGGACTTGAACCCACACGGTCGCAATGACCAAAGGATTTTAAGTCCTCAGCGTCTACCATTCCGCCATATCCCCGAAGACTTATACACAACTAAAAAATTGGTGGAGCTGATGGGACTCAAACCCACGACCTCTACGATGCGAACGTAGCGCTCTATCAACTGAGCTACAACCCCAAAACTGCACCATCCAAAACTGACGAAGCATGGTGCGGATAAGAAGACTCGAACTTCCAAGGTATTGCTACCACTAGTACCTGAAACTAGCGCGTCTACCAATTCCGCCATATCCGCAGTGCCCATTATGTTATAACAATTTTGCAATCTTTGCAACAAGAAAAATAAAAATTTATTTTCCCATCGTATTTTTTGATTATTCACTTGCACGATTTTTCAAAAATTTGCTAAGATTCCACCAGAGATGAAGAAATTTCTTGTTTTTATTAGCACTATTGTATGCTGCATTGGTATAGCCAACGCGGCTGTTCGTGATGGGACCGCCATTTCCAGAACACAAAACGACAAGAAACAAACTCAAATACGCACCGCAACAACACCGCGACGCACAACCGCAGCACGTCCCCAGCGCGTATTATCTTCACGCAGTGCCATGACACCATCGACCCGCAACAATACAACCGATACAGCACGAAATGCATCATCAGCACGTGTTGCGCGCGCCACATCAAATCGTGTAATTTCACGTGCCGCGTCACAAACGGGTGGCGCAATATCAGAAACCCGCACAGGCGCAGAATACGAACAGTGCAAGAACACATATTTTTCCTGTATGGACCAATTTTGCACACTCAAAAACGATGCGTATCGTCGTTGTTCTTGCAACGACAGGGTATTTGAATTGGATGCGGCCCGCAAAACCCTTGAATCTGCGGGCGAACAACTTACCGCATTCAAAGAAAACCTGCAGGTTGTTGGTATGACTGCCGAGCAGGCAACCGCCATACGCACTTCGTCAGAGGGTGAAGATGCGCTAACCGCGGACAAATCCGCATCCAAGGCACTGTTGCAAGCAATTATGAATTCAATACGTGGCGAAGACACAAATGTTGCTGGAAAATATTCACCATTAAACAGCATAAATCTTTCGTTTGACACATCGGGCAATTTTGATTCACTAACATCTGGTCAGGCGATTGCCGCATACAACGGTTTGGCATTATATAATGCTGTCTATCCACAGTGTCGCAATGCTGTTCGTGCAGACTGCAACGACGCATCATTACAACGCGCAATTACCGCATATCTTATGGCAATTGAACAGGACTGCAACACTGTGCAATCTGCGATTGAAAACACAAAACAGCAGGTAAAGTCCGCAATTCGCGAAGGTGACGCCATGCTGGACCTTGCGCGTGTTGAAAATCGACAAAAACATAACTCTTCTGACGTTCCGACATGCATAAACGAAGTCGAATCCGCAATCCTTAGCGAGGAGGTTTGTGGAAAGAACTATCACAAATGTCTGGATAACGGGGAATACATCGACATTAAAACTGGCGCACCAATTGCGGGAATCAAAGACTTTTTCAAACTTGAACAATTATTATATTTCACCCCAGGGGTTGAGGCTGTACATCAAAAACTGGCACAAAACCCCAGCAATCGCACATTTGTAGAAAGATTTGTAAATCGCACAAAAAAATTTGCAGAACCCGCACTGGACAAATGTGTTGAACAGGCTGACCTTGTCTGGTCTGAATATCTCGACAGGGCAATGCTGGCGATTTATTACGCCCAAAAAGAAAAAGTTTCCGAAATTAAACAAAACTGTTTTTCTTATATATCAGATTGCTATATGAACAATGATTCTGCGATTGCGGGGGCAACTGACGCGTTATCCAGCGACAAAAAAGTCGTACTTACCCCAGACAAAATTGCATTAAATTCGCAAATGTGTTCTGATTATATTGAATCATGCAACAATATGTTTGATAACAACATAATAAACGAATATATTGCCACACGTGACAAATCTGACACACTTACTGCATGTCGCGCGGTTGTGAAACAGTGTTTTGACAAATTTGGTGGTCCAAATTACGAAAATTTCGTCAATCCAAACAGTGGTCTGTTTGAACATGGTCGCGCGATTGACTGGTTCACATTGTACCATCACTATTACGATACTGGTGAAAGCACGCTCAAAAAAGCAGAAGGCTATGTATCCCAATGCGCACAACAATTAACAAAAATCGATACATGCAATACCCCTGAAATCATCGAAAAGGCATTTGGCGGAATGGACTCTTTCATAACCATAGGCTTCAGAGATAATGATATCTATACAGCAGGGGACCCAAACACAAATTATGACCAATGTTCTGATGAAATAGGCACCACGAATACAGATTTTGGCGATTATTACGAATGCATAAACGCCTTGCCCTCATATAATTATGGCCTATTAAACCCCAACAAAGGAACAACCATATTTAGTCGCGACCGCCGTCCAACAGGTGTTGCAACCGAAGTATACAATCAGATAATATCTCTGCTGGACACACAATGCACCAGCAAACAGGGCAAATTTTTGCAAAAACAATCAGCTGACTTTTATGAAGCAATCCCATATAAAATGGATGTCTGTGCATATACCAGAACACGCACAGGAACAACATCTACACACTATGTACAATGGCTTGAAAACATTTGTCCCGCAAAATACCAAGAATCTGTTGATACTGCATCATGGGGTATGTGTTCATGCTGGCACAATGGCGGACGTCGCAGTCGCTGGGGGACAACTGAAACATGCCTGCCGATATTACCTGTGGTATACGCAACATACGACCCAGAAAAAATCCTACCTTCTATTCGACCACCAGTACAGAATACTGATTCTAGTGACTTATTTGCCCGTGATAACAATCAAAACCATATACCAAATTATGACATCAAAATCAACGATGCGCCATGTTCAACAATTCTATTTGCCCCCAACCCAAATGGCACCTTTTCAATCGATACCACCTACGACAGCATTGCAACACGCACAAGTGATACGATACTGACGGTACCCAACAGTGCAAGAACCATACCAGAGGTTGCTGTTTTATACGGTGGATGGGGCCAGGGAAAATTAACCGAATATTGGTGCACCCAGGATCAGATTTCAATACATGGCCAGGTATGCTCTTACACTGGTTTAAATTCAGACGGAGAGTGCAATCCGGTACCAGGATATGAAAATGACCAAAATACTAATGAAATCATAGAGACCGCCACAATAACACCATCCGGCGTTTCATCAAACAAATAAACCACATCGCAACAAAGCGAGTAAAATAAAAAACGGCAAATGCCGTTTTTTATTTTCTGATTCCATCTGCTATCAAATCGGTTGCCGCCCCCTGGGGCCGTCGCCATAAATCATCGGCAGACTTTAATTCCATTATCATCTTTTCACGAACAGATGGTATTGCCAACTGCTGAACCGCATTAACAATATTTTCGGCCCTTGCATCTGCCCCCAATAATTCTGGGAATACTGATTTATTTAATAAAATATTAATCAATGAAACCCACTTTACATTAATTATTCTGCGCCCAATCCACATTGTAATCGGATTCATTTTATAAACCACAATTGTCGGAATGTGCAACATTGCTAATTCTGCCGAAACAGTACCACTTGCAACAATCGCAAGATACGACTTTGCATAAACGTCATATCTGTCCCTTGCTGATACCAAATCCGGTTTTACACGCCACTTTGAAACCTGTGCCATCACATAATCTTTGGTCGTTTCAACCACAGGTATAACAAATTTATATCCCATATATCCATTGCGATACAGCATATCAACAACTTCACGCATCAGTGGCAACAAACGTTTTACCTCTGACATTCTGCTGCCTGGGACCAAAGTTATAATTTTTTCAGATTTTTTTTCAGATTTTTTATACTTTCCAATTAATCCATCTGCAATTGGATGCCCAACCGCAACAGTATTCAAACCATATTTAGTGAAATAGGGCACTTCAAAATCAAAAAAGGCATACAATTTATCAAATATTTGCGCATATTTTTTTGCACGTCCCGAACGCCATGCCCAGACCTGAGGTGCAACAACATGCTGAAAGCGCAACCCATTTTCAATTAATTTTTTTCCATCTGGATGTTTTCGCACTTGCTTGATAACACTTTTTGCAAATCCAGGCGCATCAATTGACAAGACCACATCCGGCCTTTCTTTTAAAATTGCATTTACAGTCTGTTTTATTCTGCGTGTCAAAGTTTTTGCATGCCCTAAAACCTCAACAATTCCCATAACAGACAAATCCGACATCGGAAACAACGATTGCAAACCAACCGCCTGCATATTTTCACCACCGATTCCAACAAAGTCTGCATTTTTTATCTTGGACATAATGCGCCCACCCAGCACATCGCCCGAAACTTCGCCAGCAATAACAAAGACCTTCAGCTTTTTATTCTGCATTTTTAGCTGTACCAATTCCACGTTTTGAACGATTTTCTATAAAATCTATGGCATCCATCGCGTATTTATTATTTTTCACTTCTTTTCTAATTTTTGCCAATCTGTCTGCCACTGTACCGTCGCCACCGCTAAATACAGCAGAATATACAGAATGAATTGCATGCATATCTTCGTTTGTGAATCCATGTCGCATCAATCCAACGCGATTAATTGTACGGTATACTGCACGATTTCCATCATATATTGCATATGGCAACACATCATTACCAACACCAGACATACCACCAATAAATGCATTACGTCCAATACGTGCAAATTGCAACACCATTGTTCCACCAGACAATATTGCAAAATCTTCGATTTCAACATGCCCTGCGACTTGGACCAAGTTTGACATTACAACACTATTTCCAATCTTGCAATCATGCCCGACATGTGCATTAACCATAATTTGACAATCATCACCAATAACCGTCCCATCTGACGCAGGTGTCCCCGAATGAATTGTCACATATTCGCGTATTCTGCACCGCTTGCCGATACGCAACCCTGTCATAGTCGCTTCGTCCTGCCATTTCAGGTCCTGACTCATTACCCCCAGAACCGCGAATGGATAAACAATAGAATCATCACCAATGGATGTTTTTCCATCAATAACAACGTGTGAAACCAATTCGACCCTGTCGCCCAAGACAACATTTGCCCCGACAACACAATACGGGCCAATTTTACAATCTGCGCCCAATTTCGCCCCATCATGAACGATTGCAGTTGGATGTATTTGCATAACTAAACTCACTTTTTATATTAATCGTACGCAAAATATACACCATTTATGCAGAAATTTGTATTCAAGAAATATAACAAATTATAACAACGCCTTAAAATCCCGCCAAAATTCTGACACAGAATGCTTACCCCAGCACAGTATTCCGATAACAGAAATTACTGGCATAACAGTTATCACACCAAACAAAAACAGCGCCAGCGCAAACAACTGTTTACCCATATCTGGCGATATTTTTTCTTGATGTCGCACCGACAAAACAAACCAGACTGCAAACAACGCCAGCACCGCAAAGAAAATCGGCAAACCTTCGGTCAAAACAAAGAAAGACGCAGCCAACAATGCAAACGTACGCATTAACCATTTTAGTTTGACATACGTTGACCGCTTAATTTTACCGCGCGCCCGAATATTTTTCACGCACAGCGCCCCAACCAGCACAAACGCAAACAGCAAAACCGTTCCCAAATGCGCCACTGTTAAATTACCCAACTGTCCAAATCTAAAAAATTCGGGTTGCATCAAAATCGCCGACACAACCAGCAACATAATAACACTGATTACAGAAACACTATTGAATCTATTCATTGTCAACCGTCCAACAATTCCGCCACATATCACAGCCCCGACTTGTAATAACGGCCCCCACCAGGTATGCATATCCGACATCAACAATGCCAACACACAAACCAGCGCACCCAACCACCACAACTTACCTTTACCAATCAAATCAATGCGCTTTACGCACCCGAACAAAACAACACTGCACAAAAATAATATCGTCGCACATACAAACGGCAACACAGTTGCATTATCGCGTATAACCGCATAATTTCCACCCATCAAAACAACCCAGACCGCGACCAGACCAACAACCCATGGCACAGATTTTTCGACAATATTCCCCGAATTCCACTTTAAATATGACCTTAACGTATCTGCACAAACAAACGCAATAACAAACAAAGGCAACGCCAATACCGCATACCACAAAAACGCAGGCGCCAATAATGCCGCATTATTAAACGCACTGATTGCACTTTGCACAACAATAACATCTTCTAACATATACTTGCCTTTTACTTTTATTGATTTATTATAAATAGCAATGAGCATAAAACAAGAATTTTTTACACTTTTGGGCGGTCGCGTAAAAATGCGTCACAGCCAATACAATCCAACATCTGATGCGGTATGGTTGGCATCATTTGCCCCAACATCTGCAAAAACAGTTCTTGACGTTGGTATTGGCAGCGGTGGTGTTTCACTGTGCCTGTTGCAACACAATCTGCACGCACAAATCACAGGTCTGGATTTATCACGTGATATGCTGGATATATGTGAACAGAATGCACAATTAAACAACGCGCAGCTTCACCTAATCCAAGACGACATAACAACCTGGCGCACAGACGAAACATTTGATTTGGTTATAACGAATCCACCATATTTCTATGGCACCCCCGCCAAACACAATGCGCACCACAACACAGACCTACGGCTATGGGTATCACGTTGCATATCCAGGGTACGCCCAATGGGTACATTTTGCATAATAACAGATGCCGCGACAACTGCGACTGTGATTGCAGAAATGGCAAAAAAACTTGGCGACATACAGATATTACCCTTATTTGGTGCCAAAGACACAGCCGAACGGGTATTAATATCGGGCCGTTTGGGCACACGTGGGGTAAGTGTACTACATCGCGGTCTGCCAATGAACACACGCCAGATATTATGGGACGGCTTGACTGTTGCAGATTTTTTGTCTAAACTATCACAACAATGATAAATTTTATAACCAGATATTTTACATCACTATGGGCGTTTATAACATCGCCATTTCGTGCAATATGGCGCGTAATTGTTCGCATATTTCCCCCACGCGAATTTACAGTAATGGACACACCACGTGGTAATGTATACACCTATGAACAAAGCAGTTTTTGGCGTTTCACCCGATTTGTTGGCAAGGTTGGCCTGATTTTATGGGCATTATGGTCAACATATGTATTTGTTTATCACCGTCCATTATTACAAACGCGCACCCAGCAACTGGAATCAGAACGCGAAACCCATTCCAGACATATGACAGATTTACAAACATACCTGACTAAGTTTAATAATCTGGCGCGCGATTTAAATGTAATTGACGACAAGATTCTAAACACCCCCAACATAAAACAGGATGAAAAAGAAAAATTAATGAACAGCCGTATCAAGACCTGGGGTGAACTGGACTTTCTGCGTACCCGCATCACCGAAATGTTAAAGAACGAAGACTATACCGCAGAATACACTAAACTATCTGAATTGTCTGCCGAATATGAATTAACACGTGCTGAAAACGAAGAACTAAAGCGTCGCAACACAAAATTGATTGAATCAATGGGCGAAATTGCCAGCGCAGATAATATTCTGGTTGAACGCATAGAAACCCTAACAAAAGACAACACTGGCGAACTGCAAAAGAATATAAAGCGCATAAACAGCACACTTGCATCACTTGGCCTGACACAAAAGACCCTTTTACGCAACGCAAACAAATACACAAATCCACTTGTTGGTTCTGTATTTTCACCAATTGAATTTGACAAAGAAATGGACGACAAATACCAGAAACTGGCGGATGGACTGGAACATTGGAACGGACTAAAGCGTCTGAACGAAATTTTACCACTTGGCAAACCTGTAAAATCCCGCATAACATCTGAATATGGCACACGCAACGACCCATTCACTGGCAAGCCTAAAAAACATCGTGGCATAGACTTTGCGGGCAAAATCGGCACAGAATTAATGGCGGTTGCCCCTGGTCGCGTTGTTTCTGCTGGGGAACGCGTTGGCTATGGCACGACGGTTGAAATTGATCATGGGCTTGGGTTTTCAACATTATACGCGCACTTATCACAAATAATTGTTTCGCGTGGCGACTGGGTACGTCCGGGGACAGTTATTGGTCTGGCGGGTTCATCTGGTCGTTCAACCGGCCCACATCTGCACTATGAAATCAGGTACAAAGGCGCACCCTTTGACCCAACAAAATTTGTAAAGGACGAATAAAACAATGCTAGCATTTACAAACTCTACTGAAAAGCAATCACCAACTGTCATCGGGGCAGGGTGCAAATTAACAGGCAACATCAAGACAGACCACACCGTTCAAATTCATGGCGAAGTCATTGGCGACATTGTCGCAGAAACGGTTGTAATCGGGCGTGGCGGACATGTTATTGGCGAAATAAAAACCCCTGTATTATTTTTGCATGGCGCACTTGACGGCAGTGCAACAGTAAACACTGCAAACATCTTTAACGCGGCCAAGATGACCGGCACATTAACATATCGCACACTGAACATCACCGGCAACACTGGTTTGGAATGCAAACTTGAAAAACACACATATTCAACAAATACTACAGGAGAGAACAATGAATAAAACCGTATCCAAAGTTTTTATTGCTGCCGACCATCGTGGGGCAGGGCTAAAATTATACTTAATTGAAATGTTGTCTGCGTTGGGATACAACGTTGTAAATTTGGGGGTTGACAATCCAAACACATCTGTTGATTACCCAGATATTGCGGCGACCCTTGCCGATGCTATGATTGACGACCCAGAATCGCGTGGCATTATCATCTGTGGCACAGGTGCCGGTGTAATGATTGCTGCGAACAGATATCGCCACATACGCGCATCGCGTTGCGACAATCCATCTCAGGCACGCGACGACCGTTTTCACGACGACATAAACGTTTTGGCATTGGCGGCAGACGATTTAGACATCGAAGTTGCCTTTTTATGCGCACAAACATTCTTGGAAAGTCCATTTGACGCAGTTGAACGTCGCATCCGCAGAATCGAAAAGATTTCATAGCCGCAACCACAAGGACACGCAATATGAAAACTATTTTCCAAGTATACGACATTACACAGGCCATACTTACCAATAAATTCATTGACATTCAAAACACCAGCGAAACATACAAAACCAGTTATCGCATTGAATCTGCACACCCTGCGTATGGCACACTTGTTTTAATCATAGAGGCACCACATGGCGCCCCCGAATGGAATATGTCAGATGAATTGTGGCTGGAAAAAGAGGGCATAATTGATTTATACCATAACAAACGATATCTTTTCAGTGCATACACCAAACACAATGTTGGTCGCGCCTTTGACAGGTCAAAATACAATCCCATCAGTATATTTACACGTGCGCGCGCGCCACTGTTCTTTCACCTGTTAAATATGGCACACGACCGCCTGCACGACAGGGTTGAAAAAACCAACAACACACAACAAATCACCCAGTTGTTAAAAACACTAACCACCACAAAACAAAAATAAAATATAACAATCATAAAAATCCCCCAACAAATTCTGTCTGGGGGTATTTTATTATCGTTGTTCTTGTGATGAATACGTTATTTCTTTATTCATTTTGATTTTTCTGCATTTTTGTGATAATCTTAACCTGACAATCCTAAGATAATAAAAGGGTTTTATTATGGCATTAAATTTATTAAATGATTATGCATTAAATGATTTCTTAACCGACATTTCATTCCAAGGCAACCCACAGATAGCCAACCAAGGATTACATGGCGAATTCGAAAGTGTTGATTATGTTGTCGCAAATCGCGACACTATTGTACGCGGTATTCTAAATCAATACATCAAACTGCGCGTTCGTAATTATATCTTGGCCCAAGAAAACGAGCCTGCATTTATACCTGTAAAAGATTCTGCAAATCTACCGAACTGGGCCCAGACACTGTTATCACGTGGCGAACAAGTCTATCAATTTGATGGTGCAAAAATGTCAGACAGGTTAAAAAACGATATTACGACTGTGCGTGATTACCTGTATGATGTCGCCACAATGTATGTGGACAAAGTTATAAAAATCGCAGAAAACACAAAACAAAAACCCAAAATCAGATACGATTATTTAAAAACAACAAACGAATATAATACTTTTGAACAGGCATTATCTGCCGCACAAGAATGGCACGAAAAACTGGCAGAAAATATTGCAAAAAAAACAAAAGGCGCAACAGATTTTAAGCAAATCTTTAATTGGTGCAGAATTTGTTATGAATTTACCAAATAATATGACGGCATATCGCCTGACCACGCCAGAGGCACTAGATTTTGAAAGCGAATATATGGGACATTGTGTGGGCAGTGGTGGCTATGATGAAAACGTCAAAAATGGCACAACGCAAATATATTCAATCCGCGATGAACGTGGTGAACCACACGCTACTTTTGAGGTCAGAAACAACACAATTCAACAATGCAAGGGTAAACAAAACAAAGCACCCGTCGCAAAATATATGCCCGCGATTCAAGAATTTATAAAATCAAAAAAATTTGAACTGGGTGGCGATACAAAAAACACCGGATTGATTGAACAAGACGGTGAATATTACAGCATACTGCACCTACCGCGTAATTTTGTGTTTCGTGGCAATTTAGATTTGTCTAATATGGGGTTAACAGAACTGCCTGACATGTCGACCGTAACGATTCTGGGAAGTTTTACTTGCTACCACAACCAATTAACCAGCCTGATGGGCGCACCAGAAAACGTTGGCGGGAATTTTAATTGCAGCCACACCCAATTAACCAGCCTGATGGGCGCACCAAAACATGTTGGCGGGGATTTTAATTGCAGCCACAACCAATTAACCAACCTGACAGGTGCACCAAAACATGTTGGCGGGAAATTTTATTGCGTCCACAACCAATTAACCAGCCTGATGGGCGCACCAGAAAACGTTGGCGATAATTTTGATTGCGATCATAACCAATTAACCAGCCTGACAGGTGCACCAAAAGAAGTCGGCAGGAGCTTTTATTGCGACCACAACCAATTAACCAGCCTGATGGGCGCACCAGAAAACGTTGGCAGGGATTTTGATTGCGGCCACAACCAATTAACCAGCCTGATGGGTGTACCTGAAAAAATAGGAGGAAAAATAATATCAGACGGAAATCCATTAACGCCAGAAAATTCAAAGATAAATGCTTTTAGGCAAGGAATCAAAAACGTACCAACCCCAACCAAAGAACACACCATCATTCGTTTTGATGACAACCATGAAATATAAAAAATGCCCAAACGGGCATTTTTTATTTCTTAACTACAAAGTTCACCAACTTTTTCGGCACAACAATTGTTTTGATAATTTCTGCGCCTTGTAATTTCTTGTCTACTGCCACGCGTGCCTGTGCGACAATCGTCGCCTGATCCGCATCTGACGCGACAACAAATTCAGCAGCGCGCTTGCCATTAATCGATGCAACAATTGTAATTTCTGTATCAACTAACTTTGCAGAATCAAATGTCGGCCATGGTTGAAACACCAGCATTTCGTTATGTCCCAACTTTTCCCACATTTCTTCGGTCAGGTGTGGTGCAAACGGATTCAACATCTGCAACAAAACCTCATACGCAGGGCGGGGCATAGTACCACCAAACGCGTTGATATATTCCATCATTGCAGAAATTGCTGTATTAAATTTCATATTTTCCAATCTGTCTGTAATATCTGCAATCAGACGATTAACCAAACGTTCTTGCTGTGCAGTCAATGCATCTTCTGTCAAATTACCCGCCAGATTTTCCACACGTTTCAAGAACCGTTCAACACCACGCAAAGTATCTTCGGACCAGTTCGCACTTTGTTCCCATGGCCCCAGATACAAAATCGCCATACGACATGCATCCGCACCACTGCGTTCAACAACATCAGAACTTGGCACTGTATTACCGCGCGACTTTGACATTTTTGAACCATCTGCCGCCATAATCAGACCATTACTGGTACGTTTTTTATATGGCTCAACCCCTGGGACAAAACCTAAATCAGATAAAGCCTTGTACCAAAAGCGCGAATACAATACGTGACGTGTTGTATGTTCCATACCGCCGTTATAATGATTGACTGGCATCCATTTATCCAATTGTTCGCGACTGCAAAACTCTTTATCATTTTTTGAATCTAAATAGCGCATAAAGTACCACGATGACCCCGCCCACTGTGGCATAGTATCTGTTTCACGACGGGCCGCGCCCCCACAATGCGGACACGTTGTATTCACCCAATCAGTCGCACGCGCCAAAGGTCCTTCGCCATCATCTGTTGGCTTATAATCCGACATATACGGTTGCATCAGTGGCAATTCAGATTCTGGCGCCGGCACCCAGCCACATTTTTCACAATACACCAACGGAATTGGTTCACCCCAGTACATCTGACGTGAAAATCCCCAATCTTTTAATTTATATTTCTTAGTACCACGCGCAAAGCCTTTATCACTGCCATATTTAATTGCGGCTGCGATTGCATCTTCTTTATTCATACCGTCCAAGAAAGACGAATTAATATGCACCCCATCACCTTCCCAGACTTTATCGGCTTCACCCCCTGCCAAAACAGGTATTATTTCCAAGCCAAACTTTTTCGCAAAATCCCAGTCGCGTCCATCATGCGCAGGCACCGCCATAATCGCACCAAAACCATAATCCGCCAAAACATAGTCCGAAATAAACACAGGTATTTCTTTGCCATTAAATGGATTAGTGGCCTTGATTCCTTGTAATTCGACCCCTGTTTTTTCTTTGGTCACATCGGTTCGTTCAAATTCAGACTTTGCCTTGGCCGCAGCAATATAGTTTTGCACATCCGCAACATTTGTAATTTTTCCATCTGCAATCCACTTTTTAACCAGCGCGTGTTCCGGCGCAATCACACAAAACGTCACACCAAATATAGTATCTGGACGTGTTGTATAAACAGTCATCACATCATCACCGACCTTGAAATCAACATCTGCGCCATAAGAACGACCAATCCAGTTTATTTGTTCTGTCTTGACGCGTTCTGGATAATCAACCAAAGCCAAGTCATCAATCAATCTGTCCGCGTACTTTGTAATTGCCAGATTCCATTGCAGTTTCATCTTTTTTTCCACAGGCCCATGGCAACGTTCGCAACATCCGTCTTCCAGTTCTTCATTTGTCAGATTTGTTTTACATGCCGGACACCAGTTCATCGGCAATTCTGACTTATATGCCAATCCCGCCTTAAAGAACTGAATAAACATCCATTGTGTCCACTTAATAAATTCAGGGTTTGATGTTGCAACCTTGGATTCCGGGTCAAAAGACAACCCCATAATTGAAATATCACGTTCAAATATTTTGATTAATTCCGCAACAGATTCACTGGGATGCTTGCCAATTTTTGTTGCATAATTTTCCGAAGAAATCCCCATTGAATCATACCCAATTGGAAACAAGACATCAAACCCACGCATCCTGCGCCAACGCGCCAATACATCCATACCTGTATATGGCAACATATGCCCCACATGCAAACCCGAACCAGATGGAAAAGGAAACTCAATCAAATTATAATATTTCTGTTTTGTCCCATCATTTTTCGGTACAAAGGCACCAGATTCTTGCCACTTTTTTTGCCACTTTGCTTCGCGTTCGTGGATTTTTTTGATGTCATCCGCCATTTTTTTATCCTATATTTTATTATAACCTCAGCGAATTTTAGCGCCCAGCACACATAAATTCAAGAGAAAATCATTGAAAATCACATCAAAACAACTTAAGATATCTTTACAGCAAAAAGGTTTTTCATATATGCACCACAAACCATACACAAAAAAAGACAGTTTATTACAAGACATCAAAACATACACAACAAACAAAGACTTTTGTAAAAAGCAGGCAAACTTGTCTAAATACGCATCTATTTTTGCATGTTGCGGCGCTGGTTTGGCAACCATTAGTGCAATCATACACGCCATTGAAACGCGCGGGACAGACGACAAAACGTGGCTACTCTTAATGACCGTTACCGTCTTTATATTTACCGCGAGTGTCGCGCACAAAACACACAAAAACACCAACAATATCGCAAAAAAATATCAGAAAAAAATACAAAAAAGGAATCGAACATTAAAACGGCTCTACAAAACACGATAAAAAACAAATAAAATAAAACAAATAAAATCAACCAACTAACAGAATACGTTAAACTATCAGTTTAATTTAAACCTTGCTAAAAATTCGGTATTCCCACTGCCACCTAAGACAGGTGATTTTATCAAGCCAGCAAACACATACCCAAATTCTTCAAACGTATTCTTCACGCGTTCAATCGACCAGTTATGCCACTGTTGCGATTTTATAATCCCATTAAATTTTGCGGCAACATCCCGCGGAACTTCGAATTGCGGCTTTATCAAAACCACCACATCCTTCGCGCCCCATTTTGGAAAAACTTCGATAATATTGGTCAACGACACAAAAGACACATCAACAACAATTAAATCAACCGACTCAATCGGGGGCAGGGTACGAATATCTGTTTTTTCCAAAGACACCACACGCAAATCCGCACGCAAATCATCTGCCAATTGATTAGAACCAACATCAACCGCATAAACGCGCGTCGCACCACGATTAAGCAAGACCTCTGTAAAACCACCTGTACTGGCCCCAACATCCAAGCAAACTAAACCCGATGGATTTAGACCAAACTCGTCCAACGCGGCCTGCAATTTTAAACTGCCGCGACCAACAGAATAGGGCAAATCACCCCCAACAATCACATCAGATTCCGCAACAGATTGACTTGGTTTTTTTGCAACGACACCATTAACCTTTACCAGCCCCGCATCAATCGCCGCCACCGCCTTGGCACGACTTTGATATAAACAACGCCTTACTAATTCTTGATCCAATCTCATAGATTATATATTAACCCAAAAACAACGCGAATTCAACTTTTTATACACATTGACTTATACAAATTTTGAACTACAATATAAATGTGCAAAGACACAAAAAAAGGATAAAATATGCCTAAACACGAAAACAAAATCGATAAAGTAATCTGCAGATGCGCCAACAAAACCTGCGAACTATCATACGGATTACGCCTTGGGATAGAGGTTGTAACATTCGTTCCAACAATTAACAACCAAGGAATCACAGAATACATCGACAAAAACGGCAACAAACAAACCGTTCCAACAATATACACAAAACAGGGTGCAATAAACCAAGCGTATCAAATTGCAAAACTTTGCCCAAACTTTAATAAAACCCGATAAAAAAATCAAACAAGATCAAAAGCGGCAATATAACGCCGCTTTTTTTGTATAATCAATACAATAATACAAATAATTTATAAACAAATCCAACATTGCTACAACAACACAAAAGATAAGACACTCTATACACTATTTTCAAAAAGATATTTCTATTTTTTTACAACACAATTCAACACAAAAAAAAAATAAAAAAAAAA
>JAFQTD010000008.1 GCA_017409215.1 Alphaproteobacteria bacterium
CGAAAATTGCGAATGGACTCATAATTAAATCTGTTTTTGGTGTTGCTTGATTTTGATTTCGCAGCAAAGGAATAATGAAAATCGTGCATGAGAAAATAATCCGAAATAAATCAGTCTGATTTTAACCGCATTTATAAATAGTCGATAAATCATACTCTTATTTCATACTCGAAAAAGAAGTTTTCTGTGTTTCAGTTGATGTATTATACAAAAGATAACCCCAAAATGATTCTATTCAAAAAGAAGATAATAATATGTTGTTTTTTTAGTCGAGATAATTGTTATATATCGTTCATGCTATAGGACAAACAGACTATTAATGTAAAGTCTATCAACTCTTTTGCTAAGAGATAGCGGATTCCCGATAAAAAGTTGTAATTTTGCATCCGTTAAGATTAAGTTTAAAATCAATGGCAAAGAAAACGAAGAAAGCCACAACAGTGGCAGAACAAATAAGTAAGATGATTAACAGGGGCGTAGTTATTGCTGATACAAAAAAGGCCGAGGAGTATCTTCTTGATATAGGGTATTACCGATTGGGCTTTTATTTGCACCCTTTCGAGGTAACCTACCCGGAACTCGGTAAAAAGCGACGTCATAGAGTGAATACAAATACACGCATAGAGGATGCTGTCGCCCTTTATTATTTTGACTTTGATTTGCGAAACATTTTGAATCGCTACTTGTCGCGTATTGAAGTTGCCATTCGGACTACAATGATATATGAACTGTCCAACAAATACAATAATAATCCTGTATGGTTTGTTGACCCGGCAGTGGTTTCAACCTCTTTCGTTACAGATTTTCCAAACAAGGTTTATAAGACCATCAAAGACAAGGAGGTAATAAAGCGCCATCATCGCCGTTATCCAACCGATGTCTATGCACCTGCATGGAAAACAATGGAATTTATGGTATTTGGCAATCTCACCACATTGTATAATTGCCTTTTATTAAATGATGATAGACGACTAGTGAGCCAACGTTACGGTGTAGCACAAACAAATGTTTTTTTTGATTATATAGAAGCTGTAAGACTAGTGCGAAATGCTTGTGCTCACGGAAATGTACTTTTCGACTTTAACCTATATACTTCTGTTAATAACGGTCCTGCTGGAAGATTCATAGGAGCAACACGTCACAATTTAGGAGTCGCTCTTGAAGTCATTAAGTTTTTATTAAAAACAGTATCATCTAATAGATGTGATGAATTAGAACGTGACCTAATTAAAGCTGCACAAACACTTTACAAAAAGTGTCCGTCATTAGAACCGCTAATAGAATCAAAAACGGGTATTAAAGTACCTAAAACTGTCAAAAAAACTAAACTACCAGATAAAATACAGCGTAAAATTAGAAAAATTCATAAAAAACTTGCTCGTATGCTTGCTAAGGCCAATAAAAATACCTAACTTTGCAGAGTAGAAATACGAATAGTGTACACGGTAGCCCCCGTCGCTCCGATCTGCACTTTAAAAAAGAAATTAAATCGGGTTTTGTCTCTTTGAGATGAAACCCGTCTTTTTTATATCCTCTATAACAGCGCGGAAGTACTACAAATATTTCTAATTGTAGTATTTCTGCGCTATATTATTTGAATCTTCAGGTCATTTTTTACTTTAAATCAATGAAAGTGCTATTTCAGCAACTGTTTTCCCCTCAAATAATCATTCAAATCCTTACAGCCATTATATCGGTATGACTCATCTATGGCCTTTGCCTGTTGTATGCCGATGATGTATTCTGTTGCCACCTTTCCGGCATTGTCGTTGTCGAGGTAGCAATGGATATGATCGTATTCG